>NZ_CP039456.1:2228383-2545479 GCF_006974145.1 Changchengzhania lutea | reverse complement strand
AGAATACTTGGGTAGATATACCCACAAAATAGCGATTAGCAACCATCGGATTAGGGATGTGGATTGTAAAAATAAGAAGGTCACTTTTACTGCCAAGGATTACCGTCGTGCTGGTAAGAAAACCAATTTAACAGTATCAAGTGCGGAGTTTATTAGGCGCTTTGCCATGCATATTTTACCCAAAGGATTTACCCGCATACGGCATTATGGCATTTTAAGCAGCCCTTGGAAAAAGGAGAAACTACCAAAACTACAAGCTGAACTGGCTACAGTAAAAATAGAATGTATTAAAACAGACAACCCCGTTTTGCACCGCCAATGTCCTGTTTGTAAAAAGGGAAGACTACATACCATTTTATTGTTTAATGAACGTGGACCACCCGAAAATTGGCGCGTTTTACTAAAAGACAAAAAATTGAATATGAGTAACTAAAAATCATTCTGCAAAAGCGGCCTGGCTTTGCTATGCCTTAACTTTAGAATGAATTGATAAAAAACAGAAATTTTAAGTTAAAAACTACTAAAAACCCACCAAGAATGTAAAAAAAAGTGATCTCTATACGCTTTGATCGCATCAATCGCATCGCAATCTCCAATCAACCTTCTATAAACGCATCGTTTTACCCATAGCACGGCAAATCAACCGGATTCGTCAACACAGAATTCAGCTCTGGCCTATCGGCGAGCCGAATTCTTAGTTATTAGCCACTGGCTTTGTTCTGTTAATATTTAATTAGTTTTTGTGATTCTCTAGGTTCTCAATAATTTTTAAAGCCACTGTCTTTGAAGATAAATAATTTTGTCCTGTAATTAAATTTCCATCTACTTCAACGTGTACAGAATTTCTCGGTGAATATTTAAAAATACCTCCGTGTTCTTCAATAGTTTTTGTAATAAAAAAAGGAAATTGCTTTAAATATTCAGCACCTTCTCTTTCAAATGCATCTGGATACCCATTTATAGTTTTACCTGCAACTAGAAACTTTCCATCTTTTGTTTTTAGATGAACTATGCCTGCTGTTCCGTGACAAACAGATGATATAATTCCATTTTTCTCTTCATAAATTGTCATTACTATTTTCTGAATGGCATTATTTTCAGGTACGCCAAACATCGCGCTTCCTCCACCAATATAATGTACAGCTTTATATTGGTTCGGGTTTATTTGGTTTGGATTTTTTGTGTTTTTTAGAGCATACATAAAGTCTGCATTATACAAGTAGGTTTTTTGCAAAGAATCTGTAGTGTTGATATATGCTAAAGGAATACTTCCACCTTTTGGGCTAACAAAATCAACTGTGTATCCTGCCTTTTTAAAGGTATCATAGGCATTTACTATTTCAGAATAACTATTTCCTGTTGGTAATTTAGAATCTCCATAATAGTGTGCATTTGAAACAATAAAAAGAATTCTATTGCTATTAGCATTGCTTTTTTGGCTATCGGCACTTTTGCTAATTATTTTCCATTCATTATTAATTTTTTTCAACAAAAACATATCTATGTATCTTGTATTCTTTGCAGGTATCACTATTTCAGCTTTTGCCATCGCAATATTGTTAAAATATTCTATGGATAAAACATTTCCCGTTCTCCCATTAAATTTTCCAGGAGTTGCCTTTGTATACCAACTCGTATATTCAGAAATAGGAACGGTCCAGAGTTCGTCCTTATTTTTTGTTAGATATAAATTAGCTTCGGGATAAAACGCTTTTTCAATGAGTTTGGTATTATTATATGAAGTCCCATTGATATAATTTAGTAAAGTGTTTTTTATCCGACTTTCATCTGTTTGAGAAAATGTTTGACTACTAATTAATACAGTAGCAATAACTAAAAGTAAATATTTCATAAGATCTGTTTTTAATTGTTAAATAACTTTTAAGCAATATTAAAACAGTAGCCATTATAAAACCTTAAAGATTTATACATTGAAACTCCTAATGTATAAATCAGGAATATAGAAACTATGTAGAACTTAAATATTTGGAGGGGGTAGTATTGGTGATTTTTTTGAAAGCAGTATAGAAAGTGCTATTAGAGTTAAAACCACACATTTCTGCAATAACTTCTATTTTTAAATTGGGTTCTAATTTCAAAATTCTTTTTGCTTCTTTAATTCTGTATTCGTTAATATATAACGAAAAGTTTTTGTTTAGATTATCATTTAGTAATTGAGAAATTAAATGAGAACGAATATTTAAATCTTTAGCAAGTTTAGTTAAAGTTAAATTAGGATTTTTGTATAATTCTTGCTCTTGTATAGCTTGGTCGATTTTTAATAATAATTCACTCGCATCATTTGCATTAATTTTATTATCAGCATATTTTTCTTTTTTATTGGAAGTTTTTCTTTTGAAATAGATAACTAATATTGATAGATATATTGAAAATGAAAAAGTTATTGCTCCCATAATATATGAAGTATAGGATGCGAAAAAGTAAGAAAGCCAGATTATTAAAACTCCTATAAATACACTTATGGCAAAAATTTCATCATAATTTAAACTAGTTTTCGATCGAATACTTTTTTTAAAAACAGGTTTTATAAGTGTTATAGATGCAATAATATACAAAAGCCATTGGTAATTAATTACTTTATAGAAGACTGTTCCCCATAAATCTGGATTTGTTTCATAAGGATAAAGAATTCCAACTAACAATACCAACAAAAGTAATATGACTAACTGAAAAATAAAGTACTTTGTATGTTTTTTAGAATTTGATAGTTTAGTTCTTAAAAAAAAATACAAGAACGGTCCAATAAAAATACAAGCAGACAAACCTATTTGCAGATAAATTTTTGATAAGTTCGGATTAAAATAGAAAAAAATAGATTTCCAAACTCTAATGCTCAAAACAGCCAATAAGGCACCTAAAAAATAATTTGAAGATAGCTTTGCTTTTTTGAACACCAAAAAATAGATACTTAAAACAAGACTGTTAAAAGCACCTAATGCACTGAAAAAAAATAAGAGGTTGTTATCTAAATTCAATTTGTAATTTTAGTTTCATCAGCTTGTGGCTAACTGTTAGTATATGGCAAGTAGGGCAGTAGAAAGCGATAAACTTTCAAGTTTGCACTGAGCCAAATCGTTTATTTTGTTTTTAAATTACTCATTCTTAAAAGCCAAATCAACGATTTGGCGGTGTTTCAAATAACTACCAAAGTTTCACAAACCACCGAATGCCCTATTTGCTATATACAGTGTGTGTGCCCAGCATGGGCATCTTTTATTTACGGAAAGGTAAATAATTAATCTAGAGGGTGCAAGTCCCTTATGTACAGGAGTAACGTCTTGAAGCATTAGTAAGTCGCAAGGGTGAAAACCGTGAGGTTCTATCTGAAGGAAGCGGAACTACAAAACTCGGTACTGACGAACAGAAATCGTATACAGAGGCATATTTACTTGGGTAAGCAAGCACATCATTGTAACGCCCAACGAACACCAAAAGGGTAAATATGTAGATACGGCAGTGATTGAGAGAAAGAAGATGTCATTACCTGGGGAGGTCTCCAAAACTACGAGTTGGTTATTTGGAGAAGTCAGCAGAGGTCATAGTACCTACGGGAAACGAGTTGAGGCAATACCTCAGATGGTCTCACAAGTAGGGAAGGACAGAACATTAAATTACGTTGGAATTCGATTAGGATGCCTAGCTAGCCTAGTTTTAAACCAACAGGAGTACACGAATTATTAAACCTATGATTGAAAACGTATTATCAGCAACAAACCTTTTTAAAGCAACACGACAAGTGGAGCGCAATAAAGGCGCGAGCGGTGTAGATGGTATGAAAACAACGGAGCTTTCCGCTTATATATTAGAAAACCGTTCGACTATACTATCGACTATTCGCACAAACAGCTATAATCCAAATTCAATATTAGGAGTAACCATTCCAAAAGGACAGGGTAAAACCCGACTATTAGGAATACCAACTGTAGTCGATAGGTGGCTTCAAAAAGCGGTAAGTCAACAATTAATGGTTCATTTTGAATATGATTTTGAACCCGTTAGTTACGGTTTCCGTCCACAAAAGAACATCCAAAAAGCAGTATTACAAGCTCAAACGTATATCAATTCTGGTTATCAAGATATTGTAGATATTGATTTAGAAGGATTCTTTGACCAAGTAGACCACTGTATCTTACTGCAACTTATTTACCACAAGGTAAAATGTCCGACCACTTTGCGATTAATCCGAAAATGGCTTAGAGTTCCCATATTAATAGATGGAAAACTCCAAAAGCGCAGAAAAGGCATCCCGCAAGGCAGTCCAATTAGTCCCTTATTATCTAATATTATGTTAGATGTTTTGGACAAAGAAATGAAAAGCATGGGCTTGCGTTATGTTCGCTACGCTGATGATTTTAGCGTTTACGCCAAAAGCAAAAGCGAGGCTAAACAAATAGGAAATAGACTGTTTGTCTTCTTAAAAGATAAACTTAAATTACCTATAAACAAAGCCAAAAGTGGCATCCGCAGACCTGTAAACTTTGAGTTACTCGGGCATGGTTTTGTACCCATCTATAAAAAGGGTGTAAAAGGACAATATGTACTAGTGGTAGCCAATAAAAGTTGGGCAAAGTTTAAACGTAACCTAAAAAGTATAACCAAGAAAACCAAACCCATGTCGTTGTTAGAACGACTCGAACGACTTAATCAAGTCTGCCGAGGCTGGATGAACAATTACCGCTTAACCAACATCTATGCAAAAAGTAAAAAGCTAGATGAGTGGCTAAGAAATCGGTTGCGCTATTGTATTTGGCACGATTGGAAGAAACTAGAACGGAAACGTAAAAACCTAATTCAATTAGGTATAGAAATCGGACAAGCCTATGCTTGGAGTAGAACAAGAATGGGAGGCTGGGCAGTTGCTCAAAGTCCTATTCTAAAGACTACTATTACAGTCTCTAGACTTAAACGAAAAGGGTATAAACCTTTGTTAGATTACATTAATAATACGCAAACTTCAATTTGGTGAACCGCCGTATACGAGACCCGTACGTACGGTGGTGTGAGAGGCGCAGTGACGACTTTTAAGTCGTCACCCGTCTACTCAATTGGCATTAGTACTTTTCGTTTTTTTGTTCAAAAGTCAGTTTTAATCCACAAAAGTTTCTCTGATAATATCTTTGCATTTCTGTATTTCAGATTTCGATAATTGGTCAAACTTTTTTATTATTCGAGATTTGTCAATTGTCCGAATTTGGTCGATTGCAATCATTCCTTTTTTTCCGTTATGCTTTACTTTAATTCTGGTTGGATAATTTTTCAAGTTCGTTGTCATTGGTGCAACTACGATTGTTCTTAAAAACTTATTAATTTCGTTTGGCGAAACAATTACACAAGGTCTTGTTTTTTTAATTTCGCTACCTATTGTTGGGTCAAGATTTACGAGTACGATTGAATACTGTTCTAATTCCATTCCTCAAAATTTTCGTCCTCAAAGACATCATTGAATAATAATCGGTCATCATTATTTTCACGCATCTCTTCAAACGCTTTTCCCCAATTTTTTCTTGGGCTATCAATTGGCTTTAGGATTATTTGTCCTTTTTCTAAAATCATTTCGACTTTGTCTTTTATGTTGTATTTTTCCAAAATAGTCTTGCTTAAACGCAGACCTTTTGAATTTCCAATTTTTATAATTGCTGTTTCCATAACTTTGTTTTGTAATTACAAAGTTAGTACATTTTTTTCAATCCGCAAAGTTTTTCTGGTATTAATGGCAACGGTCTTGTATAACGCAAGTGGCGTGGAGTAAGGACACGTTCTTGTCGGTTTTGTGGTTTGTTACTTGATCTCTGAAATGACAATTTTCAGTACAATACCCGCTATTTGCTGTTATACGTTGTGTGTGCCCAGCATGGGCATCTTTTATTTACGGAAAGGTAAATAATTAATCTAGAGGGTGCAAGTCCCTTATGTACAGGAGTAACGTCTTGAAGCATTAGTAAGTCGCAAGGGTGAAAACCGTGAGGTTCTATCTGAAGGAAGCGGAACTACAAAACTCGGTACTGACGAACAGAAATCGTATACAGAGGCATATTTACTTGGGTAAGCAAGCACATCATTGTAACGCCCAACGAACACCAAAAGGGTAAATATGTAGATACGGCAGTGATTGAGAGAAAGAAGATGTCATTACCTGGGGAGGTCTCCAAAACTACGAGTTGGTTATTTGGAGAAGTCAGCAGAGGTCATAGTACCTACGGGAAACGAGTTGAGGCAATACCTCAGATGGTCTCACAAGTAGGGAAGGACAGAACATTAAATTACGTTGGAATTCGATTAGGATGCCTAGCTAGCCTAGTTTTAAACCAACAGGAGTACACGAATTATTAAACCTATGATTGAAAACGTATTATCAGCAACAAACCTTTTTAAAGCAACACGACAAGTGGAGCGCAATAAAGGCGCGAGCGGTGTAGATGGTATGAAAACAACGGAGCTTTCCGCTTATATATTAGAAAACCGTTCGACTATACTATCGACTATTCGCACAAACAGCTATAATCCAAATTCAATATTAGGAGTAACCATTCCAAAAGGACAGGGTAAAACCCGACTATTAGGAATACCAACTGTAGTCGATAGGTGGCTTCAAAAAGCGGTAAGTCAACAATTAATGGTTCATTTTGAATATGATTTTGAACCCGTTAGTTACGGTTTCCGTCCACAAAAGAACATCCAAAAAGCAGTATTACAAGCTCAAACGTATATCAATTCTGGTTATCAAGATATTGTAGATATTGATTTAGAAGGATTCTTTGACCAAGTAGACCACTGTATCTTACTGCAACTTATTTACCACAAGGTAAAATGTCCGACCACTTTGCGATTAATCCGAAAATGGCTTAGAGTTCCCATATTAATAGATGGAAAACTCCAAAAGCGCAGAAAAGGCATCCCGCAAGGCAGTCCAATTAGTCCCTTATTATCTAATATTATGTTAGATGTTTTGGACAAAGAAATGAAAAGCATGGGCTTGCGTTATGTTCGCTACGCTGATGATTTTAGCGTTTACGCCAAAAGCAAAAGCGAGGCTAAACAAATAGGAAATAGACTGTTTGTCTTCTTAAAAGATAAACTTAAATTACCTATAAACAAAGCCAAAAGTGGCATCCGCAGACCTGTAAACTTTGAGTTACTCGGGCATGGTTTTGTACCCATCTATAAAAAGGGTGTAAAAGGACAATATGTACTAGTGGTAGCCAATAAAAGTTGGGCAAAGTTTAAACGTAACCTAAAAAGTATAACCAAGAAAACCAAACCCATGTCGTTGTTAGAACGACTCGAACGACTTAATCAAGTCTGCCGAGGCTGGATGAACAATTACCGCTTAACCAACATCTATGCAAAAAGTAAAAAGCTAGATGAGTGGCTAAGAAATCGGTTGCGCTATTGTATTTGGCACGATTGGAAGAAACTAGAACGGAAACGTAAAAACCTAATTCAATTAGGTATAGAAATCGGACAAGCCTATGCTTGGAGTAGAACAAGAATGGGAGGCTGGGCAGTTGCTCAAAGTCCTATTCTAAAGACTACTATTACAGTCTCTAGACTTAAACGAAAAGGGTATAAACCTTTGTTAGATTACATTAATAATACGCAAACTTCAATTTGGTGAACCGCCGTATACGAGACCCGTACGTACGGTGGTGTGAGAGGCGCAGTGACGACTTTTAAGTCGTCACCCGTCTACTCAATTAGCTTTAGTTTTTGCTCTAATCATAATCTATTTTTTTGGTTTAAAGTCAGATTATATGTTTCTTTTATTCCATATTTTTTTGATGGGTACCGCAATATCTTTTTATATTTTTTTTACAAAACACTATTCAGTTAGTGAAATATCTTTATTGCATATACTAAAAACTGTAATCCAAAACCCAATATTATTAATACCATTGCTTTGTTGGCTTTTTTACTCGTTTCTTGGTTTTTTAAAGTTAATTCATTAATCATGTCATTAAATTCATTTTTTAAAATCCTTATAGATGAGTTAACTAAATTAACAGGTTTAGAATCTCCTGCAAATGGAATTTTACGTTCTATTTTAAATGCGATTTTTAGTCTGTCGAAATATTTATCTTTTAACTTAAATAATAAATAAACACCTATCATGTCAAGAATCAGTCCAATAGCCGAAATTGAGTCAAATATTTTGTCTTTATTATCTATTATAAATTCTTTAACGTGGTGCATTTTAAATTAAAGCTAACGTTTATGTATATGATTAGTGGCGTGTTTAAGTACCTAATTTAGCAAATAAACACCAGATAGAAAATCCGAGAGGATTTTCTTAATTAACCTAAAACTAGCCATTAATTATAGCATCCATGAAAAAGCAGTAAGTCAAGTATCTTTATAATTCACAAAAACTTAAAAGATATGAACACTCAAATTACTGCCCAACCAAAGTTATACATTGGTATTGACATTCACAAACGTAGTTGGAAAATTCACTGTGCTACGGATTTATTTTCAGGAAAGTCCTTTACCATGCCACCAAAGCCAGAGTTATTAAAAACGTATGTCACTACCCATTTTAAGGGTCATGAAGTTTCAACAGCTTACGAAGCAGGCTGCTGTGGTTATTACGCCCATCGCAATTTTGAAGGATATGGCTGGCGCTCACTGGTTGTAAATCCAGCAGATATCCATCGCAAGGGAAAAGAACGCTTTACCAAGACCGATAAGATCGATGCCCAATTAATAGCCAGAGAACTAAAGGATGGCAGATTGGAGAGTATTACTATTCCAGAAGTAGAGCGTGAGCAACTACGTAGTCTTTTTAGAAGACGCAACGACTTGGTCAAGGATTTTAGACGGGTGAAGAGTTACATAAAAATGCAGTTATTGTATTTTGGCGTAAGCATTCCAGAGGCCTTTGATAATGATCATTGGAGTCATAAATTTAGAGATTGGCTAGACGCCTTGACTTTTAGTCATCCCACAGCTCGAGAGACTTTGGATAGCAGGATGCGAAACTTCAGATTTATAGATAAGGAATTACGCGATGTGTCTACCAAACTTCGGGCTTATTGTCGCAAGCATTATAAAAAGGACTATTATCTTTTACGCAGTATTCCAGGAATAGGAGGTATTGTCGCTTGTGGTATCATCTGCGAGTTGGGAGATTTGCGCCGCTTTAATAGCATAAAACGTTTGGCGGGCTATGTAGGTCTAGCACCAGGAATTCACCAAAGTGGAGACAACCAAAGGCACACAGGCATTACCATGCGAGCACACCGATTAATGCGGAGTTATTTTATAGAAGCCTCATGGCAAGCCATACGTACAGATCCTGTGATGCAAGCCTATTATAGAAAACACGTAGGGAAGAACGCAAAGAGCATCATAGTGAAAATAGCACGTAAATTATTGAGTAGAACCTTAGCGGTCATAAAAACAGAAACACCCTACACCATAGGTGTTATAGAATAATATAAATCAATAACCAAGCTCACAAAGAAGTAGCAAAACCTGTATCACAGAACACCGTAGGTGAACCAGATTAATAGGTATCACACATTTATAGCAAGTGGCCAGGTTTATTATAACTTATAATCATACAGATGCTGGTGACCATCAAGTTTTACAATGGATCACATATAGGATGCGGAGCAAGTTATTTAAAGGCGATTGAAATATTGATAATCCTATCGGAATTATCAACATTCCAACACCACAGAATCATCATTATGAGATAATTAAAAAAATAAATATTAACTTTGAAGAACTAGGCTAGTGCTTTTCATAGGACACGGTGTTGCCAGTAGTGCTTTATTCCGCTTTTCGCTTTTCATCATTCATTTTAGATGGATTTTGCCTTGTGTCAAAAACATCATTTATTATTACTTGATTATCTATTAGTCTGTAAATCAATTTGTAGTTTCCGCTCACTAAATACCTATGATTTTTCTTAAGTATTGTGAGGCTTGATTCAATTGGGCCAGAATTCGGATTATTTTTAAGCTGTTTTGAAGATTTAAGGATTTGTCTTCTAATTTTATGAGCAACCTTTTTATTAGCTTTAGTAGAATAATAGTCAAAAATGTCCTTTAAATTTCTGATAGCAAAATCAGTCCAAACTATTTTCATTCCTACCAATTTGCAGATATTTTCTCTAAATCTTCTTGACTTTTAAAGTTTCCGTTTTTTAAATCCAATTCAGACTTCTCAATTCTATTGATTAACTCCTCAACAGTAAATGGTTTTAAGCCTGGATTATGTTCAACTTCTTTCTTTAGGATATAATTTTCTAGTTTATCAAAAAATATTTCGTCCTTAATTTGAGCCAAATAGGTTATTAAATTGAGTTTTCTAGTTTGTAAATCCATAATTCGAGTATTTAATCAAAAATACAATTTTTAACTTAATTATTTGATTGAAAACGGTTTTTTTGCATTACTGGCAACGTCTCGGCTATGGTTAGTACGGGAATTAAAAGTAATTAATTTCCGATTAAGCAATTAGCCAAAACTTTTTATTTTGTTTTATCTTTTTTGTTCTAAAGCCAAATCAAAAGATTTGGCGGACTTTATAAAAATACACCAAACTTTGGGTTAAGCGCCAAAACCCGTATTAACTATAGCCATTGTGTGTGCCCAGCATGGGCATCTTTAAATTTACCGAAAGGTAAATAATTAATCTAGAGGGTGCAAGTCCCTTATGGGCAGGGGTACGGCCTTGAACCATTAGTAAGCTGCAAGGTTGCTAGTTGCGAAACTAGGACTAAAGGAAGCAGGACTACAAAGCTCGGTACTGACGAACAGAAACCGTATACGAGGCATTTATGCACGGGTAAGCAAGCACATCATTGTAACGCCCAAAAGATTACCAAAAGTGTATTTATGTAGATACGGCAGCGATTGAGTGAAAGAAGATGCCATTACCTGGGGAGGTCTCTATAACCACGAGTTGGTAAAGTAGAGAAGTCAGCAGAAGTCATAGTAACCGACCGCCTGATAGGTTGGTGAAGGACAGAACGATAATGGTCTTTAATAAACTCAGGAGTTGTTTTACGTTACGGATAGCTTTCCAGTAAAATAATAGCCTTTGATTAAGCGAGACAGCAAATCAATTTAGTATTAATGATTAAACAATTAACAAGTAAAAAGAATCTAAACTATGCCTATGAGCGGGTATATCGTAACAAGGGTTCAGCAGGCATAGACAGAGTTCATATCACTGAACTCAAATCTATATTGCAAACCCAAGGTAACCGATATATCTGGCAAATAGAAAGAGAGATGTATCAGGTGTCTCCAATATTGGGCGTTGAAATACCAAAAAGCAACGGGAAGAAACGATTACTCGGTATTCCCACGGTTGTTGACAGGGTGTTTCAACAAGCATTACATCAAGTTTTGCAACCTATATTCGAGCCAGACTTTCAACAGCATAGTTATGGATTCAGACCACAGCGCAACGCCCATCAGGCAATTGCACAGAGCCTAGAAAATATCAATTCAGGCTCTAAGGATATAGTAGATATAGATTTAAAGAGTTTCTTTGATGAAGTAGAACACTATATTCTTTTAGAATTGATTTACAAAAAGGTAAAATGTAAACCGACGATGAAGCTACTGCGCTGTTTTCTTAAAGCCCCGATACTAATCAATGGTAAATTACACAAACGGAAAAAAGGTGTTCCACAAGGTTCGCCTTTAAGTCCATTGCTCTCTAATATCCTGCTCAATGAGTTGGATAAAGAATTAGAGCAACGAGGACATCGCTATGTAAGATACGCTGATGACTTCAGTATTTATGTTAAGAGTAAAATGTCTGCAAAACGAGTAGGTAACAGTATCTACAAGTTCCTGAAAGACAAACTTCAACTGCCAATAAACAGGGAGAAAAGTGGTATACGTAAGCCTTTAAGTTTCCAAGTATTAGGGTTTGGTTTTGTACCGACCTACAAGAAAGGAGAAAAAGGTAAATATCAACTGGTGGTAAAACCGTCCAAATGGAAGGAATTCAAAGCAAAGCTTAAATACCTTACCAAAAAGACGATACCCGCAAGTTTTGAAGAACGTATCGACCGTATCAATCTGCTAATACGTGGTTGGATAAATTACTTTAGACCGGCATCCATTCAAGCGAAACTTAAAAAGCTGGAAGAGTGGTTAAGAAACCGATTACGGTATTGCATATGGCATCATTGGAAGAAACCAGAACGAAAACGGAAAAACCTGATTCGTCTAGGAATTGACCAAGACCATGCCTATGCGTGGAGTCGTACAAGAATGGGAGGATGGGCAGTCGCTCAAAGTCCTATACTACGGACTACCATTACCATAAAACGTTTAAAGAGGAAAGGTTATGTTAGTTTAATTGAATACTACAAACGATAAGTTTCATTATCGAACCGCCGTATACGAGACCCGTACGTACGGTGGTGTGAGAGGCGCACTCTCCTTTAGTCAGGAGAGCCGTCTACTCGATGTGTGCTGTGAGGTGTCTATTGACACCGTAACTAAAATTAAGATGGAAGTAGACCTTCCGATTAGGGCTTTTAGGAGCACTAATCAAACCACTTTTATGATGTGCCAGCGGTAACAACGGTGCATGAAGCGATAGAAGAAAAGGCTGTTTAAAACAGTCAGGTGTGAATAAGAGAGATGAGCGAAAGCGAACCATCCGATGAAGTGACGAAAAGGCAAGTTGTTGTCAAAACCTAAGGACTATCGAGGTTTTAGGGATAAGTATAGCGGCAACCTAATTACTGGCTATACGGCAACCGTCATAAAGGAGGCATGACTTTTATTTAGGCTTTATTTTGGAACACAGGAAACCTAAACAAAGTATGAAAGGGAAAAACCAAGCAGGAAGTACCTGTAAGGCGATTACCAATATTTGTTTAGGTGGCGGATGAATCCGTATTAGTGTTGAAGCCTCTGTAATGGAAGTGGAGCAAAGGGATTCAATTATGTAGTTTAGAATTAAAAACAACTTAAAAAGTAAGGATGATTTTTAAGGAACAAACAAAGTCAGTACCCATTACAAAGATGATGGTATGGGATGCGTATAAACTGGTAAAAAGGAACAAAGGAAGTGCTGGAGTGGATTTACGGACCTTGGAGGAATTTGAAAAAGTTCGTTCTAAAGAATTGTATAAAATCTGGAATCGGTTATCTTCTGGGAGTTACTTTTCATCAAATGTTAAACGTGTAGATATTCCAAAAGACGGCGGTAAAACACGTCCATTAGGAATCCCAACGGTTGGCGACCGAATCGCACAGCAGGTTATCAAAACGTATATCGAACCGCGCTTGGATGCTGAATTTATGGACAACTCTTATGGTTATAGACCAAACAAGAGTGCGCACCAAGCTGTAAAAGAAGTGCAGAAAAACGCACGAAAATACAGTTGGGTAATAGATTTAGATATTCAAGAATTTTTTGAGAATGTCAACCACGAATTACTCTTTAAAGCGCTACAAGTTCATGTTCCTGAAACATGGGTGCAAATGTATATTAAGAGATGGTTAGAAGCACCTATCCAACTTGAAGATGGTACATTAATACACTCAAAAGGAAAAGGAACTCCGCAGGGAGGAGTAATTAGTCCATTGCTATCCAATTTGTTTTTACATTATTGTATAGATAAATGGCTTGCAAGTCATTTTCCTGAAATACAAATGGTTCGTTATGCTGATGATATGATTATTCATTGCAGCACACAACGGGAAGCAAAGTATTTGCTTGATAAAGTAACCGAACGTTTTAAGCAATGTGGGCTCCGTGTTCATCCGCAAAAGACGAAAATAGTGTACTGCAAGAAACAGGGAAGAAATCTAAAAGGATTACCAGTGCAGTTTGATTTTCTAGGTTTTAGTTTCCGTCCTATTATGATTAAACTAAGAAAGGGAGGATTCTTTTTACAATATGATTGTAAGATGAGCCGAAAATCTAAGAAGCGAATTCTAAAAGATTTAAGGGAATTGAACATTCATAACAAAACTCAATCTAATTTACAAGACCTAGCATTTATGCTAAACCCTAAAATTAGGGGTTGGATAAATTATTATGGGAAAATAAAGCGTAACGCTCTTAAACCTGTTTTTTACTATCTCCATCATCGCATTATTAAATGGATTTTGAACAAGTATAAACGCTTCAAAAGAAGTCGGGTTTTAGCCGTAAAATGGTTAAGACGTATTACTAAAGATTATCCAAATATGTTTTATCATTGGGCGTTGGGTTATCAGTTAACCTAACTATTGACTACATAATAAGAGCCGTATGAATTGAGAGGTTCACGTACGGTTCTGTGAGAAGTTAGGGGTGAAAATCCCCTGGCTTACTCGACTGTGGGCAGGTTTTGACCCATTACGCAAATAGTTGGCAAAAAACCAGTGGCCATTGTCCAAAAACCCGATTTTTTATATTGCAGATAAACAACGGCCAAAAAAATAAAGCGCCCAGATTGGAGTTTCGGCAGTTGGCAGATGGAAAAAGGCCACTGGTAAAAAACGGAAATTCAGTTACCGAACCCCGAAAAAGGGAAACGGCCAAAAAAATATCCGCAACCTTGCTCATCCGCCAGGGAACGACATTAACAAACAGGCAGGAACGTTAGCTGGAATTTTCGTTTTTGTGCGCCAAAAAAATTGGGTTTTTACGCCCGGGCTTGGCGGAAATTGAATTCCAAAATGCTAAAAACGAGCCGGGTTTTCTCTTTAAAGAACTTGCCCACAACGTTAGTATAACTATCGTAGCATCCCGTAGGGTGCTATGACTAGTTATACTAACGTTGGCAACAATTAAAAACATCTTAACTAAAAAATGGAAAATATTTGGATTATTGCAATAGTACTATTTTTAATAATCATATTTCTTTATTGGAGAATTTCTAAGAATTATTTCAAAAATGAAGTTTTTAGCAAAGGGACATGGAAAAATTGGGGAACGAGATTATTTTATTGGCAAGGAGCAATTTTCGTCAGTATCGGAGTTACAACTCTAATATTTTTTCTCTTAAAGTGGACGAATGTTTTGACTTTTTAGAAGTCTAAAAAACAAGGAAAAAAAACAAGAACGTTAGTCAGAATTAGAAAAAACCGAATAATTGCGAGAAAATAGACCTTATAAAAATATTGTTGATTTAAAATTGGAAATGAAAAACGTTCTGAAAGATTTCCAAGCAATAGATAACAATATGATTGCGATTGGAATGGATTATAAGCATTATTTAGATTCTAGTTTTAATGACAAAAAAATCTATGAATTTAGAGATAACATACTTTATCGTTTAAGAGCAACCAGACTGCATATAAATATTCTTGTGAACCTTCTAAATTCACTCGACCAAGAATTAACCGATATTTATTCTAAAGAAAATGGGCAAATTAGTATGCAAATCTATTTTGAGAATAGAAAATCGGATATTTCATCTTTATTTGATAGTGTAATATTTCATATTGTTTCTGCATTTGACTACGTAAGTAATTTAGTAGGTTTCTTGTGTATTAAAAATCAGAAGAAAATTAAATGGACTCAATTCGCTAAATCTGTTCGAGACCAAAAGAATGAATTATCTCAAACTAACTTTAGTGAACTAATTGACAATTTAGATAGAACATTTATTGGAAGACTTTATGACCATAGGTCTTATTTAATTCACATCGGAAATGATAACGGAAAATCATCACTCTTAATAGAATTAATGAAAGGAAAAGTTGAAACGAAAATTATAGTTTCTTCGACATTCAATAAAAATTTTAGTGAATTAAGAGAACTTGGAAAGGATAATGATTTATCAATCTCTTTTATTTTATTCTGGCTTTTAAACAAAACAACAGAATCAATCATTGACATTCAGTTCGGATTGAAAGAATATATGGAGAAAAATAAAAAGAACGAAATCCCATTTATGTTTATGAAAGGGCCTAACAATGAAGTTTTGCCAGTTTCAACAAACTATTGGAGTCGAAAAAAATAACTGTTGCCAATAACTAAGAATTCGGCTCGCCGATAGGCCAGAGCTGAATTCTGTGTTGACGAATCCGGTTGATTTGCCGTGCTATGGGTAAAACGATGCGTTTATAGAAGGTTGATTGGAGATTGCGATGCGATTGATGCGATCAAAGCGTATAGAGATCACTTTTTTTTACATTCTTGGTGGGTTTTTAGTAGTTTTTAACTTAAAATTTCTGTTTTTTATCAATTCATTCTAAAGTTAAGGCATAGCAAAGCCAGGCCGCTTTTGCAGAATGATTTTTAGTTACTCATATTCAATTTTTTGTCTTTTAGTAAAACGCGCCAATTTTCGGGTGGTCCACGTTCATTAAACAATAAAATGGTATGTAGTCTTCCCTTTTTACAAACAGGACATTGGCGGTGCAAAACGGGGTTGTCTGTTTTAATACATTCTATTTTTACTGTAGCCAGTTCAGCTTGTAGTTTTGGTAGTTTCTCCTTTTTCCAAGGGCTGCTTAAAATGCCATAATGCCGTATGCGGGTAAATCCTTTGGGTAAAATATGCATGGCAAAGCGCCTAATAAACTCCGCACTTGATACTGTTAAATTGGTTTTCTTACCAGCACGACGGTAATCCTTGGCAGTAAAAGTGACCTTCTTATTTTTACAATCCACATCCCTAATCCGATGGTTGCTAATCGCTATTTTGTGGGTATATCTACCCAAGTATTCTATCACATATTTTGGACTTCTAAAAGGTTGTTTGGCATAAACCACCCATTTTTTACCGAACAGATCATTGTATGTTTTCTGAGGAATTTTTAAGTCATTCTTTCTGAGTTCTGCTATATATTTTGCTCGAAACACTTGGCTCATGGATTTTACATTGAACAAGTAGTTACCATTGTTCTTTGCCTTTTTCCATCTTCCAGATTGACTCAAACCACCCCCTGGCACAATGCAGTGCAAGTGCGGGTGCAAACTCATATTCTGACCCCAAGTATGCAGCACTGCAATCATCCCCATGCTTCCACCCAAGTGTTTGGGATTGTTGCCAAATTGCTGTAAAGTCTGCCATGCTGCCCTAAACAAACTACCGTACACTATTTTTCCGTGGCTCAAAGCATAACTGTTAAACTCACTTGGAATGGTAAACACCAAATGAAAATAAGGAACATTTAAAAGTTCGCCTTCTCGTGCCCGAATCCACTCTTCACGTTTATGTCCTTGGCAGGTTGGGCAATGTCTGTTCCTGCAACTGTTGTAACTGATGTGCAATGCGTGGCAACAATCGCATTTATCAATATGACCGCCCATCGCTTTGGTGCGGCACCTCCTGATGGCCTGCAAAGCTCGGTAATGCCAAGAGGTCAAGCTCAAGTTGCTGAGCTGTAGCTGTTCCATCTCTAAAATGTCAGCGACCGTATGTCGGGAACGCATTAATCGTAGAGTTTGTCCAGTGGAGAAAATTTCGAACCACTGGGTAGATTGGCCACATGCAGATAGGTTAAAGTCATTTCAATATGCGCATGTCCCAAAAGTTCTTTTAAACTCACTAGGTTTACACCGTATTCCAACAAATGTGTGGCAAAGGTGTGGGCGGTTATCTTTTTGGAACTGCCTATTTTACTACGGCTTTCTTTAATTACCCAGCGGATGCCATTGGTGGTAAGCCCTTGAGGCTTTCCTTGTTTGGTGACCTGACTGTTAAAAAGATAGATTTGAGGATTTTCAGTTTTGATGTACGTATTCAGCCCTCTGATTAAGAACTTGCTTAAAGGTACATAACGATCAATCTTCCCTTTTTTCTTGGGAATAAATACGGTTTTCCGATCAAAATCGATGTCTGACAGTTTTAAGTCACACAACTCGTAGCTACGAAGTCCGCAGCCGTAAAGCATGCCAATAATTAAACGGTGTTTTAGATGCTTGGGCGCTTTTAAAAGACGTTTCACTTCATCTTGGCTCAAAACTATCGGCAGTTTTAAGTCGCGTTTAATTTGAGGTAACGCCACACGTTTACCCGCCATACCCATAACCTTATAGGCGGCTCTAAGACCGAAAATGGTGTGTTTAAAGAAACTTTCAGAAGGCGTTTTGTGAAGTTTTTGGCAGTAATAAAGGTAAGATTCAATGCTTTCTACAGAGAGTGTTTCGGGACTCTGCTTATAATGCAAAGCAAGGTGAGCCAAACACCTGAGGTAATTGTTTAAGGTGCTTTTGGCTTTGCCATTAATGGAAAAACTTTGCTCCAACTTGTCTTGAAGGGTACTGAAACCTGCAACTTCATCAAAAGCGCGTTCAGCAATGGTTTTACTTTTTTTTAAACATAATATTCATTTTAAAATTTAGATACAAATTAATAAATCTATTATATTTACAAAAGAACTCCCCTTCGAAGACTCGGAGATGGGCTTCCGACCGGTAGGGAGGATTCGTTCAACACCGTATAAAATTAATTGCTAGTTCTAGCCCAATGTCATTAAGTTAAGGTGTTAATTAGTTGATTCACAGTAGTTTAAATTTGTTTTTTTGTAAATTTATTCGTATATTTAATTGGTAATCAACCAATTATAAAGATGAAAAAAAACTACTATTTTAATTTTTAAGAAATTAAAAGCAGAATTATTCAATGACACATTAAAAACTGAATTTAGAATTTCAGAAAAGGACTTTACACGTAAACGAAAACAAGAATTTTCTACTATCTTACTACTTATGTTGAATATGCTACGTAAAAGTTTATCCCTTGAATTAGAAAATTTTTTAAGTTTTTTAAAAATAAGTCCAACCCAAAAGTTTACCAAAAGTGCTTTTGTACAAGCGCGAAAGAAAATAAGCCCTATAGTATTTAAACATCTTTCACATACTTTAATAGAAGAGTTTTATACAGATAATGAGTGCGCTATTAAAACTTGGAAAGGATTTAGACTGTTGGCAGTAGATGGTTCTCGGGTTACTTTACCACTAACAAAAGAACTAAAGTCATATTTTGGGGAAACAAAAAACCATACCACAACGAGTATCGTACAAGCAAGATGTTCTGTTTTATATGATCTGGAAAACAATTATGTTATAGATGGTGAACTAGCGCCAGTAAGTCAAGGCGAACGCGCTATGGCACTCTCACATTTAACCCATTGTAAGCAAGGTGATTTAATACTCTACGATAGAGGATATCCATCATATGATTTTATCAAATATCACATTACCAATAATTTGGATTATGTAATACGTGTGCAGATAGGCTTTAGCAAACTTATTATCAATTTTGAAAAAAGCAAAAAAAAGTCTCAAATAGTAACCATAAGTCCTGGTATATACATAAAACAATCAGATAAAGGTTTAGATAAATCAAAACCTATCAAAGTAAGGCTTATCAGAGTAGAACTACCAAAAGGGCAGGTTGAAATATTAATGACCTCTTTGTACGATATTAAAAGTTATCCCAACAGCATATTTAAATCACTTTATTACAAACGATGGAATGTAGAAACATTTTATGACGAGTTAAAAAACAAACTGAAAGTAGAACATTTTTCTGGATACTCTAAACAAAGTATTCTACAAGATTTTTACGCAGCTCTATTTATTAGTAACATACAAAGACTAATTGTCAGTGAGTTAGAAGATGAAATAGCAGAAAAGAATAAACAAAGAAGATTAGATTACAAAATTAACAAAAACCTCTCCTATGGTTTTTTAAAAAATAGAGTTGTAGAATTATTTTTTACCGAAAGCTCAATAGAAGAACCGCTGAATGAACTCAAACAGCTATTTATGGAAAACATGGTTCCTATAAGACCTAATCGGTCATTTAAAAGAGATTTGGCTAAATATAGAACTAGAACCAAACCAAAAATAACTAAAAATCAGAAAGATAGCATTTGAAAAACCTTAACTTAATGACATTGGGTTCTCGCCTATTTACGAAAGCCCTCACGGACTTTCTATCTGTGATTTATTTACTAACTTTAGTGCTTAAATCACGCAACTTTGTTCCTGGCAATTTCTTTGGTCAATGTTTTACGGAACCTCAGTAGTGAACGATCGCCCTCTATCTCAATATCCGGAATGTGTATCCCCACTAAATTTGATGCCGCCAATTGCTCAGCTATTTTTCGACTATCTCTTGCGTCTTCCTTTTGTTTACGCTCTTTATCTGTCGTTGGTATGTCTGCTGGGTTGACCACAATATTGTAAATACCTAATTTGGTTAATTCACGATGCGCTTTAAAGCCACTAAAACTAGCCTCATAAGCCGAGTAATAATTACCCCCAGGAAAGTGTTTATGTAAATATTTTGATAAAATAACAGCTTCTGGGTCCTGTGAGAAAGACTTATAAAAGGTATCGCCTACTCGTATGGTAGCTTTCCAATTCTTTAAATGCGTATCCAATCCAATATAAATATTTTGTCCGCTATAATCTAACTTTGTAAATGCCTTTTCCATAATTGTCCTATCTTTAGTTCTTTAAAATAGAAAGATAAATACTAAACTTCGTATTGACTACTACAAACATAAGGGCTATTCTTATACAAAAACGTTACCAAACATTATAAAAACTTAAATGATGGGTTTTCATTTTATTTAGTTTTATTTGGGGTCAAATTGATTCAATAAAAAGATGCTCTCATGGTGTCACTTTCCTGTTTCTGTAACTGATAGCTAGAAAATCCTATGATCTGTAATCATTTATAGTAAATTACTACCAATTTGAAAGTAAGATTTAGTCTCAAGGCCAACATCACGTTTAAAGATTTTTTAAATACTTTCATAGAATTTTTTTTATAAGCAAATAATAATTAATCAAATTTGTTGTGTAAATTACATTTATAAAGTTAAATGAATAAAACCTATCAAAAAGTTTTAAGGTATGAACCCCTTATACACATCCTTTTCTGGAGTATAATTCTTATATATCCTAGAATGCTATCCCTAACAATGGGATTTGAGTATAAAGATAGTATTTGGCACGATATAGCTGAGCTTATTTTTAATATGATACCAGCATATATACTATATCTGTGGTTTTTTAAAATTAAACAAAAATGGTATCATTTTATTCTCCTTTCCTTATTGGTGGTATTCAATATAGTTCTTTACATGTATATAGATAACTTTTTTCATCCAGAAAATGGTTTTTCCTTAGATAAAAGGACTATCATTAAGAATGCAACTCGATTTATTAGTGATGGAGTATTTGGACTGGTATTTTTTGCGTTATTTTCTATAAAACAGTTGTATAAAAAACAGCAAGAGATTAACGAAATATCAGGTAAGGAACAAAAGGCTCAATTGAGATTGCTAAAAGGGCAAATTAATCCGCACTTTTTATTTAATACATTAAATACCATTTATGCTAGTGCTTTAGATAAAGAAGAGAAAACACCTGAGTTGATTTTAAAGCTAGCTGATAATTTTAGATATGTTTTAAACGAAGGACAAAAAAATAAAGTTCCTTTAGAAAAAGAAGTACGTCATTTAAAAGACTATATCAATCTTCAGCAAGAGCGATTGTCTAATAAAGTAAATGTAAATTGGAAAGAAAGTATAGACAATTATGATCAATTAATACCACCTCTTTTACTTATTTCTTTTGTTGAGAATGCCTTCAAATATTCAAGCATGATGACCGGGATAAATCATAATTTAAATATAAAAATAAGGCTTTTAAAGAATGATTTTATATTTAATTGTGAAAATCCTTATGTAGAAAATACTGATAAAGAAATAGATTCGGATTGGGTAGAAAGCGGAATTGGTATTAAGAATACAAAAAAACGGTTGGAATTACTATTTCCAAAAAGCCATCAATTAATAATTGATCATTCAAATAATAAATTTAAGATAGATTTACATATTAAATTATGATTAAATGTATTGTTTTAGAAGATGAGAAACCGGCACAGCGGGTTTTGCAAAAATATATAGAAAAAACACCGTTTCTTTCATCTAAAGGTGTGTATGAAAGTGGGCTGCATATTCCATTGTCATCACTTCAAAATACAGATTTATTATTCTTAGACATTCAATTACCAGAATTAAGTGGACTTGCATTTTTGAAAACACTTAAAAACCCTCCCAAGGTAATTATAACCACCGCATATCCTAATTACGCAATAGAGGCCTTTGAAGAAGCTGTTACTGACTATTTAGTCAAACCTTTTTCGTACGAACGCTTCTTTAAAGCAGTAGATAGAATCAGAAATCAAGCAGCCCTAGAAAGAAATGAATCAAAAAAGAATGTGTTTGTCTACACCGATAAAACATTCTTTAATATTCAAATTGAAGATATATTGTTCATAAAAGGCGAAGCCGATTATATTAATATTGCTACAAATAAAAGAGAATATCTCATCTTGGACTCATTAAGAAACTGGAATGAGAAATTAAAAGGGTTTAATTTTTTACAACCACATAGATCATACATTGTCAATATAAATAAGATCAAAAAAGTATATGGCAATCTTATTTATTTAAGTGACGAATTAAAAATCCCTATTGGCAAAACGCTCAAAGCATATGTCCTAGATTCCTTAAAAGAATAACTAAATTTTACTTTCATAGATTAACAATACACTTTCATAGATTAAAATTTAGTTACTGCCCATATAGTTTCATTTTTGAAATATAAAATGATAGTAAAATCGTTCTACAACAGAATAAGGTGAAATTAAATGCATTAACGAAAACAGAAAACATGAAAACAACGAAATTATTAATATTGATATGTGTTTTATCTCTTAACACAGTCTATGCTCAAGAAAGTATTGCAAATGATAATACAGCAAAGGCATATGAAATGCCCAGAACTCAGGTCATCCAGGTCAGTAATTCTGAAACAGATACACTAAATACACTTTACATAAAACTACCGAAAGGATATGAAAAAAACACAGATTTAGAATACCCTGTAATCTATTTTACTTTTCCGAAAGAACATATCGAGATATTATCTGCAGTCTCTGAAATTCTGATAGAAGACGTTATTATAGTTGGGCTTACCTGGTCAAAAGGAATAAACTTTGGGAATTTGGACAGTTATGTGAACTTTCTTAGTAACGATGCCTTTAAGATGGTAGAAAGCAACTACCGGGCTGATGCTAACAGACGTACCTATTTTGGATATTCCGCTGGTGCTTTAGTTGGTGCTTACATATTAACCAAACACCCCAATACCTTTAAAAATTTCATTCTTGGTAGTCCAGCTCTTGGAGTTGATCATGAAGTTATACAGAAAATTTATGAAATTGAGTCTACTACAGCTGAAGAGCGAAAAAAACTGAACGCAAATGTTTTTATTTCATATGGCATATTGGAGGGGGAAGATATCCCTCATTTCGAAAAATTTATTACCATGCTTAAAAGCATAAACGATGAGAGTTTAACCTTACAAAATATTGTGGTTGAAGGTAACCATCAAACAGCAATGCCTATGACTGCAATCCGGAGTATGTATTGGTTAGCCAGCTTGCTTAAAGAAGGGGAGTAATGGTGAAAGCTATTTATTTTTAGCAAATACAACGAAGTAGGAATGTTATCAAACATTTTTAAATTCAATGTTGCCAACACTTAAGAAAATTTAAACAAATGAAAAAAGCATATTTTATTTTGATGCTTGCATTGATGCAATTTTTAAATGCCTGCAATACAAAAAAACAGAATACAACAGCTGGTGATTTACCAACTATAGTAAGCCCATATTTTGGACAAAAATCACCAGGCTCGATTCCTGAAATTTTTGATCCCCGTATTATTTCGACAGCGCACAGTGAACTAGACACCCCTTTTTCACCCGATATAGAAGAAATTTATTTCCGCAGATCTGATGAGGAATTAAAAAATCATTCGTTGATTGCCTTTCAATATAAAGATAATCTATGGACCGAGTCTTTTGTGGTACCCAAAGACGAGATTTCTCCTGACGGTAAGATTATGCACATAGGAAACGAGTATAGAGAGCGAACCAGTTCTGGTTGGTCAGAGGTGAAAAGCCTTGGCGAACCGTTTGATTCTATTCCCATTATGCGCCTTACGACTTCATTTAAAGGGACTTACTATTTTGATTCGTCACCCTTTTATGATAAGTCATCTGCAGTAGGAACTATTCGTTATTCACGATTAATAGACGGCATACGTGAAAAACCGAGAACATTTGACATTGATATTGGAACAAGGAAATTCCACCCATTCGTAGCTCCGGATGAATCCTATTTGATCTGGGATGCCCGAGAAGGAGAAGGCGGATATGGTAATAATGATATGTATATTAGTTTTCGTCATGAAGATGGTTCATGGGGCGCTGCAATTAATTTAGGGAATAAGATAAATACAGAACTCCCAGATGGTTATGGCAGTGTGACATCAGATGGGAAATACTTTTTCTTTACACGGTTTCATGCCAATGGCAAGAAACTAATGTGGGTAGATGCTGGGTTTATTGAAGCACTCAGGCTCAAATAGTAAATCGAATAATGACTATACAAACGTTTGGTAACACCGTATAATTTATTGCTGGCTTTTTACTTACTTGCGAAAATCCTCGCGGATTTTCTTGGTCGGTAATTATTTACTAAATTAGTTACCAAACCACGCAACAAACCATACACGGACACGTTGCCAACCATTTTAAAACTCACTCTGCTAAAAACTCAATCTGAACTGAATTTATTCAAATATTTTTCTTAACTTTGTATCCAAGTAGATACAATATTTATGTTCTTTATTGAGAAAACAAATGAATTTGACAAATGGCTAAGAAAGCTAAAAGACTTTAAAGCAAAGGCGAAAATTTTGTTCAGAATTCAAAAATTAGAAACTGACGAACATTTTGGCGATTGTAAAACAGTTGGCGACGGAATTCGGGAAATGCGAATAAATTTTGCGAAAGGCTACAGAGTTTACTTTAAAGAAAAAGACGGAAAAGTAATTGTATTGCTTATTGGTGGAGATAAATCTACTCAGCAAAAAGACATTGCAAAAGCGAAAGAAATTTGGAAAAAATTAAATAAATAGAAAATGGGAACTTCAAGATTTGAAATAGCAGATTATTTAGACAGCAAAGAAATGATTGCGGAATATCTCAATACTGTTTTGGAAGAGGGAAATAATGCGGATATAATTAATGCAATCGGACATATTGCGAAAGCAATCGGAATGACAAAAATTGCGGAGGAAACCGGATTAAGCAGACCGAGTTTATACAAAGCATTATCTGATGGAGCGAAACCTCAATTTGCGACAATTATGAAAGTATTAAAAGCAATCGGAGGACAAATTCAAGTGAATCCAATGTCAGCTTGAAAAAATAACGCACCACAACACAGTGTCCTATAAAAAATTGCTGGTGTTGTGCTAAATCAAAGGTCGTTGCACGTTTGCTACGTCTGATTTTCCTTCGGAAAATCCTCGCACACAAACCCGCAACTTTCCATATACAAGACCGTCAGACTGCGCAAAAACTTCCTCATAAAAAATACTAATAAAACCTATATAATACGTATCTTAAAGTACTGATAACCAACATCTATTTTTATGGATTTTATAAATGGTTTCGATAGAAACCAATTACTAATGATGGATTTTGAATCTGTCGTTATATGGTTAAGAATCAAATTTAACAATCTTATTGTGGGAAATAGTAATATTTTTAGCAAAATATTAAACCCCAACAACTTGGCTGTTTATTTTATTTATAATATGGATTAATTTTTGGTTACAATTTTGAACTTTTCTTTTAAGAGTGCTTTTCATTAAAAAACTTGTTTGATTTTAAATTATTCTTATCGGCTATAAGCTTAGATTTAAGAAATTGCATATCCTCACTTACTTTTCTTTCTATGACCTTGGCATATATTTGTGTAGTTGCTATTCTGGTGTGCCCTAATAGTTTTGATACAGTTTCAATAGGAACACCATTGGTTAATGTAACCGTTGTCGCAAATGTATGTCGTGCCATATGGAAGGTAAGGTTCTTTTTTATGCCACAAGCATCAGCAATTTCCTTTAAATACAAATTCAATTTTGCATTTGAAATTACTGGAAACAAAGTTTCTGAAATACATGTCATAGGGTGATTACTATATTTATTAATAAGTTCTTGGGCGGCATCTAGTATAGGCACTTTTACTGGCGTATTGGTTTTTTGCCGTTTAGTCATGATCCAATTTAACCCATCGATACCAATCATAATATTAGATTCGGTTAAAGCTATGATATCAGCATAACTAATCCCCGTATAACAACTAAACACAAATAAATCTCTTACTCTTTCTAATCGTTCGATTGGAAACTTATACGTTTCTAAATTTGAAAGTTCATTAGCAGAAAGAAACTCCCTTTCTCTTTTTTCAAAAGTTGGTTTCCAACGAATGAAAGGATCTTTTTCTATCCATTCCAAATGAAATGCCAGAGTTACCATTTTACGGAAGCGTTGAATATGTTTCATAACCGTATTATGGCTCATGGCATTTTGATGTCCTTTTGGCCAATAAGTGTGCAAAAAGTGTTCAAAATCGCAAATAAACCTGTAGTCCAATTGATTAAGATAAATATCTGAAGTTTTAATGATTTTATTTAGAAATCTTTTAATGTACTTTTCTGTAACGGAAAAGTTTCTAATAGTTCCTAATGCTAGAGTACTTTCAGCTTTTTTGGTATGGTAATCTATAATATTTTGAAGGGTCTTTACATTTTCACCCTCTCCAACATAATTCGCCTTTATTAACTTGGCGGTTACTAATTTATTCTTAAATATTAAATCTTGATAGCATTGAAAAATTTGCGAGTGAACTTGGTCTAAATACAAATTGATTTGTCTAGCTTCAAAGGTATTACCAATAGCTTTTTTCTTTTTAGCATCCCAAATTTCGAGAGGCACTTTTCTTTTTGTGCTAATGTTTACTCGTCTACTATTTACTGTTACTCTAACATAGATTAGAGCATAGTTAAAGATTGCCTTTTTTTGGTCTACCCAAAAAAGGATGGAGAATGTGTTTGTTGTACGCATAGTTGTCGTCTTTAAATTGTTAAACATTTTTAGACGAAAGTCAAATCAACTATATATTATTCGTTAGAAATTTTCAAAGTGTCAGTTGCACTTTCACTTCAAAAATTAACTGACGGATAGCTACCATTTTAAACCAATTGCTATATAATCCAATATACTCATAAAAACCTAAAAACCATGTAATTAATAAAAATTACATGGTTTTGATACTAAATAACTTTAGCTTTAGTGACCGCGAAGGGATTCGAACCCCCAACCCTCAGAGCCGAAATCTGATATTCTATCCAGTTGAACTACGCAGCCATTTCAGTATTCAGTATTCAGTATTCAAAATTAATTTTTGGCGTGTATCGTACTATTAAACACCAAAATAAATATTATGTTAATTTAGATCTTACAATATTAGAGATGGTTTTTCCGTCTGCTCGTCCTGCAAGCTCCTGACTAACTATTCCCATAACCTTACCCATATCTTTCATGCCTTCTGCACCAACTTGTTCTATGATCTTAACAACTACTTTTTCGATTGCTTCATCACTTAAAGCTTCTGGCAAAAATTGACTGATAACTTCTGCTTCAGCTAATTCAGGCGCAGCTAAATCTTCTCGTCCTTGTTCTAAGTAAATGGCAGCACTATCCTTGCGTTGCTTGACTTGTTTTTGAAGTATTTTAAGCTCCTGTTCTTCTGATAATTCTTCCTTTGCACCACTTTCAGTTTGCGCCAATAAAATAGCCGATTTCACAGCTCTTAAAGCGGTTAGAGCCACTTGATCCTTAGCTTTCATAGCTGTTTTAAGCGCCGTCATTATATCTGCTTGTAAACTCATAGTTTCTGAAAAATTAACTTGATGCGAAGATAAAAAAAAGATAGTCGCCTTTACCTAATTAAAGCCTTTAATTCACAAAAAAAACCGAAAAACAGAGGGACGTTTTTCGGATAATAAGTAAGTAAGTTCGGTACGCTATTAATCTACATTGTCGTGTAAAAACGAATTATTACTTCTTAGTTGTATATCATCATTATCATCAAAACCAATGCTGGTCCTAGACATATCATTCTCTGATGAGTGTTTCGCATCTTCCAAATTAACGCCTTGACGCCTGTAAGCTGGCACCTTTTCAATATCATCAATTTTGGCATTATTGAATTTATAATTAAAATCCTTCATTTTACGTCTGCGCTCTTCTGCACGTTCTTTTAAAAGCTCTGATATTGGACTGTTCATGGGATCTACTTCTTCACTAGATAAATCATCCGTTTTCACGTCTTCTAAAATCTTTTTTTCGAAAACAATTTCTTCCTCTAATTCTTCAATAGTGTCGTTACCACTAGCAGACTTCTTATTCATTGATGACTCTAATTCGTTATAATCATCTAACGCATATCTAATATCACCTTTTTCATTGGTTTCGTTTACTGGGATTAATTCTACGTAATCATTAACCGGAATTTTCTTTACATCGTCTGTAAGGTTATGAGAAATCGTATCGTCTTCTTTAATAGATTCTTGCTGACCGAACGATAGTGGCATATCGAACGTTAGCGTGATTTGTTGTTCTTCTTCAATATAATCTGACACCACTTCTACGCTACCAATATCTTCAAGATCACTTGACATTCTGGTTATCGGCTTAATTATAAAATCTTCATCTTCTTCTATATTAGCTGAAACCTCATCGTAAACCACATTGATATCTCTAATAATATCGGAGGTTGGTATAATATTAAAATCTTCAGTATCCCTCTGCACTTGAGATTTAGGAGCCTCTTGTTTTGGTTTAGGCTCTTCCAAGTCTAAATCTAAGGTATGCCTAACAATGGGTGTTTCTTTCTTTTCTTCTAATTCTATAATTGGTGCGATAATTATAGGTTCTTTTTCTATAGTATCTAATTCTTTCTCTTCACTTAAAGAGTGCACCACTTTTTTGGTTTCAGTATTCGAAATTTCATCTTGCTGTTCGATATTAAACCCAGTAGCTATAATAGTTACTGCAATAGATTCTTCCAAAGATTCATCTTCACCAACACCCATAATGATATTTGCACCATGGCCTGCTTCATTTTGAATATGATCATTAATCTCCCCGATTTCATCAATAGTAATTTCGTGAGAACCAGATACAATAAGTAACAATACATTTTTAGCACCTGTAATTTTATTATCATTTAATAAAGGTGAATCGAGGGCTTTTCGAATGGCATCTTGCGCGCGGGTTTGACCTGAAGCCAATGCAGATCCCATGATGGCTGTACCACTATTACTCAATACCGTTTTGGCATCGCGTAAATCTATATTTTGCGTGTAGTGATGTGTAATAACTTCGGCAATACCACGAGCAGCGGTAGATAGCACTTCATCTGCTTTAGAAAACCCAGCTTTAAAACCAAGGTTTCCGTAAACTTCACGAAGTTTGTTATTATTTATAACGATTAGGGAATCCACTACATTTCTTAATTTTTCAATCCCTTTTTGAGATTGTTCTATACGCATTTTGCCCTCAAACTGAAATGGCATCGTTACAATACCTACAGTTAGGATGTCTAAATCTTTAGCCATTTTAGCAATAATTGGTGCTGCACCTGTACCGGTACCTCCACCCATTCCTGCCGTTATAAATACCATTTTTGTATTGGTATCTAACATTTGAGAGATATCATCAAAACTTTCAACTGCTGATTGTTCCCCAATATCTGGGTTTGCGCCGGCTCCCAATCCTTCAGTTAAATTTAGACCTAACTGGATTTTATTGGGAACGCCACTATTTTGAAGGGCTTGTGCATCTGTATTACAAACGTAAAAATCTACGCCCTTGATGCCTTGTTGGAACATGTGGTTTATGGCATTACTGCCACCACCGCCAACACCAATAACCTTAATAACATTTGATTGATTTTTAGGTAAATCAAAGGCGATACTTTCGAATTCTTTCTTGCTGCTCATAAATTCTGTTTTTTCTGGGGTTTTGTACTTACTATTTTTATTCAATGGATTTCTTGCTCTTTTCGTTACTCTGCGTTGTCTAGAAAATCTTTAACGCGTTCGGTTAATTTATCTAGAAAAGAACGCCGTTCCTTTACTGGTTTATCTTTAATATCTTCTTCAACAGACGATTCATCTTCATTAACTTGCTCTTCTTGCTCAATTTTCTTTCTCTCCTGCCTTTTCAATCCGTCTAAAACCAATCCGACAGCTGTGGCATATAAGGGACTTGTAACATCGTCATCGCTATCACCAGCTAAATGTTCATTAGGATAGCCTATTCTTGTATCCATTCCCGTTATATATTCTACCAACTGTTTTAAGTGTTTTAACTGGCTACCACCACCGGTTAATACAATGCCTGCAATAAGTTTCTTTTTTTGCTCTTCGTGTCCGTAATTCTTGATCTCAACATAAACTTGCTCGACAATTTCAACAACACGAGCATGAATTATTTTTGAAAGGTTTTTGAGGGTGATTTCTTTTGGCTCTCTGCCCCTTAGCCCTGGAATAGAGACAATCTCGTTATCTTTGTTTTCTCCGGGCCATGCCGATCCAAATTTTATTTTTAAAAGTTCTGCTTGCTTTTCTATTATGGAACAGCCTTCCTTAATGTCCTCGGTAATGACATTACCACCAAAAGGAATAACTGCTGTGTGACGAATAATGCCGTCTCTAAAAATGGCCAAATCTGTAGTTCCACCACCTATATCAATTAGTGCAACACCAGCTTCTTTTTCTTCCTGACTTAATACGGCATTCGCTGAAGCTAGAGGTTCTAATGTGATCCCTTCTAAGGTTAAACCAGCACTTTGTACACAGCGCCCTATATTTCTTATAGAGGATACTTGCCCAACAACCACATGGAAATTAGCTTCCAAACGGCCGCCATACATGCCTATAGGTTCTTTTATTTCTGCTTGACCATCTACTTTATATTCTTGTGGTAAAACGTGAATAATTTCTTCACCCGGAAGCATGACCAGCTTATGCACTTGATTGATTAATCTATCTATATCTTCTTCATCAATAACGATTTCGGAGTTTGCTCTGGTGATATAATCGCTATGTTGCAAACTGCGAATATGCTGACCCGCTATACCCACGGTAACGCCATCTATTTTTATTTCAGCGGCAGCTTCAGCCTCTTGAATAGCCTGTTGAATAGATTGAATGGTTTGCGTAATATTATTTACAACACCCCTGTGTACCCCCAAACTTTTGGATTTACCAATACCTAAAATTTCTACTTTCCCGTACTCGTTTTTACGACCGATCATGGCCACAATCTTTGTGGTTCCAATGTCTAGCCCTACTGATATATTATGCTCCATTCTTTATGTTTTGCTACACACTACTTGGTTGTCAAACTGTAAATTGACATTTCTGTAATTGTTCAGTGTTTTTTCTTTTAAATTTTTCTGATAAAACGCTTTAAAATTATTTATCTTTTTATCTAAGTTACTTACGTCTCCTAATTGTACTTTAAACTGGCACTGTCTTAATTTTAAATATATGGTTTGATTTAAGGCTTGATGGATTTCAATCACATTCGTTCTTAAAAACTCATCATTTACAATCTTTTGCGAAACCTCATATACATTTTTTAAATTGTTTTTTTCAATATAACCAGTAACCAAAGGTACTCGTGCCGAATAATTTGATGACAATGGCATAAACAAACCGTCATCGTCAATATAATATGACGCATTTGTGTTTACTCTAGCAATAGGTGTTTTCTGCTTAATCTCAGCATGAAGTGTACCATTTACAGTAAGATAGACTTCCGCTGATTTAATCATTGGATTAGAATTTAGGGCATCTTCTAATTCATTCAAATCTAAAGTTTCTTTAGGCATATTTTTAAGACCCTCTTGATTTTGTATTAACAATTTACTAACAGTCTCATTAGTAATAAAAAGGTTGTTTTCTCCAACAAATTTTACATTTGGTTCTGATACTGTTCTTAGCTCATTTCTATGGGATGAAAAAGCATAGAGAAACACTACTAAACTAAGTAGGCCTATCATCTTTATGTAATTCCAATTAACTCGCAAGACTTAATCCTTTTTTAATATGTTTTACTTCTTCTCCAATATCCCCCGCACCAATAGTTAAAATAATATCCGCATGACTATGCTGTATTGTGGAAACCAGTTCGGTTTTGTTTACTAATTTTTTATTATTAATTTTTATTTTATCCAATAACCATTTAGAAGTAACGCCTTCTATTGGCAATTCTCTCGCAGGATAAATATCTAGCAGTATAACCGCATCAAACTGTGACAAACTTTTAGCAAAATCGCCCACAAAATCACGCGTTCTGCTATATAAATGGGGCTGAAAAACCGCTAATACTTTTTTATTGGGATACATTTCCCGTATCGCATGATGCACGGCGTTAATTTCTTCTGGATGATGCGCGTAATCATCTATAAAAACTAAATCGTCTGTTTTAATCTGATAGGTAAACCGGCGTTTCACACCTTTATAAGATGCTAAAGCTTTGGCGAGCTGCGGGTAAGGGCACCCATATTCTGCAGCCATCGCCAAGGCTATTAATGCATTCGACAAATTATGTCTACCAGGCAGGTTAAATTGTAAATTTTCCAGCACTTTTTTTGGTGTTCTTACATCAAAAAAATAAGTGCCGTTTATTATGTTTATATTTTGAATGGCATAATCGGAATCATCTTCAATCCCATAGGTGATGCCTTTTAGTGGCAGTCCGTTTTTTATAAATAATTTTCCGTTAGGTTTCAGTCGTTTTGAAAATGCTATGAATGACTCTTTTAAAGCACCTGCTTCACCATAAACATCTAAATGATCTGCATCCATGGAGGTAATACAAGCCATATCTGGTGATAAGGTTAAAAATGATCGGTCGAACTCATCAGCTTCAACAACTGAGACGTCTTTACCATTTAATATTAAATTGGAATTGTAATTTTCACTAATACCTCCTAAAAATGCCGTGACACTCACTTGGCATTCATACAATAAATGCCCTAAAATACTTGTGGTCGTAGTTTTTCCGTGGGTACCCGCAACGGCCAAACAAAAGGTGTTTTCTGTAATGATACCCAACACCTCAGATCGTTTTAAAACCTGATACCCGTTGGTCTTGAAATAATCTAATTCTTTATTATGTTTATTTATGGCTGGCGTATAAATAATTAGTGAATCCTTAGGATCCAGATAAGCCTTATCAATATTCACTATATCATCTTCAAAATGAATTGAAATACCTAATGTTTCCAAACTCTCAGTGATTTCGGTTTTTGTTTTATCGTATCCAGCAACTTGTTTTTTACCAGCTTGAAAATATCGCGCCAGTGCGCTCATGCCGATACCACCAATGCCAATAAAATATATATTATGTATGCTGTTTAAGTTCATTGTTTTATTTTTAATAGCTTTTCTACTTCGTCAGCTATATCTCTGGTTGCATTTACTAATGCTAGTTTTTTAATATTGTCACCAAGCTGCTTTTGTCTTTCTGGTGAAGCGATGAGTTGTGAAAACTTATTTTCAAAATCCACATCTAAATCTGATTCCTTAATTAATAGTGCCGCATCGTTTTTTACCACAGCCATGGCGTTTTTGGTTTGATGGTCTTCTGCCACATTAGGGGATGGAATAAACAGGACCGGTTTACCAACAATACAAAGCTCGGAAACCGAACTCGCTCCCGCTCTAGAAATCACGATATCAGCCGCCGCATAGGCAAAATCCATATTATTCAAAAATTCATGCACCTGCACATTATTCGTGTTATTATAGATTTTATACTGCTGATAATACAATTTTCCACATTGCCAGATAATCTGTATGTTTTTAGTATCTAAAAAATCTAATTTATTTTCTATTAATTCATTTATCCGCTTCGATCCTAAACTGCCTCCCAAAACCAAGAGTGTGTGTTTACCATGCTTTAAGTTGAAGAAGTTTTTTGCTTCTACCGTTTTAGTTTCAATATTCAATAAGCCTTGACGTACTGGATTTCCAGTTTTTCTAATTCTATCTTTTGGAAAAAACCGCTCTAAACCATCATATGCCACACATATTTTTTTTGCTTTTTTAGATAGTAACTTATTGGTAATTCCAGGATATGAATTTTGTTCCTGTATTAAACTCGGGATATTTTTATATGCAGCCATTTGTAATAATGGACCGCTGGCAAAACCACCAGTACCAATGGCGACATCCGGCTTAAAAGACTTTATAATTTTACGGGCATCCCATAAGCTACTAATTACTTTAAATGGAAACATTGCATTTTTTAATGTTAGTTTTCGTTGAATACCAGAAATCCAAAGTCCCTTAATCGCATAACCCGCTTCTGGTACTTTCTCCATCTCCATTCTATCTTTTGCTCCTACAAATAAAAAGTCTGCATCTGGAAAACGAGATTTTAACTCGTTTGCAATAGCGATAGCAGGATATATATGACCTCCTGTACCTCCTCCAGACAATATGAATTTATATTTGATAGATTTACGATTCACGATTTATGATTTACGATTACGCATCGTTTTAATAGACGCAACAACTATTGATAACAACTCATTCCCTTCAGCATGCAATCTTTTTATTTCTTTATCCTCTTTATCACTTAATTCCAATAATAATTCCAAAAAATACATACTCTCATCCGCCTCTTCTTCTGCTATTTTTAATTTATTAATAAAATCTGCATCAGATTTTGTTCTACAAGCTGCCCTATAATTCGCCTCAACCGAACTTGAGCATCTTATTAACTGATTATAAAATGCATTGTACTCTCTTGAGACAGGAAACTTATTGCAGAGACTCCAACAATCAGCTACATATTTCTTTGTTCTATTTTTTAATATTTGTTTCATGTGTTTATTCTATTGCTTTTTATTGGTCACATGTAGCATCCATATAATCATTGTCCTTAGGTATCGAACTTTTAGTTATGGATGTTTCATGCTTTTCAATCGTAATTCACAAATCGTATATCTTAAATCATATAGCTTCTGATAAAATTTCTAACGGATTATCTTCTAAACTTTCTTTTTCTTTAATTTCTTCACGTTTGGCGCTCACACTTAATATAATGCCAATGGCCAAACAGGTCATCCATATCGAAGTACCCCCACTACTAATTAAGGGTAATGTTTGTCCTGTAACAGGAAACAGCTCCACGGCAACAGCCATATTAATGAGTGCTTGAAACACAATGGGCAATCCCACACCGAGCACTAAGAGCTTCCCGAAAATAGTGTCCGATTTTTGGGCTACGATGACTATTCTAAACAATAGCCACATGTATAAAATAATAATCAGAAACCCTCCAATTAACCCATACTCCTCAATAATAATGGCGAATATAAAATCTGAAGAGGATTGCGGTAAAAAATTCTTCTGTATACTTTTACCTGGGCCAACACCTTTTATCCCTCCAGACGCAATGGCTATTTTTGCCTTTTCAATTTGATAGTCGGCCTGGGTATCTTCGCCATTTGAATAATTCTTAATTCTATTTTCCCAAGTCGTCACCTTTACATTTAGGGATCCTGTGGTTAATTTTGCGACCATGACAAAAAAGGTTAAAGCCACCAAACCAGTACCAATAATTACAGCTAAATAACGTACAGGATAACCTCCTAAAAACACCAAGATCATGACCATTAAAAACATAATCGCCGCCGTTGAAAAATTAGATGGCAATATGAGGGCTAACACCAAAAACACAGGAATCCACAAAGGCAATATACTCGCCTTAAAAGACACGTATATATCCTTAATTTTAGACATATAACGCGCGACATACACCATAAGCACCACCATAGCAAACGTAGAGGTTTGAAATGACATGCCTACAATGGGGATTTTAATCCACCTACTAGCATTGGCACCTCCCATAACCGTACCTTGAAACATGGTAATAACCAACAGCACCAATACAATTGGAATCATGACTAGAGACAATCCTTTAAAATATCGATACGGTATTTTGTGCACACCATACATAATGGAAAAGCCTAAAAACAAATGCATAAAATGCTTGACAAAGGCTATAAATGTGTTGCCATCATACTTATCGTAAGCCAAATCACTAGCTGCACTATATACGGGCAGAAATGACAATATGGCCAGTAATGCTACTATAGCCCATATTAACCGGTCTCCTTTTATGTTTTTAAATATGTTTCCCATTGTCCTACAGACATTTCCCAGAAGGAAAAATTTGTTTTATTATTAATTATTTACTTAACCCATAACAGTTTCTTGACTTTAGAAGGATCAAGATGGGTTATAAATTTCTAACGGCATTTTTAAATTGACGCCCTCGGTCTTCATAGTTTTCAAACAAATCGAAACTGGCACAAGCAGGAGACAATAAAACGTTATCACCTGCCTCGGCAACTTTATAAGCAATTTTAACCGCCTCACTCATAAATTGGGTTTCAACTATAATATCAACCATATTGCCAAACGTGTGCAAAAGCATTTCATTATCCACACCTAAACAAATAATGGCTTTAACCTTTTCATTAATAAACGGAAATAACTCCGCATAATTATTTCCTTTATCTTCTCCTCCAACAATCCATACCGTTGGTGCATCCATACTTTCCAGAGCATAATATGTGGCATTCACATTAGTTGCTTTCGAGTCATTGATATATTGCACTTTATTAATTTTAAGCACTTGCTCTAATCGGTGCTCGACACCATGAAAATTTTCTAAACTTTCTCGTATGGTCTGCTTTCTAATTTTTAATAGATGTGCCACAGTAGAGGCCGCCATAGCGTTTTTAGTATTGTGTAATCCCTCTAATTTCAGGTTTGTAGTTGGCATAATTATTTTATTGTTATCTATTGTTATTATTATTTTGTCTTTTTCTAAATACGCTCCGTTTTCAATAGGTGTTGTTAATGAAAATGGTAATAATGTGGATTGAACTGGGTGTTGTTTTAAATGATTGGTAATAACTTCATCGTCGGCATCATATATTAAATAATCATCCTTTGTTTGATTCATTGCTATTCTAAATTTAGAATCGATATAATTTTGAAATTCATAATTGTATCTGTCTAAATGATCTGGTGTTATGTTTGTTATTACCGCTATCTTCGGTTTAAAATCTATGATATCGTCCAATTGAAAACTACTAATCTCCAGCACATAGTTTTTATAATCCTCTTCTAAAACCTGTTTTGCAAAACTGTCTCCAATATTGCCTGCCAATCCCACATGTAATGCTTCTTTTAGAATATGATGCGTCCAGGTGGCGGTGGTTGTTTTCCCATTACTTCCTGTAATCCCTATTATGGTAGCATCGGTAAATGTGGATGCAAATTCAATTTCTGAAACGATTTTTATCCCCCGTTCGCGAATTCGCTTTATCAAAGGCACCTTATCTGGAATGCCTGGACTCTTCATCACTAAATCAGCATTAAGGATTTTTAACTCCGTATGCATTTCATCTTCCCATTCAATGGCATTATGTATAAGAACTTGTTTATATTTTTCTTTTATTTTTCCTTTATCAGAAACAAAAACGTCGAACCCTTTTTCTTTTCCCAGTAATGCCGTTCCAACACCACTTTCTCCACCTCCTAATACGACTAAACGCCCCATCCTAAATCCTTCCCCAAAGGGTAAGGACTTCCCAATCTGCTGTTTTTCCTTTGTCATTCCGCTTTTATTTCATGAGATTCCTGTTTTCATAGTAATTTATCTTAATTTCAATGTCACTATGGACAGAATTGCCAGAAATATACCCACAATCCAAAATCGCGTGACTATTTTACTTTCATGATATCCTGATTTTTGATAATGATGATGCAAGGGTGACATTTTAAAAATGCGTCGCCCTTCTCCATACCTTTTTCTGGTATATTTAAAATAACTTACTTGTAAAATCACCGATAGAGACTCCGCGAAAAAAATACCGCACAGTAAAGGAATAAGCAGCTCCTTTCTTACCGCAATGGCAATGACTGCAATAACGCCTCCAATGGTCAGACTTCCTGTATCCCCCATAAAAACCTGAGCTGGATAGGTATTATACCATAGAAAACCAATGAGTGCACCCACGAATGCCGCAATAAATACCACAAGCTCACCTAAACTAGGTATGAACATGATATTAAGGTAATCTGAAAACACGATGTTTCCAGAGATAAAAGCAAAAATGGCCAAGGCAAATACAATAATGGCAGAACTTCCCGCCGCTAAACCATCTATACCATCAGTGAGATTGGCGCCATTTGAAACCGCGGTTACAATAAAAATAACAATTGGTATAAAAATAAGCCATGCATATTTTGCAAAATCATCACCCATCCATGACACCAAACTCGCATAGTCAAACTCATTATTTTTAACAAAAGGAATGGTGGTTTTCAAAGACCTATTTTCTGCTGCAAAAAACTCATTAGGTGAATTCTGGGTAATTTTTTCATTGGAATATTTAGGATTAATTTTCTCTTGCTTTGTAGTGACTCCAGGATGGAAATACATCACCGCACCTACGAAAATTCCTAACCCTACTTGTCCAAGCACTTTGAATTTTCCACTTAGGCCTTCTTTATCTTTTTTAAATACTTTAATATAATCGTCAATAAAACCTATCAAACCCATCCATAATGTGGTCACAACAAGCATAATAACATATATGTTATCTAATTTGGCAAACAATAACACCGGCAACAGCGTCGCAATAATAATGATGATACCGCCCATGGTTGGCGTACCTGCTTTTTCAACTTGACCCACCAAACCTAAATCCCTTACCGTTTCACCTACTTGCTGTTTTTGTAAATACAAAATTATTTTTCGCCCAAATATGGTAGATAACAACAATGAAAACAAAATAGCCAAAGCAGCCCTAAACGTAATAAACTGAAATAGGCTAGCCCCTGGCAATTGGAACTCTTGTTCTAAATATTCAAATAAATAATACAACATAAATGAGTTGTTTGGTTTTGGTTATTTGCTTAGTTGTCTTAGTAATTCTTGTACTGTTTTATAATCATCAAAATCAAAGCGCTCACCTTTAATTTCTTGATAGGTTTCATGCCCCTTTCCAGCTATCAAAATAATATCGTTAGGTTGCGCCATTTGGCACGCTGCTTTTATAGCCTGTGCCCTATCCACTATGGTTAACACTTTTTTAAAGTTTTGTGGCTCCACGCCTTTTTCAATATCCTTAACAATGTCTTCAGGAACTTCGCTTCTTGGATTATCACTTGTAAATATCACTTTGGTACTTAAAGCGGTCGCAATATGTCCCATTTTTGGGCGCTTAGTTTTGTCTCTATCGCCACCACAACCTACAACCGTAATGAGTTCTTCATTTTGGGTTCTGATACTATTTATGGTTTCCAGAACATTCTTTAAGGCATCAGGTGTGTGTGCATAATCTACAATAGCCGTTATTTTTTCATCTGAAATTAAATATTGAAAACGCCCACTCACACTTTCCAAATCACTTATTAACCGAAGTATCTCCACCTTTTCGAGCCCTAATAATTCCGCAGTGGCGTAAATGGCAAGCACATTGTAAGCATTAAAATTCCCTACCAATCGCGTCCAAACTTCACTATCATTAATTTTTAATAATAAGCCTCCAAACTGATTCTCTAAAATTTGAGATTTATAATCGGCATACCCTTTTAAAGCATAGGTGTATTTTCTAGCTTTTGTATTTTGCAGCATGACCAGACCATTTTTATCATCCGTGTTCACAAGTGCAAAAGCCTTAGCTGGTAATGCATCAAAAAAGGACTTCTTTACATCTCTATATTCTGCAAAAGTGCTATGATAATCTAAATGGTCATGAGATAAATTTGTGAAAATGCCACCTTCAAAACACAAACCTTCAGTACGGTTTTGATGAATGCCATGAGAGCTCACTTCCATAAAACAAAATTCTACACCGGCTAGGTTCATTTCCATCAAATACTTATTTATGGTTAATGAATCCGGGGTGGTATGCGTGGCTTTATAGACTTTATTATCTACCATAATTTTTACGGTAGAGAGCAATCCCACTTTATAGCCCGCTTTTTTAAACAATTGATATAACAGACTGGCCACGGTTGTTTTACCATTCGTGCCCGTAACACCAATTAGTTTTAAATTTTCTGATGGGACATCATAGAAATTTGAAGCCATTATGGCGAGTGCTTTACTGGAATCGCTAACTTCTATATACGTAATACCATCTACTAGATTTCCGGGTAGTACTTCACAAATTATGGCCTTAGCACCATTTGCTAAAGCAACATTTATATAGTCATGACCATCTACTGCGTAACCGCGAATAGCCACAAAGGCATCATCATTCTCGATTTTTCTAGAATCAAAATGAATAGCACGAATACCAATACTTGTACTACCAACTACGGCATTCAGGGTTACTCTATACAATATGTCCTTTAATACTATCATGAAGCCTTTAAAACAATAGTTTGATTACTTTTCAGTTTGACACTTTTATTTATGGATTGTGTTTTTATTATACCATTACCACTCAATTTCACTTTCAGCTTAACATCCATATTCTCCAATAGCGCTAAAGCATCCATCGCTGGCATCCCAATAACATTGGGCATGATGGTTTTATAGGTTTTTGATGACGTATAAAAACTATCGTATTCATTAATGGTTGAAGCGCGCTTGACGTCGAGCGATTCTATTTCGTCTATTAAAGGTGTATCGGTGAATATTTTCTGAGCGATCCTTTTAAATACGGGCCCCGTTACATCCGCACCGTAATAACCCTTCTTAGTACTTGGCTTATGGATGATGACTATGCATGAATATTTAGGGGCATCAGCAGGAAAATAACCAGCAAAAGACGAGATATATCTTTTATTTTCTTTCCAATCGTCCATCCAATACTCCGTTTGGGCGGTTCCTGTTTTTCCCGCCATCGAAAAATTTGTGGAATACAACTTTTGCCCAGTACCTCTAACGACAACATTTTTCAAAATCTCTCTAATCTCACCAAGCGTTTTATCTGAACATATTTTTTTGTTAGTCACTTCCTTATCAAAAACTTCAATTTCTTTATCAAACTCCTTGACCGCTTTAATAAATCGTGGCTTCACCATTTCACCATCGTTTGCAATGGCATTATAAAATGTGAGTGTTTGTAATGGCGTTAAAGAAATACCATAACCATAGGCCATTGATGGCAATGCATTTCGACTCCATTTTTTATGACCTGGTTCTGGAATAAACGGATCGCCCTCACCCATAATTGAAACTCCTAAAGGCTTATCCAGATTCCATTTTTTTAAACGCTTTAAAAACTTATTTGGGTCTTTAGAATAGTTTTCGTCTATTAGCGTTGCTAAGCCAATATTTGAAGATACCTCTAAGGCTCTAGCGGCAGAGATATTACCATAGCCTCCATGATGGGAATCAGAAATAGTTCTGCCATAAAAGCGCTTCGTCCCTCTTTTGGTATCAACAATGGTTGCAGTATCAATGACTTTATCTTCTAAAGCCGCCATTAAAGCCATCACTTTAAAGGTCGATCCCGGTTCATGAGATTCCCAAACGGCATAATTACGTTTTTCGTAATAGTTTCCTTTTTTGGTTTTTGCTAAATTAGAAATGGCCTTTACTTCCCCTGTTTTTACATCCATAACTACAACACAGCCGTGTTCTGCTTCGTAATATTCCAATTGCCCCAACAGCGAATGGTGTGCAATATCTTGGATATTAACATCTATAGTCGTGTAGACATCATAGCCATCTTTTGGTTCCACTTGATTATAATCTGTAAGCGGTTTCCATTTGTTATTTCCTATTTTCTGCTTCCAGCGTTTGCCATCGGTTCCTCTTAAATACTTGACACCAAAAGCACCATCAATCCCAGCTCTGGTCACATTGCCTTTTTCATCAAAGCGCTCATAACCAATAGAACGTTGTGCAATTTCACCCATGGGGAATTCGCGTTTTGTTTTCTGGTTTACAATTAATCCACCAGGAATGGCTCCAAGTCGCAGCAGCGGGAAATTTCTAAAACGTGTATAATCTGTATAATTAATATTTCTTGCCAATAGTAAATATTGATTTTTATTGGCGCGGGCTTTTCTAATAAGCTTTTCATAATACGATGCCGATTTGCCTGAATAATTAGACAATGAATCGCACAGCGGATTTACAAATTCTTCAAACGTATTTGTTGGCGCAATAACGGCATCAATAGCAATATTATATTTAGGGATTGAGGTTGCCAATAAACTGCCATCGTCGGCATACACATTCCCTCTATTTGCTGGAATGGTCACATTTTTTATGGCGCGTTTCTCGACAAGCGAACGATATTTATCTCCTTGTAAATACTGAATACTTAGCAACTTAAAAACCACGGCAAGCCCAAAGACGAACATGCATCCTGCTATAAAATATAATCGGTTTAATATGCCTTTCTCGTTTACTGCCAAAGTCTTACTTTAGTTTTTGAGATTTAACTTTTATCTTTTTTGCTGGCACCACTGAGGGCGCCAACCCCTTTGCTTTCATTTTTTTTATGACTGCCGATTCCATTTTAAGCCTCATCAGCTTAGAACGACCATCCACAAATCCAGAACGCATTTCCTTAGCTTCATTTTTTAAGCGTGCGATCTCATAAACTTTTTTATCGGCACTATGTGAACTGGCTATCATAATTATAGCCAATATGGAAATGAAAATGATGAATCTCCAATTCTTGAAAGAATCATCACTCACCAAAAAGGTGCCTTTTAATATGCTATAAATATTGTTCTTCATTTAAATCTTTTCAGCGATACGCAGTTTTGCACTTCTCGCCCTACTGTTTATTTTTATTTCTTCTGCCGATGGCACAATCAATCCGTTTACTTTTTTTAATGGCACTTCAAAATTGCCATACATATCACGTTCTGGTTCTCCTTCAAACAAGCCGTTTCTTATAAAACGCTTTACCAACCGGTCTTCTAAGGAGTGGTACGAGATAAAACTTAAACGCCCACCAGTATCAAGCATTTCTGGCGTCTGCATTAAAAATTCCTTGAGCGCTTCAATTTCTTGATTTACCTCAATACGAATAGCTTGATATATTTGAGCCAATACTTTATTTTCATGACGTGGCGGTAAAAATTTTCTTAAAACAGTTTTCAGTTGCTCGCTAGTAATTATTGATTCCGTTTTTCTATGTTCAACTATTAATCGCGACATAGCAGGCGCCGCTCTTAATTCGCCATACTGTAAAAACACTTGTTTCAACGCTTCTTCTTCATATTCATTAATAACATGAAATGCCGATAATTTATTTTGCTGGTTCATTCGCATATCTAAATCGGCTTCAAATCGTGTTGAAAATCCGCGTTCAGCGACATCAAATTGATGTGAGGAGACTCCAAAATCTGCTAAAATGCCATCCACTTTTTTAATACCATGAAATCTTAAAAACCGTTTTGCAAAACGAAAGTTCTCATTGATCAATGTAAACCGGTCATCATCAATAGCGTTTTCAAGCGCATCTAAATCTTGATCGAATGCGTATAATTTACCCTTAGGGCCTAATCTGTTTAAAATCTCTTTGCTGTGTCCACCACCACCAAAGGTGACATCCACATACACGCCATCTGCTTTGATATTTAAACCATCTACTGTTTCTTTTAATAAAACCGGATTATGATATTCCATAGTCTTCGTCATCTTGTCCCATAACCTCTTCAGCTAAGTCAGCAAAATCGGTCGTCGCATCATTAATAGCCTGTTCATATAAATCTTTATCCCAAATTTCAATGATATTGATCGCCGACGTAATCACAATATTTTTCGAAATATTAGCAAATACCGTTAAGTCCTTTGGGATTAATAAGCGTCCGTTAACATCGACCTCAACCATTTTCACACCCGCGGTAAACCGACGGATAAAATCATTGTTCTTTTTTTTGAACCGGTTAAGCTTATTGATTTTCTGCATGAGTTTTTGCCACTCACTCATGGGATACAACTCTAAACAGGTTTGAAAAACCGAACGGCGCAGCACGAAACCTTCTTGTAATACTGGCGACAACTGCTTTTTTAACGCAGCTGGCATCATTAGTCTGCCCTTGGCATCAACTTTACATTCGTATGTTCCTGTAAGTAAGTCCAAAGCGGTTTTGCTGAAGTTTAGATGATTAAGTTTCAAATATATTGAAAATTTTACCACATTTTACCACTTTACCCCACTTTGTTAATAATTTTTCGACTAAAGGCAAGCTGAAGGTTCTATTGGACTCAAAAAACTAGCAGGAAGCCTTACTGTCAATCAATTATAAAAAGTAGTTGGGAGCAAAGATTTTTGTTAACATTTCATTCATCTATAAAACTTTTTTGAGAATTAATTAAAATTCTTGAAATATGAATGAATTAACTATATTTGTTTTTAACGAAATGACCAACCATTTAATGACCTACAGTTTAAAGAAGGAAAAAAAATATAGTTATATTGAAGCGGGTGAAGGTGCGCCAATAATAATACTTCATGGTCTTATGGGAGGCCTCAGTAACTTTGATGGTGTGACTGATTATTTTAGCCAAAACGGCTACAAAGTTATCATACCAGAGCTACCAATTTATTCAAGGTCCCTGTTAAAAACCAATGTTAAGAGTTTCGCTAAATATCTCCATGATTTTATTGAATTTAAGGGTTTTAAAGACTTTATATTATTGGGTAATTCCCTAGGAGGGCATATCGGTTTATATTACACGAAACAATATCCACAAAAAGTAAAAGCGCTAATAATTACAGGAAGTTCTGGTTTGTACGAAAGTGCCATGGGTGGCGGTTATACCAAGCGAAGTGATTATGAGGTGATCAAGAAAAAAGCACAAGATGTTTTTTACGATCCCGCCGTAGCCACCAAGACCATTGTTGATGAAGTTTATGAAACCGTAAATGACCGCAATAAACTTATAAAAACCTTAGCTATTGCCAAAAGTGCCATTAGGCATAATATGGCTAAAGATTTGCCAAAAATGACCACACCAACCTGCATTATTTGGGGTAAAAACGATACGGTCACACCGCCAGATGTTGCTGAAGAATTTAACGAGTTATTACCAAATTCCGATTTATACTGGATTGACAAGTGTGGGCATGCCGCCATGATGGAACATCCAAACGAATTCAATACCATTTTAAATACTTGGTTACAGGAACGAGGCCTATAGTCAATAAATAAATAGATCTGTAAAATACTCAACCGAACAGCTTTTTTTAAATAAATTTTTTAAGATACATACATGCATATTAAATCTGCCGAATTTGTGATGAGCAACTCTGATGTTACCAAATGCCCTAAAAGCAGATTACCGGAATACGCATTTATTGGCAGAAGTAACGTTGGCAAGTCCTCTCTTATAAATATGCTAACGAGCAAAAAAAGTTTGGCTAAAACATCTGGCCGACCTGGAAAAACACAATTGATCAATCACTTTTTAATTAATAAAAACTGGCATTTGGTAGATTTACCAGGTTACGGGTATGCCCGGGTATCTAAAAGTTCGAAAAAGGTGTTTCAAAAATTTATAACACAATATTTTGGCTTACGCGAACAACTCGTCACCGCTTTTGTTTTAGTGGACATTAGGCATAACCCACAACCTATCGATTTAGAATTTATGCAATGGCTGGGGGAAAACAACATCCCGTTTTCTATCATTTTTACAAAAGCCGATAAGCTTAGACCCAAAGCGATAGAAAACCATGTGGAAGCTTACAAAAAAGTGCTCTTGGAAACTTGGGAACATGTCCCTAATTATTTTATTACCTCCTCTTCTAAAGATATTGGAAAGGAAGAGGTATTGGGATATATTGACTGCCTAAATGAAAATATGCAATTGGATTCCAATTAATTACTTTGCACGGTATAAACTACGGTTCTATAATACGCTTAGAATAAGCTAAACTACATACAAATGGAATTGAATAAAAAACAACATTGGGAAACAGTTTATAAAACTAAAAACCCAAACCAAGTTAGTTGGACACAAGAAACACCAAAAACCTCCTTGGAGTTTATAAATTCATTTGGACTTGAAAAAACCGCGAAAATCATAGATATAGGTGGTGGTGACAGTAAACTTGTGGATTACCTAATTGATGAAGGCTTTGAAAACATAACCGTATTGGATATTTCATCAAAAGCCCTTGAGAAGGCTAAAAAACGGCTAGGTGATAAGTCAAAAAAGGTGAATTGGGTTGTAAGTGACATCACTGATTTTGAACCAGAATCTACTTTTGACGTTTGGCACGATCGAGCAACTTTTCATTTTTTAACCACAGATGAGCAAGTTGAAAAATACAAGGAAATTACCACGAATTTCGTGGATGGGTTTTTAATAATTGGAACATTTTCGGAAAACGGTCCTACCAAATGCAGTGGCCTTGAGATTAAACAATACAATCAAGATATGTTGGCTTCAGAATTTAAGCATGGATTTGAAAAAATTAACTGTATTAAAGAAAACCATTTAACACCATTCGGCACCTCACAGAATTTCTTGTTTTGTGGTTTTAAAAAGCAACAGAGGTAAAAGTACAATCCTTAAGGCTAGAAACTAATTTAGCATAAAGCCTAATCTTTAACTTGTGTAAACGATGTGCCTTAACAAACATTTGAACAAAACAAAATGACAAATGAAGAAATAGATAAAGAACTTTCCAAAATTGAGGAATTGGACTTAATTCTTTCTAAATTAAAAGATGAGTTTTCAAAATCATTGTCTTCTCAAATAACAATTGAGAATATTTATGATGCTCTATATTTAGAATTAAAAGAGAAATATAATTTTGAGCATCCAACTCAACTTTGGGACATAGATGCCGATTTTGAAAAACTAAAAAAAATCCTTTCAAATTTTGATTTTAAAACCGTTTTATTTCCCGTTGAAACTTCAAGGAATTTAATACCAAAAGATTATCTTGTTGGATATAAAATAAGTATTAAATTAAAAAACTTAAAGTGGAGAATTCATAAATACGATTTAGACCCTTTTCCTTCCAATCCACACGCACATTTAATTGACAGTAATATCAAAATGGATTTGACGAATGGAAAATGCTACAAAAGAAAAAAGTATACACATACAATTTCTAAAAAGGAACTTTTGAAAATAAGAGAAAAAGCACAAATCAATTTTGAACTACCTCCTTTAAAATTTAATTAATAAATGATTTTCGGCAAATTTAGACAAGCTAAAACTAAAGGTTTAATTAAATATTTTAATCTTATCGATTTTTGGAAGAGCTTATCATTAGAACAACAAAATTATCTAAGAAATAAATTTAATAGTGGTCTCGGAGTAAATCCAAAAAGTCTAACTGATATTGATATAAAATCATCAAATCAATCTAAATTATCATTTTTAACAATTTTCTTGCAATCACCAAAAGTTGATAGTGATGAAATATTATATAGCAAAATAATCGAACAATCAGAATCAACTATTTCAGAATGTAAAAAAATACTTGATATTCATTTTTATTTACAGCATATCATAATTTATAATTTGTATATCCGTAAACACCCCTATATTGATTAATATTTTGTATATTTAATTGATTCAAAAACAGTTAGCTATGGATATATTTTCTTTTGGGGTTCATTTCACAGATGAAAAGAGTTGCAGGCTTCATTTCAAGGAGCAAAGGGACAAGCAAGGTGTTGTTTGTAAGCGTTGCGGATGTACAGACCACTATTGGCTGATCAATAAATGGAGCTATCAATGTAAATCCTGCAACTCAAGGACATCATTGCGCAGTGGCACCATAATGGAAAGCTCTAAATTGTCATTTCTGGTTTGGTACAAGACCATTTTTTTGATGAGCACCACAAAAAAAGGATTTTCCAGTAAAGAGATACAGCGCCAGTTGGGGCTAAAACGTTATGAGCCAGTTTGGGCAATGGTCCATAAACTGCGTAGAGCAATGGGGGATCGTGATGACAGGTACACATTGGAAGGAATGATAGAAATGGATGAAGGCTATTTTACTATTGAAGCCTCGGAACAAGCACACAAAACCCAAAAAGCAGGTCGAGGGAGCAAAACTAAATCCAATGTTATGATTATGGCAGAAAGCACCATACTGGAAGATATAGAAACAGGAAAAGTAGATAGACAATGCCGTTATTTTAAAGCTAAGGTATTAGAAGACCACAAGGCAGATGGCACAGACCAAAGCTTCAAAGACGCTATTGATGACGAGCAAACTATTATATTTACAGATAAGAGTACTTCATATGTAAATATTGCAGACTATGTAGAAATACATATGACAGAGAAATCAAACGAACAAACCACCAAAGAAACACTCAAATGGGTGCATATAGCAATAAGCAATGCTAAAAGGAACTTTGCGGGAACTTATCATAAAATCAAGAAGAAATATTTGCAATTATATCTGAACGAGTTTGTTTATAAGCTCAACCGCAGGTATTTTGGAGAACGAATCTTTGATAGGCTTATTATTGCTAGCATTACAGCTAATGGACATTAAACGGATATACAAAATTTATAATTACAGAAAAAGACAAAAAAATATAAAACTTTACAATCAAGCTAAAGAAAATTGTTTGCGTCAAATTGAAATTGCTGAAAAAGTAAAAAAGATTTTTTTAGAAAAGTTTGGAGCACCACTTCCTTCTCACTATGGTTTTAAGCAATATAGTATTATACTACAAAAAGAGAAAAAATATGAACAAGCAATATCAATTTGTATTTTAGCACAAAAATAAGGTTGGAATGGAGATTGGGAAAAAAGAATAAATCGTTTAAAAACTACCACCAGTCGAGTAGGTAAAGGGGAATTTCACCCCTAAACCTCTCACAGAACCGTACGTGAACCTCTCGATTCATACGGCTCTTGTTATACAGTCGATAAAGCCTAAATTGTATTTAGACCAGTTTGTATCCCAGTCCCCAATGATTGAACAGATTTGGATATGACTTTGTAATAAACCTAAGCCATTTTACTGCTTTGATTTTGCTTCCTTTGAAGCTTTTGTACTTGTTCAATATCCATCTGATCATACGATTATGCAGGTAATAGAACACAGGTTGTAGGCTCCTACGACTTATCTTTCCATAATACTGAATCCAACCACGAATCTTGGGGTTCAGCAAATTTGCTAAGTCCTGTATCCCACGTTGAGTTTTGTTATGGAAAGCAAGTGTACGGAGTTCTCTTGTGATTCGAACCTTGGACTTTCGGCTCATTTTACAATCAAACTGAAGGAAGCTTCCTCCCTTTTTCAATCTGAACCTTATCGGCTGAAAGCTGAATCCCAAGAAATATAGAAAACCAAAAAAGATAAAAGGTCAACAAATAAAAAAAGTAAAGATTGCTATAACTTGTCCTGAAGATTTTAAACCAGAATTTTTAATGCTTGATGACAATAAAATATATCCCATTTCACCTGAATTAATCTCTGAATAATAAATATGCTGTTGCCAACACAGTAAATTAATGACTTAATCCAACAGTCTTTCAGTTTTGTTAAACGAACCATCAACTCTTAACATCCAAAGCATCACGTAACGCATTTCCAATAAGCATAAACGCCATCACCAAACTCATAATACAAAGGCCAGGAATAATGGCTAGATAAGGTTTACCTAGAATAATATAATTATAATGATCTTTGATCATGGCACCCCAACTGGCCATAGGTGGTTGGGCGCCTATACCTAAAAAACTAAGGCCACTTTCTATTAAAATAGCCGCGGCAAAGTTAGCTGCCGAAATCACGATCACCGGTGCCATAATATTGGGCAAAATATGCTTGGTGATGATTCTAAAATCTGTATATCCCAAAGCTCTGGCCGCCGTTACGTATTGCATCTGTTTGGCACTAATTATTTGCCCCCGAACCACTCTAGCCACTTCTACCCACATGGTAAGCCCTACAGCAATAAATACTTGCCAAAACCCTTTACCGAGTGCTAAAGTAATGGCAATGACCAATAACAGCGTTGGAATGGACCAGGTCACATTAATAATCCACATAATGAATACATCTACCCTACCGCCGAAATACCCAGCAACACTTCCCATAAAAATGCCAATGACCAACGAAATAAAAACGGCAACAAAGCCAATAAAAAATGAAATTCTAGCACCTACCAAAACGCGACTTAATAAATCCCTACCATACTTATCAGTGCCAAAATAGAAGGTTTTTTCTTTAATAAAATCATTCTGATTTTTGTTTTCCAAGAGATTTATATCAATAGATTTTTCTAAACCCGTTAAGCCATCCGAAGCATACTCAATATATGTTAATTGGTTTTCATTTATTGTATATTCTGAAATAGGGATTTCTGAATCGACATTTTTGTTTCCGAAAAACAATTTGTCAAACTGACTTTGTGGGGTAGTTGACGTCGCAGGAAGCGTGAGCATATCTACGCTAAATCCTGGTTTTTTGGAGTGAATTGCCAAATGCATCTGATTGGCATATTTTGAACTATCTGGGGCAATAGCATAAGCGAAAATAGAAACCAAGCCCACGAGCAGAATAAAATACATACTAAAAACGCCCCAAAAGCTCTTTTTAAACTTTTGGAGCGCTAATTGTTTTAGCGAATTAGATTTTATAGGCATTTAAAATTCTAATTTTTTACAGCAGATGCTACTTTCTTAATGGGATATGTTGTTTTTAAATCTTCTAGCACATTAAGCGCCTCCTCGATATAAATGTCCTGACTTAAATTCTTGTGCCATCTGATGCGTTTCTCTTTTAAATCGGTAGTATCACTTTCAAACAGACCTCTTTCATACGAATGAGACTCGAATGTTAAGTTGGTTTTATACTCTGAAATAGGATCAAATCGTTTTGACTCTTCTTCATTTTTCTCTAATTGAGCCTTATATTCATTATAGTTTAAAGAAAATACTGTTTCGTCTATTTTACTTTTTACCCATTTTGCATTTTCCTCAATCAGGTTTAACTGGGCATTGTTACTCATACGCTTTTCACTTTTCTTAATGGTGGTATCGTAATCGTAATAATTCTCCCACGGTGTAAAATTGGCGGCATCAATTTCGTCCCAAGGCAATGGATTTTCTTTGTCCTTTTCCCCTACGTCGATATAACTAAAACGACCTGGAACCTGAACATCACTTTTAACGCCTTCCAACTGAACCGAGCCACCGTTAATTCTATAATATTTTTGAGTGGTTAATGCTAAAGCGCCTAAATCACCAATTGTATTGCCACGGAGCCAATTATTAAGGTTAATTACATTTTGAACCGTACCCTTACCATAGGTTTGTTTACTTCCAATAATGATCGCTCGCTTATAATCTTGCATAGCTGCAGCCATGATTTCTGATGCAGATGCTGAAATTTCATTGACCAAAATTACTAAAGGACCGTCCCATGAAATAGATTTATCCCTGTCTTTTAAAACCTCTTTGGCTTCACCTGTAGATCGCACTTGCACTACGGGACCATCTTTTATAAACAAGCCTGCCATATCTACCACTGCTGGCAGTGAGCCACCGCCATTATTTCGTAAATCGAGCACCAAACCTTCCATGCCATCAGCTTTTAATCGCTCAATTTCCTTTTTAACGTCTTGCGCGGCGTTTACGTTTTTATAATCTTCAAAATCCACATAGAAAGCCGGTAAATTAATAACCCCAAACTTCTGATTATTTTTTTCAACTACGGATGACTTTGCATAGGTTTCCATAAGCTCAACAATATCGCGCGTAATGGTAACATCCTTGATAGAACCATCTACCTTCTTAATGGTAAGCGTAACATTAGTGCCTTTAGGACCTTTAATATATTTTATAGCGTCATTAATACGCATTCCCACAATGTCTACTGGGTATTCCTCATTCTCTTGTTTTACTTTTAAAATAACATCCTCAACTTCCAATTGGTTACTTCTCCAAGCGGGGCCGCCAGAAATGAGTTCTACTATTTTAATATAGTCCATACGCTTTTGCAAGCGTGCACCTATACCTTCAAGTTTACCCGACATGCGTTGATCGAATACTTCCTTACCTTGAGGTGCTAAATAATAGGTGTGCGGATCGAATTCCTCTACAATGGTATTTACATACACTGCAAACCAATCCTCACGCTCCAAATCATCAATGTTGTCATTGAAATAAACGTCAATAGACTTTAATGTAGATTCCCTGGCTTCTTTTTCAATTTGAGTTTCCGTTTTCATGACGTAAGCAGGATCATTTTCTTTAGTTTGCTTTTCTTGCGTCATAATGTCATCGTAATTTGAAAGTGTAGAGAATTTAAGTTGTTTTCTCCAGCGCTCTTTCATCTCCTTTTTGCTATTCACAAAATCACTATGGTCATAGTCGGTATCAAAATCCTCATCAATGCTATAGTCAAAGGGTTGAGACAACACTTCTTTATAGATGACTTTGGCTTCTTCTATACGCTTCATCATGCGCTCGTTAGTGATATTGAAAAACGTAATATCTGCTGCTTTTAGTTGATCATCTAAGGCCAGTTTAAAGTTTTCAAAATAGGTGATATCCGATTGATGAAAATAGCGTTTCACGGGATCTAATGTTTCAATATAATCTGAAAACAATTCCTCTGAAAATTCATCGTTCATAGCAATAGGATCAAAATGCCCTTGTTGCAAAACATAAGTGATGACTTGAACTAATAATTTATCTCGATCTGGATTACTAAATGTCTTTGTTGTAAAGCTGCATGATGCGAATGCTAATAACAGCATTAGCAATAATATTTTATAATTGCCTCTCATAATTTTTTTCATTCGTTTAAGTTTCATAGCACTGTACGAGCACAACTTATTTTTCACTAAAATAAAGAAAAAACCATGCCAACAGAGTCAATTGCTACTAAATTTTTGTTAAACCAAAGAAATTAAGGCTTTACAGATGAAATTATGTATTTTAGCGATGTTTATAACGCAAGTAAATGACGAAAAAACCATTAATATTAGTGACTAATGATGATGGCATTAATGCACCGGGTATTAGAACATTAGTGGATATCATGACCACTATTGGCGATGTTATTGTTGTAGCGCCAGATAGTCCACAAAGCGGTATGGGGCATGCCATTACCTTGGATTCATTGCTTTACGCTGAAGAAATAAAAAACACAGGTGGCCCACAAAAGGAATACAGCTGTTCTGGCACGCCAGCAGACTGTGTCAAATTGGCTGTTAGGGAACTCTTAGATAGACGACCAGACCTGTGTGTCTCTGGCATCAATCATGGGTCTAATTCCTCTATCAATGTGATTTATTCCGGCACCATGAGTGCCGCTCTAGAAGCTGGTATTGAGGGTATTCCCGCTATCGGTTTTTCGCTATTGGATTACACGTGGAATGCCAACTTTGGAGCTTCAAAAGCGTTCGTAAAAACCATTACAGAAAAGGTAATAAAAGAAGGGTTACCAAAAGGCGTTGTACTAAATGTGAATATCCCTAATGTTTCAGAAAAAGACATAAAAGGCATTAAAGTGTGTAGACAGGCAAGAGCCAATTGGGTGGAATCGTTTGATAAGCGCAAAAATCCGCAAGGCAGGGAATATTACTGGCTGTCTGGGGAATTTGTTAATTTAGATGGCGGTGAAGATACTGATGAATGGGCTTTAGAACATAACTACGTATCTGTGGTGCCCGTACAATTTGATTTGACGGCGCACCATTTTATTCAAAACTTAAACTCATGGAATTTAAATGATTAAAAAAGAAGTTATAATTGGAATATTGGTTGGGTTGATAGCCAATGCTATAGGCCTGTTTTTTGCCGCTACCTTTTTAGGACAAGGTGATGATTTTACCAAAGTTATTCAAGCTGCGGTTGCTGAAGGTTTTTTAGGAAAACTAATAAGCTTAGGTGCTATTTTAAATTTAATTGCGTTTTTTATTTTTATTAAAAGAAAGCAAGATTATCGTGCCAGAGGCGTTCTATTGATTACTGTTTTTATAGCCGTATTTACATTTGTTTTTAAACTATTCTAAATGAAGTACTATATTATAGCTGGTGAAGCATCTGGTGATTTACATGGCTCTAATTTAATGAAGGCCTTGCAAAAACAAGACAGTAATGCCGACATTAGATTTTGGGGTGGTGACCTGATGCAAGCTGTTGGCGGCACTTTGGTAAAGCATTATAAAGAACGTGCTTTTATGGGTTTTGCTGAAGTTGTAATGAATTTATCTAAAATTTTCAAAGATATTTCATTCTGTAAAACAGATATTGCCAATTTTAATCCAGACGTGATTGTATTTATAGATAATTCAGGATTTAACCTACGCATTGCCAAATGGGCAAAGCAAGAAAAATTCAGGACACATTACTATATCTCCCCACAAGTTTGGGCATCGAGAGCGGGCAGGGTAAAAGCTATAAAACAGGATATTGATGCCATGTATGTTATACTTCCCTTTGTAAAAGACTTTTATAAAAAACATGATTATGATGTGCATTTCGTTGGGCATCCACTTATTGATGGCATTTCAACTAGAAAACAAATTGGTGAATTTAAATTTAGGGAAAAATATAAATTAAGCGATAAACCCATCATTGCCTTATTACCGGGAAGCCGGAAGCAGGAAATCAAAAAAATGTTGTCTGTGATGCTGAGTTTGGTAGATGACTTTAAAGACTATCAGTTCGTAATCGCAGGTGCCCCTAGTCAAGATTATAGTTTTTATAAGCCTTTTATCAAATCGTCCAATGTACATTTTATTTCTAATAAAACTTATGATTTGCTGAGTGTTTCAACCGCTGCCTTAGTAACCTCTGGCACAGCTACTTTGGAAACAGCGCTTTTTAAAGTACCTCAGGTGGTTTGCTATAAGGGGAGTTCTATTTCCTATCATATTGCAAAACGCATTATCACCTTAAAGTATATATCCTTAGTGAATTTGGTTATGGATAAAGAAGTGGTCACCGAACTGATTCAGAATGACTTTAATAAAAAACGTCTTAAAAAGGAGCTCACTAAAATTCTTGACCCTTCTAAACGCAGACAATTATTTTTAGATTATTTCGATTTGGAAAAAGCCTTAGGCGGAAAAGGTGCTAGCGAAAAAACGGCGAAACTTATTTATGAATCTATTAAAGCATAAACTAGTGATGAAACAGATACTTTGGCTACTTCTGGTGCTTTTCAGTTTTATTGCTTGCAAATCTTCTAAAAAAGCAAGGACTAGCAAAACGAATACGTCTGAAGTCATTTCAACTAAAAGACATACAAAAAATAATACAGCTGAAAATCGGGATAATGACCATACCCATTTCTCCACTTCAGATCATATTGTCAATTATGCCAGACAGTTTGAGGGTGTGCGCTACAAATGGGGAGGCACTACAACATCTGGAATGGATTGCTCTGGATTAATTTTTGAATCGTTTAAAGCCTATGATATTTTTCTACCCAGAATATCGCGGGATATGGCGAAAAATGGTTCTGAAATTCCTTTGAGAAAGCTTAAAAAAGGAGATCTTCTCTTTTTTAAAACGAGCAAAAAAAATAGGCGCAGTGCTATTAATCATGTGGGATTAGTAACGTCGGTTGACAATGGAAATATTGAATTTATTCACGCTACAACGCGACGGGGCGTCATCTTATCTTCATTCACAGATCCGTATTGGAATGCCGCTTTTGTAGAAGCACGTCGGGTTTTATAAGTTATACATTTAAAATAACTGTAATAAAACGCCCTTTTTTCCTTTCTACTACAATTGAGTAGACGGGTGACGACTTAAAAGTCGTCACTGCGCCTCTCACACCACCGTACGTACGGGTCTCGTATACGGCGGTTCACCAAATTGAAGTTTGCGTATTATTAATGTAATCTAACAAAGGTTTATACCCTTTTCGTTTAAGTCTAGAGACTGTAATAGTAGTCTTTAGAATAGGACTTTGAGCAACTGCCCAGCCTCCCATTCTTGTTCTACTCCAAGCATAGGCTTGTCCGATTTCTATACCTAATTGAATTAGGTTTTTACGTTTCCGTTCTAGTTTCTTCCAATCGTGCCAAATACAATAGCGCAACCGATTTCTTAGCCACTCATCTAGCTTTTTACTTTTTGCATAGATGTTGGTTAAGCGGTAATTGTTCATCCAGCCTCGGCAGACTTGATTAAGTCGTTCGAGTCGTTCTAACAACGACATGGGTTTGGTTTTCTTGGTTATACTTTTTAGGTTACGTTTAAACTTTGCCCAACTTTTATTGGCTACCACTAGTACATATTGTCCTTTTACACCCTTTTTATAGATGGGTACAAAACCATGCCCGAGTAACTCAAAGTTTACAGGTCTGCGGATGCCACTTTTGGCTTTGTTTATAGGTAATTTAAGTTTATCTTTTAAGAAGACAAACAGTCTATTTCCTATTTGTTTAGCCTCGCTTTTGCTTTTGGCGTAAACGCTAAAATCATCAGCGTAGCGAACATAACGCAAGCCCATGCTTTTCATTTCTTTGTCCAAAACATCTAACATAATATTAGATAATAAGGGACTAATTGGACTGCCTTGCGGGATGCCTTTTCTGCGCTTTTGGAGTTTTCCATCTATTAATATGGGAACTCTAAGCCATTTTCGGATTAATCGCAAAGTGGTCGGACATTTTACCTTGTGGTAAATAAGTTGCAGTAAGATACAGTGGTCTACTTGGTCAAAGAATCCTTCTAAATCAATATCTACAATATCTTGATAACCAGAATTGATATACGTTTGAGCTTGTAATACTGCTTTTTGGATGTTCTTTTGTGGACGGAAACCGTAACTAACGGGTTCAAAATCATATTCAAAATGAACCATTAATTGTTGACTTACCGCTTTTTGAAGCCACCTATCGACTACAGTTGGTATTCCTAATAGTCGGGTTTTACCCTGTCCTTTTGGAATGGTTACTCCTAATATTGAATTTGGATTATAGCTGTTTGTGCGAATAGTCGATAGTATAGTCGAACGGTTTTCTAATATATAAGCGGAAAGCTCCGTTGTTTTCATACCATCTACACCGCTCGCGCCTTTATTGCGCTCCACTTGTCGTGTTGCTTTAAAAAGGTTTGTTGCTGATTATACGTTTTCAATCATAGGTTTAATAATTCGTGTACTCCTGTTGGTTTAAAACTAGGCTAGCTAGGCATCCTAATCGAATTCCAACGTAATTTAATGTTCTGTCCTTCCCTACTTGTGAGACCATCTGAGGTATTGCCTCAACTCGTTTCCCGTAGGTACTATGACCTCTGCTGACTTCTCCAAATAACCAACTCGTAGTTTTGGAGACCTCCCCAGGTAATGACATCTTCTTTCTCTCAATCACTGCCGTATCTACATATTTACCCTTTTGGTGTTCGTTGGGCGTTACAATGATGTGCTTGCTTACCCAAGTAAATATGCCTCTGTATACGATTTCTGTTCGTCAGTACCGAGTTTTGTAGTTCCGCTTCCTTCAGATAGAACCTCACGGTTTTCACCCTTGCGACTTACTAATGCTTCAAGACGTTACTCCTGTACATAAGGGACTTGCACCCTCTAGATTAATTATTTACCTTTCCGTAAATAAAAGATGCCCATGCTGGGCACACACATAAAATGAACTCATCTTGACTTTTGTTTTTAACCGAAAACGAGATAAAATTTGTACAGATGAGATACTTTTTGAAAGGCATAGCATCGCTACGAATAAAAAAAATAACGAAATATGGATAAATTATAGCCGTTTTTTAGGAAATAGAAAAAGTCAAGATGAGTTCAATTAAACCATAACCATGGCTATGCTTTGTTTTTCTATTTTTTAAAAAGCAAAAAATCATCATTTTCTTTTACAGTAATTTCAAACAAGAAATGGTATTATTTTTTATCTTACAGCTTCATGAAGCTTCTCAATTTCACTATAATAAAACTCACCTTTTGTCTTGTAATTGGCATTGTTATAGGGCATTATTTTAGTCCATCAATCAGAGACGTACTTTATTCTACTTCTTCGGGTTTTATCGTTTTATTTGTTTTCTACCTCAGCGCTAAAAAGCGATTTACCAAAACCATATGGTTTGGAATAGCCTCCTTTTTAATGATGATTAATATTGGCGTGCTGACGACGCAATTCCATAATCAGAAAAATTTTTCGAACCATTACACGCAATATGCTGAACAGATTACAGATTCAGCAAATACGATCACCTTTAGAATCAGGGAAGTTTTAAAACCTGGTCAGTTCTATGATAAGCATGTGGTTGATATTCTTTCCATTAACAAAGAAAAAGTTAGAGGGAAATCATTATTAAATGTGACCCATGATTCTTTAAACGCCAATCTAAAAGTTGATGCTGTTTATGTCACGAGAAGCACTTTTAAAAATTTAATAAATCCATTAAATCCCAATCAGTTCAGTTATAAAGAATATTTAAAAAAGAAGTACATCTATCATCAGCTTTTTATAGCCAATGAATCTCTATTACTATTAGATTCTCAAGTGCATACGGTATTTGGAATAGCCCATGAAGTTCGAGAACATATCAATAAGAAATTGGAACCCTATCATTTTAAACCAGATGAACTTGCTATAATCAATGCACTGCTTTTAGGGCAGCGGCAAGACATTAGCAAAGACATTTATACAAGCTATACCAACGCCGGTGCCATACATATCTTAGCGGTTTCTGGGCTACATGTTGGGATCATTTTATTAATTTTAAGTATTGTTCTAAAACCTATCGAACGGCTTAAAAGGGGGAAACTCATTAAAATGGTTTTGCTGGTTAGCTTCTTGTGGAGTTTTGCCTTAATTGCTGGATTATCAGGATCTGTAACCAGAGCGGTGACCATGTTCAGTATAGTGGCCATTGCTATAAATTTAAAGCGCCCTACCAATATTTTCAACACCTTGGCCATCTCCATGTTTGTTATTTTACTTTTTAAACCGCTGTTTCTTTTTGATGTTGGTTTTCAGTTAAGCTATCTGGCTGTTTTTGCCATTGTGACCATAGACCCCATGCTGTACAAACTTTGGAAACCGAAGCCTTATATTGTCGATAAATTTTGGCACACCCTCACCATAACGGTTTCTGCGCAATTCGGTATTATTCCTGTAGCACTTTATTATTTTCATCAATTTCCCGGTTTGTTTTTTATCTCTAATTTGGTCATCATTCCTTTTTTGGGTGTTGTGTTAGGAGTTGGGGTTTTAGTTATCTTATTGGCTGTTTTAAACCTATTACCTCATATACTAGCAGATGTTTTTGGAACTGTTATAGGTGGCATGAATTGGTTTGTTGGGTGGGTGTCCAAACAAGAATCCTTTTTATTTAAGGACATTGCGTTTAACTTATTATATGTGATGGTGTCATACCTGATTATAGTAAGCTCCATTAAATTATTGAAAACCTATAATTACCGCAATCTGAAAATATTACTAGTCGCCATTATTATTGCTCAAATCGCCCTTATTTACAATACCCATGAAAGTACATCGGACGCCTTTATTGTGTTTCATAAAAGCAGATATAGTCTGATTGGCCATCAAAAAGGAAAGACTTTAAGCATCGCCTCAAATTCAGATAGTCTCTCTAAAATGAAGAACAACATTATAAATGATTATGCAGTAGGGAATGATATTAAAGACATAAAAGAGGGTTCCCTAAAAACGGTGTATGCTGTAGGCAATAAAACCCTATTGGTAATTGATAGTCTAGGGGCGTACAAGGTGAACTCCTTCCATCCGGATTACGTCTTATTAAGAGCATCTCCGAAGATTAATTTAAACAGATTAATTGATTCAATTAAACCAAAATATATTATTGCAGATGGCAGTAACTATAAATCGTATGTAAAACAATGGGCGGAGATATGTGAAAAAAGAAAACGCCCTTTTCACCAAACCAGTAAAAAGGGCGCTTTCATTATTACTTATTAGCGTCTAAAGTTAACTTTTAAATTCAGGTACAAAACTTTCGGAATAGGCATTAAATTTCTCCTGTGAATCAATAGACGTATGTTCGTCGTTTTTAAACATTTTCAAATAAAGTTCTAATTGTGGTGGTGTTCTATAACCTGGTAAAGGCACAATCACGTCTCCTTTCTCATCAAAGAAAATAATAGTAGGATAGGCATTTACCCTTAAATAACTTGCAAATTGATGTGCCGAATTTCTTCTATTTGCCTTCGCTGGATTATAGTTGGGATTTGAGAACACATTATCTTTATAAGTAAAGCTCTCATTGCCTTCCCCATTGAATTTTACAGCATAATAATGGGTATTCACATAATTAGCAACATCTTTATTTTGAAACGTGTTTCTATCAAGAAGTTTGCAGGGACCACACCAATTGGTATAAACATCCATCATTATTTTCTTAGGAGATTTCTTTTGAAGTTCTAACGCCTCTTCTAAAGAGACCCAATTGATTTCCTGTGCTACACCATTAATAGTGCTCAGGAGCATTAATATTAAAATAACTGTTATCTTTTTCATAAGTTGATTTGTTGCAAAAGCTATTCCGAACTTACAAAAAACGCTCCTAGACAGGAACATTTTTTAAAATTTTAAGATAATTTTTCGATTAACGGACACCGTGCATTAGTTTTTTAACTATTCGCGACATCACCACGGAAAATACAGCTACAATTATTGAAATAGCTGTTAATATCCAGAAAAAGTAACTTATCCCATTCTCATTGGCTATTTTATCCACGTTCTCACCAAAAACTCCGGCTCCTTTCATACCAATCGCTATAGCCAAATACCATACCCCGAACATAAATGCAATCATTCTAGCTGGCACTAATTTACTAACATATGATAATCCAACAGGTGAAATACAAAGTTCTCCCATGGTATGAAATAGGTAAACAAGAATTAACCAAATCATGCTCACTGATGCTGTTTTGGCTCCTGGTTCTATACCACCGGCTCCAAAGGCAACGCAAGCCATTCCTAAGCCTAATAAAAACATACCTATACCATATTTCATATTGGCAGAAGGATTGTATTTGCTCTCCCACCATTTTGAAAATAGCGGAGCGAGCGTAATGATAAACAATGAATTCAATACACTAAACCAAGAAGCAGGCACTTCCAAATCTTCCTCCTTCAGTTGATTTAAGAGCATCCAAATAGCAATGGCCCACACAATTAAAAAACTCAAACTCAAAATTAAGTTAGACCATTTATAAAGACCGAAAGTTTGCTTAAATAATAAAAATAACACCCATGTTATAATTCCCAAAGGTATAATGGTCATGGCGGCATTGACTATTCTAAACACATTGGCAGAAGTACCGTCTAGTGTTCTATCTGTATAATCATTTGCAAAAATCGTCAATGTACCTGGCGACTGCTCAAAAATAGCCCAAAAGAATACCGATAGTAAAGCAAAGAATGAAACTGCCATTAATTTTTCCCTGGTAATTTTTGAGTACTGTGTAAATCTATAAAACAGTAGAATAAGAAATAGACCTAAAGCCATTAGGATAGCAATGTTATTTCCGTTAGGTCCTAAAAATGAAAAGACGTTAACTCTTCCTTCTGTTATAGTGGTTGCGGGGGCATTTAAAATCCACATTAGCCCCAATAGTACCATTAAGATTATGAGTCCTAATTGCCAAGGTGTAAACGGTACGCGCTTATCATTATCTTGAGCTTCAATAGAATTGGCATCATTCTTTTTTGGCTTTAAGCCAATATTTCCAAAAATATTTTGTGCTAACCAAAACTGTACAAGTCCAAAAAACATAAATATTCCCGCTAGTCCAAAACCTAGGCTCCAGCCTACTTTTTCACCTAAATAACCACAAAGTAGAATCCCTAAAAAAGCACCTGCGTTTACACCCATATAAAAAATAGTGTAGGCACCATCTTTCTTCTCTGGCCTATCTTTATACATTTCAGAAACAATAGAGGTCATGTTTGGTTTAAAGAATCCATTACCTATAACAAGTAAACCTAAACCTAAATAAATAGACCATTGTGTTTCGACAGCCATAGAGGCATGCCCCATGGTCATCAATAGTGCGCCAACAACTACTGCCCATCTATAGCCAATCACTTTGTCGGCAAAATAGCCACCCATCATGGTTGACAAATAGACCAAACCAACGTAGGAACCAAATAGCGCCATGGCATGTTCACGAGGCCAACCCCAACCTTCATCTAAGAGGGATGCAGTAAGAAATAATACTAACAAGGCACGCATACCATAGTATGAAAATCGCTCCCACATTTCTGTAAAAAATAAAACGAATAATCCTGCTGGATGTCCTAAGACATTGTGTTTAAAAAACTGATCGGTAGTGTTTGCTGACATAGTGTTTAGTTTAGTTATCTGCTAGTTCAAAGCCTTCTGCTTCATCAGAGTGCATCATACGTTCTTTATCTTCAGCGCCATGCGTTAATCGCTTAAGAGGTTTTAGAATAAGGATAAATAATGACCCTATAATGACCGTGAATATTAAGATTCCTGAAAACACCGCATACTCACCATAATCTGAGGCAGATTCCCCAACAATTCCTGCCACTTTATTACCTAAACCAGTGGCTGCAAAATAAACACCCATCATTAAAGAAGCATATTTTACTGGGGCCAATTTAGTTATAAATGATAGCGCTACCGGTGAAATACAAAGTTCTCCAATGGTATGAAAGAAGTAAGCCAAAACGAGCCAAATCATGCTAGATGAACCTGATTTTTCGAATTCCATGGCGGCAAACACCATAAACAAAAAGCCAAAGCCCATGATGATGATACCCAATGCCATTTTAAATAATGACGACGCTTCTTTGCCTTTTAACTTTCGTTTTGCCCAAATACTAGCCACAAGTGTTGCAAACAGGATAATAAATCCAGCATTTAAACTTTGGAACATCACCGTTGGAATTTCCCAACCGAGCAACATTCTATTGGTTTTAGTATCGGTATATAAATTCATTAGTCCACCAGCCTGTTCGAAGGCGCCCCAAAAAATAATGACCATAATAAATGATAATAACAATACCATAAATCGATCTTTAAATACTTGAGAATCCAATTCTTTATAAATCATCATTAAAAGGGATGCGATAGCTGTTAAAAATAAAAACAATAAACCATAACCCCAATCCATATAATACCAACCAATAACAGTTCCTAACAATAATATGCCTGCATACAATAATTGCCTTGGGGAACTGAATAACTTGCTGTAAAGTTTGCCGTAAGACACTTCATTAGGGTCGTTTTTATCTGAAACAAAATTCCCAACCTGTGTTAAGTATTTCTGACCTAAAACGTAATTGATCAATCCTAAGACCATCACAATACCTGCAAGACCAAAACCGGCGTGCCAGCCCCATTTGGCAACTACGCCTCCTACAATCATAGTGGCTAATAAGGATCCTAGATTAATACCGATGTAAAAAATACTAAAGCCTTTATCACGTCTAATATCGCCTTGTTTGTATAAGCCACCAACCATTGTGGAAATGTTGGGCTTTAATAAGCCTACCCCTGTAATTACCAGACCTAAACCGGCATAAAATGCCCAAATATCGGTCAATACCAAGACACCATGACCAACACACAATATAATAGCACCGAGTAGAACAGCTTTTTTTTGACCAATCAATTTATCGGCAATCATACCCCCTGGAATGGACATGACGTAAACCAACATGGTATACCAGCCATAAAGCGCTAAAGCCTCTTTACTGGTCCAGCCCAATCCAGCACCCCTATCGTCATCACCCAATGTTGATGCTGTCATATAAAGCACCAATAAGGCGCGCATACCATAGTATGAGAAGCGCTCCCACATCTCGGTTAAAAATAAAATGTACAAGCCAATAGGTTGTCCAAAAAGTTCTCTTTGATGTGGTTTCAATGCCGTAGCTGCCATATAAATAATTGTTAGTTAGTTGTCTAGTGATTCTTTTATGTTTATGTCTTCCTTCTCGCCCTCTGGGGTATTATCAATCTTGTCGCCTAAATTTTCGTGAATGAAATTAGTCATTTTTTTATAAAGATGTAGTCTGGTGTTTCCACCGTAAATACCGTGATTGTCATCTGGATAAACGGCCCAATCAAATGGCTTATCAGCTTGAATTAATGCTTCAACTAAACGCATCGTATTTTGCAGGTGCACATTATCATCTGCTGATCCATGAACCAACAGAAAATCGCCTTTCAGTTTATCAACATGACTGAGCGGTGAATTCTCATCATAACCACTCGCGTTTTCCTGCGGAGTAGTCATATACCGTTCTGTGTAGATACTATCATAAAAGCGCCAGCTTGTTACAGGAGCCACGGCAATAGCCATTTTAAAGACATCATTACCTTTAAACAAGGCATTACTACTCATAAAACCTCCGTAACTCCAACCCCAAATTCCTATTCTGCTGGCATCAATATATGGTAATTCCCCTAAGGCTTTTGCAGCTTCAATTTGATCCTCAACTTCATATTTCCCTAATTCATTTTGAGTCACTTTTTTAAAATCAGCGCCTTTTAAGCCGGTACCACGTCCATCTACACAGGCAATAATATAGCCTTGTTGTGCCAAATGCTGATGCCAATAATCGTTAGCGCTATTCCATCTGTTTGCCACCTGTTGTGAGCCTGGACCTGAATATTGAAACATAAATAGTGGATATGCCTTAGATGCATCAAAATCTGCTGGCTTTATCATCCACATATTTAAATCATTTCCATTAATATGGATGGTACTAAATTCTTTTTTGGAAGTTTTATAATCTGAAAGTTTCTGCACTAAGACATCATTATCTTTAATGCTCTTAATTACATCTCCACTTTCAGCACTGTTCAATGTGTATTCTGGTGGTGTTGTGGCGCTAGAAAACGTATTAATAAAATAAGAGAAGTCTTTACTAAATGATGCCCCGTTGGTGCCTTCATTTTTTGTCAATCGCGTTTTATTTCTTCCGTTTAATTTAATCGCATACACGTCTCTGTTAATCGAACCGTTTTCAACAGATTGATAAAAGATTTTATTGGTCTTATCATCGTAACCGTAATAATTGGTGACTTCCCAATTTCCTTTTGTAACCTGATTGATTAACTCCCCCTTTTTGGAATAATGATAAATATGGTTAAAGCCATCTTTTTCACTGGTCCAAATAAAACTATTATCCTTTAAAAAGGTTAGATTATCAGTCACATCTACATAAGCTTTATCCGTTTCAGCTAATACTAATTTAGAGCTGTTTTCTTCGGCATTTATCATCCACAAATCAAGTTCGTTTTGATGTCTATTCATGTATTGCGCACTTAAAACCTCTGGATTATTTGTCCATTTGATTCTAGGAATATAGAAATCATTATAATCTTTATTTACCTTTACGGACTCCGTCTTGTTTGTTTTTAAATCGTAGATATGAAGGGACACCAAAGCATTTGGCTCACCTGCTTTTGGATATTTAAAGACTTGCTGCGTTTGATAAAGTCCTTCTCCATATACATCCATGGAGAATTCTGGCACTTCGGTTTCATCAAAACGGATAAATGCTATTTTGTCACCGTTACTATTCCATTCGAACGCACGAACTATCGAGAATTCTTCTTCGTAGACCCAATCGGCAATACCATTAATGATTTTGTTTTTTTCGCCATCAAATGTGATTTGAGTGGCTTCTCCAGATTTTAAATTTTTTATAAAAATATTATTATCTAAGCCGTAGGCTACTTTAGTAGCATCTGGGGAAAATGTAGGTTCCTGTATTTTTTCTTCGGCTATCGATGAAAGTAATTTGGTCTTGATATCATAAACATAATAGTTTCCTAATGAGGATCTTCTATAAATAGACGTTTCATTAGTTGCCAAGATAAGTTTGTCTTCGTTTTTACTAAAACTATAGTCTGAGAAATATTCAAGATTTTCAAGGTCTTTAGAATCCACCAAGGTTTTTACCTTATTCAAGGTTTTATAATCATAAATATCTATGGAAGTAGAACGTGCAGTTCTATCAAAATTTAAAACAGAATATTGCTGTCCGTTAGCCATGGAATGTAAAACATCCATACGCTCTGTTCTATAGGTGCCATTCCAAATATCATCTAGGGAAATTTCCTTGGTTTGTGCTGGTAATAAAGTCGTTAAGAAAAGGCAAACACAAGGTAATAATTTAGGGTATTTCATTTAAAAATGTTTAATTCACAAAATGTTGTCAAGTTTACTAAAAATTCTGCAAAAAACCTGTAATATTAACAGTTAAATGCCCGTATTAAAAAGCAAATTCAATATTCATAGGAAGAGTATTATCTTTGCATTGAAAATTACAATTTTATGGGTAAATCGATTTCAGGCTTTTCTAAACTTTCAAAATCAAAAAAGATAGATTGGATTGTGAACAGTTATTTTTCTAATGCTGAGGATGCCAAACGCATTTTAAAGCAATATTGGAATGACGATTTAAAGCTGCAACAACTCCATGATGAATTTATAGAAAATACAATTTCCAATTATTACTTACCACTTGGTGTGGCCCCTAATTTTTTAATTAATGATAGGCATTACACCATCCCGATGGCCATAGAGGAAAGTTCTGTAGTGGCTGCGGCCAGTAAAGCTGCAAAATTCTGGTTAGATAGAGGCGGATTTAAAACAAAAGTTATCTCTACCACCAAAATTGGGCAGGTGCATTTTATGTACTACGGCGATTTTGAAATACTAAATGCCTTTTTTCAAAATGTAAAATCAAAACTTATAAAAGATACGCAGGGCATTACTAAAAATATGGAAGCCCGTGGCGGCGGTATTATAGATATTGAACTCCGCAATAAAACACAAGATATTAAAGGCTATCACCAACTCCACGCATCGTTTGAAACTTTAGACGCCATGGGCGCCAACTTTATTAATTCATGCCTAGAGCAATTTGCAAAAACGTTTAAAGCCGAAGCCGAACATTATGATGGTTTTTCCTCACTGGACCATCCTATAGAGATTGTGATGAGTATCTTGTCCAATTATGTTCCTGATTGTTTGGTGCGTGCCGAAGTGAGCTGCCCCGTGGAAATACTGTCTGAAGACCCTTCTGTTTCGGGTATAGACTTTGCAGACACCTTCATTCAAGCGGTTCGTATTGCAGAGGTTGAACCCTATCGTGCCGTAACACATAATAAAGGCATCATGAATGGTATTGACGCAGTGGTTTTGGCCACAGGGAATGATTTTAGAGCCGTTGAAGCTGGTGTTCATGCCTATGCCTCAAAAGATGGACAATACCGTAGTTTAACACACGCTAAGGTTGAAAACGGAATTTTTACCTTTTGGATGGAGATTCCTTTAGCTCTAGGAACCGTTGGCGGACTTACCGGTTTACATCCTTTGGTTAAACTGTCTTTAGAATTACTACATAAACCAAACGCCAAAGAACTCATGCAAGTGGTTGCCGTTGCTGGATTAGCTCAAAATTTTGCTGCCTTACGATCATTGACCACAACAGGAATTCAGCAAGGTCATATGAAAATGCATTTAATGAATATATTAAACCAGTTTAAAGCCAATGATTCTGAAAAAATGGCCCTAACCACGCACTTTAAAAATCATACCGTCACGCATAGTGCTGTGGTGGAAGCGTTGCAGAATTTACGATTGACAATTGAGAAATAGGTCTTGACTATTGACTATTGACTATTGACTATTGACTATTGACTATTGACTATTGACTATTGACTATTGACTATTGACTATATAATAAAAATACATTATAAAGTACAGATTACATTTTTTAAACCTATAATTTTCTGATTTTTAAACATGAACATGGAAACCTTTAAAAGCAACGGGAAATTATTGATTACAGGTGAATATGTGGTTCTTGATGGTGCGCTATCCCTTGCCATACCAACTAAATATGGGCAATCCTTGGAAGTTGAAACGATAAACGAACCTAAACTAATTTGGAAGAGTTTAGATGAAAACAGCAATATTTGGTTTGAGGGTGCATTTGACTGGACTAATGCTAGGATGCTGAGTCGCGTTCAACATGACGACAGGTCTAAAAGATTGGTTCAAATTTTTAACGCTGCAAAATCACTCAATCCCAATTTTATTAAAAGTAATGGCGGATTTAAGGTCACCACACATTTAGAATTCCCAACCCATTGGGGCCTTGGCACATCCTCTACATTAATTAACAATATTGCGCAGTGGGCTCAAGTAGATGCTTATAAACTCTTAGAGATGACCTTTGGCGGTAGCGGTTATGATATTGCTTGTGCACAACACAACACACCAATCACCTATCAGTTGGATAAAAACACACCTATAATCAGCCCTGTTGATTTCAATCCAGATTTTAAAGCGCAGCTTTATTTCGTTTATTTAAATAAGAAACAGAATAGTCGAAAGGGTATTGCGATGTATCGAGAAAACAGTGCTAAACATAGTCAAGTTATTTCAGAAATTAGTAATATTACTTCCAATATGATTGGTTGTAAAACTCTGGCTGAATTTGAATTACTCATTATTGCTCATGAGCATATCATTTCTAGAATAACAAAGCAGATCCCTGTAAAGGAAATATTATTTAAGGACTTCCCTGGAAGTATTAAAAGCCTTGGTGCTTGGGGTGGCGATTTTGTTTTGGCAACTGCCATCCATAATCCTACGGACTATTTTTTGAATAAAGGCTATGAAACTGTCATTCCTTACACGACTATGATTAAATAAAAAGAGACTGTCTTAAAAGACCGTCATTGCGATCCCGAGTATTCGGGAGAAGCAATCTGTTGAATTTAAGTTATTGATTAACAGATTACTTCGAAATTAAAATTTCTCGTAATGACGAATAAAATTGCCTTTTCAGATAGCCTCTTTTTATTCAATATGATTTTTAAGCTTATTGCACTTGGGTTTTTGCTCTGTTATCCTCAATATCGGCCGCTTCTTTTAAAGCATTGTACAACTTGGTATTAACCACACTTGTTTTTTGTTGCTCTACCCTGTTGGCAGCAGCTTGATAATTATCTAACTCAACTGCTGGAGTTACCTTTGTGACTTGAATCATATAAACGCCGTTCGCACCATCAATTAATTTAGATGTTTCTCCTTCATTTAAACCAAAGGCAGCACCAATAACCATAGGCTCTCTTCCTGCGCCAGATAATGTTGGATTTTTCATGTTGATTGCAGAGGCTGTCTTTATCGATGTGTTTTCAGTGGCAGCTAAATCTTCTAACGTAGTAGCCGATACACGGTCTCTAATCATCTCCGCTTTCTTTTCTTTACGAATAGCTGGTAAAGCGCTTGCAGTAGCATCTTCAACAGACATTAAGCCTTCTTGGTGTTTTGCTACCAATTGCGCAATCACGTATCCGTTAGGAATATTGAAACGCTTGATGTCACCAACTTCTGCGCCATCCTCGAATGCCCAACGCACGATAGGTCTTTGATTGCCTACACCTGGTATATTTTCATCTAAAGCTTTGATACCATTTACAGGTCTTACTACATACTTACTCTCTTTTGCTACAGTTTCAAAATCTTTATCTGCCACACTAATTTCAAAATTAGAGGCATCTCTAAAAATTTTATCTACCGAGGCTTCAGATGGCTCTATTTTTCTAGCAATAGTTCCTACTTGAACGGCTTTCTTTTTATCTTTCTGACCTTCAATTTCGATGATATGGTATCCAAATATGGTTTTAACCACACCTAAATCGCCTGTTTTACCTTCAAATTCAAAATCATTGAATTCTGGTACCATCGAATTATATGGATGCCAGTCGTAGCGCCCTTCATTCTGAACACTACCTTGATCTGAAGAATAGGTTGTTACAAACTCTGGAAACTTAGAGCGATCTGCTTTTAAAACCGTTAACAAACTATCTGCAGTCGCTTTGGCTTGGGCATCTGTTTGTGTAATGTCCGGCGTAGCACTTCTTGCTCCAACAAAAGGAATTAAAATGTGTCTTACTTTAGCAGAATCAGGTATTTGCTTTACAGCGATAACCTTAGATACTTTAAAAAACCCATTGTCCTTATATGGTCCATAAACCTCACCAACATTTAGATTATAAATGCTGTCTGCAAAAGCAGTTGGCAAACCTGATTTAAACACAAAACGTACATCGAATTTTATGTCAGATTCCGCAATTGAATTGATATAATCTTCATTATTCTTGACTTTTGAAAAAGCTGCAATTGTATCCTTTCTTCCTGTCCCATCAACAAAACGTCCATTTACATAAGTGTTCATTTCAGCTTTCATGGCATCTTCATCTTCAACACTAGGCACTTCTTTAAACTCCACATATTTGATATCTCTAGAGGCTTCAACTTCATATTGCTTTTTATGGGCATTAATGTATTTTGAAATATCCGATTTTGCTACTTTAACCGTACTATCTGGAATAGAGGCGTAAGGAATTTGCACATATTTTATATCTACTTTATTCCCTTCTAGTTTATGTGCCCATTCTCCTTCGGCCAATGTCCCTGTTAAACCAGCTTTTACTAAATTGAAATAGTTTTGTTGTAGTGCGTTAGATGCTAATGACTTTTCATAATTCACCCAACCTTCATATCCTGCAGGAGATGTTTCTTTTAAGTTGGCTATATATTCGTTTAGTTTCCCTTCATCAAAAAGACCAGCTTCGTTTAAAAATTCTGGACTTGTTGCCAACGCTGTTTTAAGCAAATCTCTCATTTGGTCCTTTTCAACACTAATCCCCAATTCTTCAAATTGAGTCCCCATAACAGCTTCTCTAACTTCCTGCTCCCAAACCCTATTCATTACTTGCGAATTGGTAGCCGTTGGTCCTGCTTGTCTTTGAGCGGCTTCAACTTTTTGCAAAAAGTCTTCTCTGGTGATATCTTTACCATTTATGGTAGCAACTATATTTTGTGATTTTGCAGTAAGCGCATCACTGTTTTTAAATAAATCTGCTAATACAAAAGAAAATAACGCTAGGGCTATTATTAAGATTAAGAATAGTGAGCGTTGTCTAATTTTATTTAAAACTGCCATGTGTCATTTAAATTTTAAAAATCCCATCAGCGGAATTTTACTGGTTAATTAGATATTAATCAGAAAAATAAGCGTTTTATAGGCTGCTATTTGACCAAAATATCGTGCGCGAAAATACCATTTTCCTTTTAATAATAAAAGGAGAACGCAGCATAAATTATCTTAAATAATATTACCCTTACTCTTCTTGTAGTAATTTGAGTTCTACCATGTCTATTTTAGTGTTAGACACTTCTAAAATTGTAAATTGAAACGCATCCATTTTTACAATTTCATTCTTAGCTGGAATCTCTTCTGTATGGTTTACTATTAAACCTCCAAGTGTTTCGTAGTTTTCACTTTCAGGCAAATTTAATTTATATACTTCGTTTAAATAGTCGACTTCAATGCGCGCTGAAAATTTGAAATGATCATCATCAAATTGCTCCTCTATTAATACAACGGTGTCATGTTCATCTTCAATTTCACCAAATAATTCCTCAACAATATCTTCCACCGTCATAATACCCGAAGTGCCACCGTATTCATCTAAGACAACCGCAATACTCTTATGCTTTTTTATAAGCACATTAAGCACATCTTTTATAAGTACCGTTTCTGGCACGAATTCTACAGGCAACAACATCGCCTTTATGTTTTTTGGCTTTTTAAATAATTCGAAAGAATGTACGTAGCCTAAAATATCATCAATAGTATCTTTATAGACCAAGATTTTAGTGCAACCCGATTCTGTGAATAGCGCATTGAGCGATTTAATAGAGGCTTTAATTTCCACAGCTATTATTTCGGTTCTGGGCACCATGACCTCCCGCGCTTTAACTTCGGAAAATTCCAAGGCATTTTGAAAAATCTGTATTTCAGTATCTACTTCTTCATTCGCTTCAACCGACTCCATTTGCTCACTAATGTAGTTGCCTAATTCCAATTTGGTAAATGCCAATTGAATTTGATCGCCTTCCGTTTTAAAAAATGTTCGCAACACAAAATCTGAAATCCAGATGACAAAATCTGAGATAAATGTAAAAAGCACATAAAAAATATACGCTGGAATAGCGAGCAATTTCATTAATGAGTTTGAATATATCTGAAAAAACACTTTTGGCAAAAATTCCGCAGTTATTAATATAACGAGAGTAGAAATTACGGTTTGGGTCAATAAGCTTAAATCATTAAATAAATAATTCAATAGCGTTGATGACGTTGGCAACATAGATGCAAACCAATTAACCAATACATCACCCATAAAAAACCCATAGAGCACCAAGGCAATATTGTTTCCAATAAGCATCGTGGTAATGAATTTTGATGGTCTTGCAGTGAGTTTACTTAATACTTTAGCCAGTATGCCGTCTTGCTTTTTTTCAATTTCAATGTGTATTTTATTGGACGACACATAAGCGATCTCCATGCCTGAAAAAAAAGCAGAAAGTAGTAATGAAGTAATTATTATAATAACATAAATGCTCATTTAATTTGAGTTGTCTTTATTTTTATATTTATTTCTAAACTTTCGTCTAAAGAAGAACATAAAAACAGCTAAAGCTGCCAATAAAAAAGAAGGGTATGCTATGGTGCCTTCATTTAAATATTTTGCAATACCGTCATATAGAAATAAAATAGCAAATGCTAAATAGGCGTAAACAAAAATGTTAGAGTATTTCATAAAAGAAACTTAAGTTTGACGCAAAGATAATTAAAAAATTTCTTGAAACCGACTATACCCGAGGCAAGACATAGGGGTGTTCTCACTGGTTTCATTTTGGCTTGGAGCCAAAAATCGAAATTTTGTATTTTGCCTCACATAATTATTTTCTTTGTTCTTTTGCCTTGATGCTAAAGAACCAAAAAATCAAAACGATTTATAGGGAAATTGCTGCGCACCATTCGCCAATACATGATCAATTTTAGTTTTTAAAGACGTTTACGTATTCAATCCTAAATTGAACTGTTCTTACTTTGCCCTTAGCTCATTATTTCTGAAAATCGCTGATTCCGACCACTGTCGGAACTCCAAGTAGTAGGAATGCTTCGGGTTTTAATTAAAAAAAAATAAAAAATTATATCCTTTCTGAAATGATAAATGTATTATACGATGATTATCAATTAGTTAAAACCACGTCTTGATTCCCTGCCTGCCGGCAGGCAGGTATGTTCTAGCAGCGCAGCGGTCTTAATTCTTTTATCGGACAATAATGATTCTATAACAAATTATGGGTTGGCTTCTTTAACATCCGCTTCTTCTCCTTTTTTAAGAATTGGCTTTATTCATCAACAGTAATTGTACCATTGACTTCTAAAACCTCTGCATTGGTGAAATTGGAATTGGAATCGAATCCATTTCCGTATATTAAGTCAAGCCCTCTTTTAAAACTTACAGGTTTGTTGGTAAATAACCACTCTTTATTTCGATCGTAATAGAGTTGTTCGGCAAATAGGGTGTCATTGTCTTTAGTTGAAATTTTTACATGCCCTTTCATATCGATCAAATTCGTTTTATTGTACACGATGGCATAATCTGCCACAATAACACTTTTCTCATTGTTTTCATCAAACAAATCCAGTGTTACGCCATTTACAAATTCATTAAAAGGAAAATCCCTATTAGAATAATCGAGCATTTTAGTACTTAATAAAACGGCCTTTACCCTACCGGAATCTGTATATTTTAAATTTATATTTTCCGCAACGCCAATAGGTTCGTTTTCTGAAATACCTAGTTTTTGAACATCTCTAAAATTGTCTTTACATGAAAAAAACATAGTCACAGTAATTACTGTGACTATGTTTAGTATATAATATGTAATCTTATGTTTCATTTAGATTTTTGGAACCGTAACCGAAGCTCCTATCCAGCAACCAATACTTATACTTTGTCCAGAATTACCTGCACTAAAAATATCCGCTTTACTTGGGGCTTTCGCCATGTAGTTCGCTACCGTTTGTGATGCTGCCCCACTTAATGTTGGATCTACACGAGCAGCCTTTCTTGCCTCATCTGCAGCTAACCAAAATACCGCACGTTTATTAAAGTTTGTGTCTCCACAGCTGTTTGCACTTGAAGCATACATGCCTGCAATTGATAAATATGGACGACCATTTGAAGGGTTCAAGGCTAAAGCTTGTCTAAAATAACTTCTAGCTTTTCCATAGTTGCCTTTTGCTTTCAGCTTTAAACCAACTCTATTGTAGAGTTTGGATTTTTTAAACTTATCAGTTTGTAAACTAATAGCTTGCTCATAAAACTTAATGGCTTCGTTAGATTTACCTTCCTTGTCTTTAAGTATCCCTAAATAGTAAGCTGAATTCGCCGACGGACTGATTTCGTGATATGCATTTACTAATTTAAAGAATAATGGATCATCTGTACATTCCTTTTCAGACATTTTGCCAGCTGCTCTTTGTAACCAAAGGGCATTAGTTTTATTCGCTTCAAAATCTTTAGTGTAAAGCGGAATTAAGTTTTCACAGTTTGCGCGTTCACCTAATTTGCTGTCGATACTTCCAGAAATCTGATCGTAAGCTTTTAAATAACTTTCGTAGTAGTTTTTATATTTGCCATCCTTTTTTGTTAACTCCGTTCCAGCTTCTTCTTTTTCAATAAGCTTATTTAAGTTTTCAGAGTAGTTTCTCACCTCGTCTTCAACTTTTTCAAAAACGTCATCATATTTATTAAATAAATCTTTTGCAGGTTTTTTACCGGCATCATATAAATCTACCATTAAAGAGAAATAGGTATATAAACTCTTAGGGTTTGTAAAAGTCGCCTTGTCCAATTTGTAAGCGGCATCAAAACATTCATATAACTCTTCATCTGTTTTATTTAAAGCCTCTCTATGATCGTACATTAACTGACATGCTTTGGCGGCATATTCGCCCTTATCTGTTTTACTCGCAAAATTAGCCTCTCTTTCCTTCCAAAGTTTTAATAAGTCGTTTATATAATTAACTTTTTCAGCGCCAGTTGCCTTCTCAATTTTATCATCTAAAATTTTCTCACCATCTACATAGATAGCGGTATTAAATTTAGGACACGCTTCTCTTACATCCATCCAAGGTTGATAAGCTGCGTCGTAGTTTTTTGCCTTAACGTATTCATGAAAAATAGATAGCTTGGTCATGCATTCTTCATTCTGTTGTGCAAAAGCTGCACCTATGCCTATAAATAATAATGCTAGTACTAATGTAATTTTCGTTTTCATAATTTTAAATGTTATGCTGTTAGTCATATTTCCTTTTTTGGAACCATTTATCGTTCAAAGATAAACTTAATTGGAAATTAATAAAATTCTCTTCTATCAAATTGCTGTTTGTCGTTCCGCGTTTTCCTATTTCAAAACCTAAATTAGCATTAGAGAAAAAGGTTCCAACTGGTAATCCTAATCCAAAAGATATGCCAAACTCGTTTATCGACTCATTTTTTATATTTAAACCTGTTTTTTCGTAGTGTAAACCGGCTCTATATACAACCCGTTTTAAATAACCCCTAAATGCATCGTACTGCGGGATGTAAAAACCACCTAGTGAGAATGAGGATGCATTTTCGTATTTATTTATTGGATTTCCATCTTCATCACTAAAGACATATAGAGGATTTGAGAAATTACTAGTTCTTTGAGAAGCATATTCGACACCAACAAACCACTTTCTAGGTTTACCAATTCCTGCTCCTATAGAAAATTTAGACGGTAAAATTAAATCCGTCTCTTTTAAATCCAATGCATCAAGATCAACTTCAACAGTATTACTTACAAATTCTTGCCCTGTGGAAGAACTGATTGTGATAGTTGAAAAAGAACGTTCATTTTCAGAACTTAAATTACTCTCAGGTGTATACGTCAAACCTGAAACCAATTCTAAATTTTCATTTAACATGGTTTTATAGGAAAGGCCTAAGTTAATATTTAAACCACTTAAGTCGGATCTATTATTTTCACGAGATTGGAATTGAAGTGGGTTTCCATCATTATCAAAATTATATTCGATAGTGCTATTTTGAATATTACCAAAGTTATAATTAACGTCTATACCAACGCTAAACTTTTCAGAAATTTGATATCCCAATCCGAAAAAAGCTTTATTAACACCACCTTCGCCCCTAAATCTGTTTTCAATGGCATCATCCTCATTAAGAGATTCCAGTTTATAACCTACGGACGTGTAAGGTAATAAACCGAACCCAAAACCAAATTTTCCAACAGGAACAGATAATGCTAAATAATCAAACGTGGTAGATGATGCATCATCACTACCAGTAGTGCTTTTTAACGTTATACTAGAATACGAACCACCAACTGCGAACTTCACTGGTCTGGTTTCACCATTAAAAGCGGCTAAATTATTTCCAGCATAAGAGGCAGGGTTACGTAAATTCACATGAATACTATCCGTATAGATACTTAAACCTCCCATACTTCTATTTTCCACGGTACCTTTAAATTTTAGACTTCCTATCCCGTAAAAGGAATACGGAGAGGCTGTACTTTCCTGTGCGTAAGACTGGATTGTGAAAAGCACTATAAAAACTAATACAAGTTTTTTTATCATTAGTTTGAATTAAATTGTAAAATAAAGTTTAGACCTTCTAAAAGAAAATTAGAGTTGGCAAATATGCTACTTTTTAATTGTTTAGACAAGAAATTAGCATCCCCTCCTGTTAAAATAACTGTTAAATCTGAATATTTTTGATGATATGCTTCTTTAACGCCCTCAATTTCCTTTAAAACACCATACACGACACCGGAATGTATGGATTGATTTGTTGAATTCCCGATAATATCATGCGGTACAGCTGCTTCTAATAACGGTAAGTTCGCCGTTAAATTATGTAACGATTCATAGCGCATTTTTATCCCCGGACTTATGGCGCCACCCAGATAATCGGCATTTATTGTAATAAAATCGTAAGTAATGCATGTACCAGCATCAATGACGAGCACATGTTTATTTGGATATTGATGCACTGCTGCAGCAACCAATGCCAATCTATCGTTTCCTAAGGTTGTTGGGGTTGAGTAGCCATTTTTAAATGGCAATTTTGTGTTGCTATTTAGTACAAGTACTTTAAAATGGAATGCAATAAAATCATAATCAGTGTCTCCCAATCTACCTACCGATGAAATAATAGCGTTAGTAATAGCGGGAAACTTGGTATTGAGAGCATCTACCCTATCACGAATATCGTCTATTAGAACAGTGTCCTTATACACTAAGTCGGATTCCTTAAAAACGGCCAGTTTTACAAAGGTATTTCCAACATCAATTATTAAATTCATATTTTTCTTAAAAGTGTAAATTTAAAAAGGAATAATTATAATTTTGTTAAACTCTTTATAATAAATGCTTGATATTTAGTTATATCTGTATTATTGAAACACAAAGGCTTCATTCATGCTTTTTTTTAGCATTTTCCTTTGGCAAATAATAAAATTGAATATATATTTGCATCCGCTTTGGCGAGGTACCTTAGCTCAGTTGGTAGAGCAATGGACTGAAAATCCATGTGTCCCTGGTTCGATTCCTGGAGGTACCACTTTAAAAACTCATAACAATCTAATTATTAGAAAGTTGTGAGTTTTTTGTTTATGTGTAAGTCAAAATAAAACATAATCGGAACATTGCAGTCGAGTACACATACTTCCATACATAGATTATGGAATGGAAACAGGTGTCCAATAAAAACAAAAAACGCTAGCACTACATCACTCTTAGTTACTGAAGTCTTAAAACGATCATCAAAAAGACATTACAGTTAAAGATCCCAACAATAGCTAACTTTCAAAACTTTTTAATAATGAGTAATATAAACTTAAAGTATTTTGCAAGACCACTAGTCCTCTTTAAACCGTTTTACCAAGCCCTCGACAGTAAGTCCTTGTACCAATATGGAAAACACCACCACCACATAGGTAATGACCAAAAACAAATCACGCTGCATGGCGTCGGTCAAACCCAAAGCCAAAGCAATGGAAATTCCGCCTCGTAAACCTCCCCAAGTCATGATTAAGTTTGTTTTGGGTACAAAATCCAATTTCTTTTTAAAGATATTTATTGGTAATAATAAAGACAGATATCGACAAATTAAAATTATAGGAATGGCAATAAGCCCCGCAATAATATAATCCATTTTAAAGGTGAGTACCAACATCTCCATACCTATCAAAACAAATAATATGGTATTGAGGAGAATATCTATAAGCTCCCAAAATTTATCAACATAGGTCTCTGTAATCTCACTCATAGATGCATTTCTAACGGTATCATTTCCGACTATCAAACCAGCGGTAACCATAGCCAAGGGCGCAGACAAATGCCAATGGTGCGCCAATAAGGTGCCGCCCATAACTGCTGCCAACGTTATAATAACTTCAATATCATAATCATTAATAGACTTCATTAATCTATAGGTTATCCAACCCAAAATCCCTCCAAGTAAAATACCGCCTATCACCTCTTGACCAAATAATTTAAACACATCAAAAGTCTCAACTTCACCCGTTCCCAAAAGCGCTATTTGAAAAATGGTCAAAAAAACCACCACACCAACACCATCGTTAAATAAGGATTCGCCAACAATTTTAGCTTCCAGTTTTTTTGGAACACCCGCTTTCTTTAAAATCCCCAAAACAGCAATAGGATCAGTGGGAGATATTAATGCCCCAAACAACAAGCAATAAATAAAATCGACTTGTAGGCCTAAAAGCTGTAATAAAAAATAAACACTCACCCCAACTAAAAAAGTAGACACTAATACTCCAAAAGTAGAAAACACCAACACGGGCCATCGCTGTACCTTTAATTGCTGAAAATTGGTATGCAAAGCCCCTGCAAAAAGTAAAAAGCTTAGCATGATGTCCAATAATACCGCTTTAAAATCTATTTGAGTGATAATATAGCGCTCGGCATCCAATAGGGTCGAGTCAAAATAGCTAATCACAAATATCACTAAAGTAAAAACTATAGTAATAAACATTAAACCAATAGTATTTGGCAGTTTTAAAAAGCGTACATTAATATATCCGAAAGCAGCAGCCAATAAGACAAGAATGGTAATGATATTAAAGTAATCCATAAAAATGTTTCAAATTATACACAAAAGTAGACTTCTTTTGTTAAGTAATTATATTCTCTTCGACTTTACATAAATACATTTTATATTAGCTAAAAATAAAACTTCATGCAAAAAACATATTACGACCCTGCCGATTTAAAGAAGTTTGGTAAAATTAGTGAATGGAATCAGGAGTTGGGAGATGCATTTTTTGAATACTACGGAAAGGTTTTTGAAGATGGCGCCCTTACAGCTAGAGAAAAATCACTCATTGCACTGGCCGTATCACATACCGAGCAGTGCCCCTATTGCATTGATGCCTATACCAAGGACGGTTTGCAACGCGGGATTACCAAAGAGGAAATGATGGAAGCACTACACGTTGGTGCCGCCATTAAAAGTGGTGCCACTTTAGTGCACGGGGTCCAAATGATGAATAAAGTGAATAAGTTGGACATGTAATATTTGGGCGTTCCCCAAGGGTCGGGCTTTCACTACTCGCTGCCTCCTACCGTCGGCGAGCTCAAACACACCGTTCAATCCCTAACGCAAAATCCAACTCTAATTTTTCACCATAACACTAATTAAGATAAAACCAATAAATGGTAACAAAGTCCCTTCATAAGCGCGAAAGCGATTTAGCAAATAGCAACAGACAACTTGAAATTCTTTCTAATGGGATTTTTCAAGATGGCGAATTACCAACATTCAAAAATAAAATTTCTGAGTCCAATCAATTTCCGCTTAAAGCAAAAAAATTAGAGATTTTACAAATAAACGTGGGTTACATGTGTAATCAGGTTTGTGAGCACTGCCATGTAGATGCTGGTCCAGACCGAAAGGAAATTATGACACGCGACACCATGCAACAATGTTTAGCAGTCATAAAAAAAACAGAGGCGCACACATTGGATTTAACAGGTGGCGCCCCAGAAATGAATCCGGATTTTAGATGGTTTGTCGAAGAAGCTGCCAAGGCGGGTATTAAGGATTTTATTGTGCGGTCTAACCTTACCATCATTAGGGCCAACAAAAAATATTACGATTTGCCCGAATTCTTTAAAAAACATAACATCCATGTGGTAAGTTCGATGCCACACTGGACCCGTGGAAAAACGGATAAACAACGCGGTGATGGTGTTTTTGATAAATCGATAAAAGCATTACAGGAATTGAATGCGGTGGGTTACGGGATGCCAGAAAGCAACTTGCGCTTAGATTTGGTCTATAACCCGTCCGGCGCATTTTTACCTGGCGATCAGGCTTCTATGGAAAAAGATTTTAAAAAAGCGCTCAAAGCCGATTTTGATATTGAATTTCATAATTTATTCGCCATCACCAATCTGCCTATTTCACGTTTTTTAGACTATTTAATTGCTTCAGAAAATTATGAGGATTACATGTACTCGCTAGTAGAAGCCTACAATCCCACGGCGGTTGCCAAGGTGATGTGCACCAATACCCTGTCTATTAGTTGGGATGGGTGTTTGTTTGATTGTGATTTCAATCAGATGCTAGAACTGCCCGTTAACAGTAAAGCAAAACATATTTCAGAATATAACGAAGCACTATTAGAGGGTAGAAACATCGTTATTTCCCAACATTGCTATGGTTGCACAGCAGGTGCAGGAAGTAGCTGTCAAGGTGTGGTCGCGTAACTATGAAAAAGCTAATAGTATTCCTTTTTATTGGATTTTCGTCTTCAGGGTTTTCACAAAAAACCCTGTCTAAGCTTTTAAAAGTGTATAATGATGAAAGTATCCCATACATTTCTGTTGAAGATTTAAAAACTGGAAAAGAACCTGTTATCCTAATGGACTCTAGAGAACAAAAAGAATATAAAACGAGTCATTTAAAAAATGCGATTCATGTAGGTTATACCCATTTTAAAATAGATAGTGTTCAGAAAACAATTCCAAACAAAGAATCAAAAATTGTGGTGTATTGCTCCGTTGGAGTGCGTTCTGAATCTATTGCAGATAGCCTTAAAAAAGTAGGCTATAACAATGTTTATAATTTATTCGGTGGTATTTTTGAGTGGAAAAATAATGATTTACCCGTTTATAATGCTGAAGAAAAGGAAACGGACACCGTTCATACATTTTCAAAGGAATGGAGCAAATGGCTCACAAATGGCATCAAGGTTTATGACTAAAGAACTCATCATTATTTTTGTAAAAAACATAAAACTGGGCAAGGTGAAAACGCGACTGGCAAAGACCATAGGCAATCAAGGCGCTTTTGAAGTATATAAGGAACTTGTAAAAATAACCGAAGGTGCTACTAAAAGTACAACAACAGATAAGCGGATTTATTTCTCTGATGCCATCATCGAAAACAAATGGAAAAACGATTACAAGGCTGTTCAAGAAGGTGAAAATTTGGGAGAGCGCATGAGGAATGCTTTTAAAAAAGGCTTTGAAGAGGGTTATGAGCGTATTGTTTTAATTGGCTCCGATTTACCAGATATTACCAGCAAACATATTATCAACGGACTTGAAGTCCTGAAAACTAAAGACCTTGTTTTTGGTCCTGCAGAAGATGGTGGTTATTACCTTATAGGGCTTTCTAAAATGAACGATTTGGTATTTGATAATAAACCGTGGAGCCAGCCACAGTTATTACAGGTAACCCTAAAAGAATTAGTAAAAAACAATATGGATTATGCCCTATTAGAAACACTCAATGATATAGATACGTATGAGGATTTAGTAACTTCAGCGTTTTATAAATTGAATCCTGAATTACAGAAAAAACTAAAACAATTCCATGATTAAACAGATTACAGAAAGTACAGCATATTTACAAAGCAAAGGCTTTGATGATCCAGAAGTAGGCATCATTTTAGGCACAGGATTAGGACAACTTATTGATGCCATTGAAGTCCTTGTTGAAGCGAGTTACAATCACATCCCTAACTTCCCAACAGCCACGGTTGAGTTTCATAAAGGCAAACTTATCTATGGCAATTTAGCTGGAAAAAAAGTAGTGGTCATGCAAGGCAGGTTCCATGTTTACGAAGGGTATTCATTGCAAGATGTCACCTTCCCCGTGCGAATTATGGAAAAATTAGGCATTAAAACCTTATTGGTTTCCAATGCGGCCGGTGCCATTAATCTCGATTACAAAAAAGGGGAGCTCATGTTGATTGATGACCACATTAATCTACAAGGTGGCTCACCATTAGCCTTTAAAGGCGTGTCGGCATTGGGTGAACGTTTTACAGATATGAGTGCGCCTTACGACTTAGAAATTAATTCAAAGTTTGAAAGCATCGCCAAAGCACACAACATCACCTTGCATAAAGGCGTTTATGCCTCTGTAGTAGGACCACAATTAGAAACACGCGCAGAATATCGCATGTTGAAAACCCTTGGCGCTGATGCTGTAGGCATGAGCACGGTCCCTGAGATTATTGTCGCCAAGCATTTAAATTTAAAAGCTGCAGCGGTTTCAGTTTTGACCGATGAATGTGATCCAGACGATTTAAAACCTGTAGATATTTCAGAAATTATTGCCATGGCTTCAAAAGCAGAGCCAAACATGATTACCCTATTTAAAGCATTGATTAAGACCTTATAATATGAGCTATTTAGATACAACACACAACGTATACAAAGAAGCAGCCTTAACGCCAGATGTTGGCTTATGCTGCACCACCAATCCTATTTGGGAATTGCCAGGGCTTAAAATCCCTAAAATTATGCAAGAAATGAATTATGGCTGTGGTAGCACGGTGCATGCCAGAGACTTGACCAACAACCCCAAAATGCTCTATGTTGGCGTTGGTGGTGGTATGGAACTCTTACAATTTGCTTATTTCAATAGACAAAAAGGTGGGGTTATTGGCGTTGATGTGGTTGATGAAATGCTAGAGGCATCTAGAAAAAACTTTATTGAGGCAGAAGCCCAAAATGATTGGTTTAAAAGCGACTTTATAGACCTCAAAAAAGGAGATGCCATGCATTTGCCAGTTGAGGATAACAGTATTGACGTGGCTGCACAGAACTGTTTATTCAATATTTTTAAAGCTGATGATTTAAAACGGGCTATTGCCGAAATGTACCGCGTATTAAAACCTCATGGCCGTTTAGTTATGAGTGATCCCACCTGTGAGCAACCCATGAATGACACCTTGAGAAATGATGAAAGACTTCGTGCTTTGTGTTTAAGTGGCAGCTTGCCCATTTCAGAATATGTCAAAGCATTAACAGACGCCGGTTTTGGTACGATTGAAATTAGAGCGCGTAAACCTTACAGGATTCTCGATCCTAAAAGCTACCCTACAGATGAGTTAATTTATATTGAATCAATTGAAGTCGCCGCCATTAAAGACCCTATGCCAGCAGATGGCCCTTGTGTTTTTACTGGAAAATCAGCAATCTATTATGGAGAGAACGATTACTTTGATGATAAAGCAGGCCATATTTTATTAAAAAATCAGCCACTGGCCATATGCGATAAAACAGCTGCCGCCTTGCAAGCATTACAAAGAGATGACATTTATTTTTCAGAATCCACGTTTCATTATGATGGTGGAGGCTGCTGCTAAATAGGGTTTCCTCAGAATGTCAACTTTTGACTTACTGGATATATTCTGTTTTTTTATGCTGCTCTAAACGCATTTTAAAGCATTTTAAGAAGGTTTTGTTCATGGACAGTCTATTGTGTTTTTCAAATTTCAGTTTTTTTGTCTAAATAGTTGTTCTGAAATACAAAGGCATTGCATTAATAGAGCAATAACCCTGCATTAAAAAACAATAAAAACAGAAAAAAACTCAATAAATACAGGTGTTTCAGAGATTCTGAAGAGACCCTAAATAGCAAAACAATTATAAAATCGTGACATGAATAAAAATAAATACATAGAGAGCATAAAAAATTCCTATTGCGCTTATTGATGATTTTGACGCACAGGGTATGGTCATCGTGTATTTTTTAGCATCATTATTGGACATTTAAACCATGCCAATCTGGGATGGGCCTATGGATTTTTAAAATACATTTTTAACAATCCTAAAAGGCACATTTGGCATCACGCCAAAGCCTTACCTAAATATGTAAGTTTTGATGTTAATTACGGACTTACTTTAAATATTTGGGATTATCTATTTAAAACCAACTATGTCCCACATAGCGAAAAAGATATTGAACTCGGTTTTTCTGGTGATGAAACCTTCCCCAAAAAATTTTATAAATCAAGAATTATATCCAATAACGAAAAAATGAAATATCTCATTCTTACTTTTATCAGTCTTTTATTCAATTATTCAGCTTGTACAAATGCTCCAAAAGCTGTATCAAATACCACACAGACCACATCGGTTGGTCAAACCAAAACCACAGATAGTCTTTTGAATAACGACATTAAACTTGTTGACAGTACTCAAAACAGCCTTACTACTAAACAAAAGGCATTCAATCATGAGCTATGGAACACATTGCTCCAACAATATGTTTCAGAAGATGGTCAAGTAAATTATAAGGCATTCAAAAAAAACAAAGAAAAGTTAAGTGTCTATATTGAAAACCTCAGTAAAAACGTACCTGATTCCAGTTGGAAAAGAAATGAGGTTTTAGCCTATTGGATTAATGCATACAATGCTTTAACCATCGATTTAATTATTAAAAATTACCCCGTAAATAGCATAAAAGATATTAAAAATCCATGGGATCAAGCGTTGTGGCAATTTGGAGATAAACAGGTTGATCTGAACCATATTGAGCACGATATATTAAGAAAAATGAACGAACCACGTATTCATTTCGCTATAGTCTGTGCCTCATATTCCTGTCCTAAATTAGCTAACACAGCCTATACTTCTAACGATTTAGAAGCCCAACTCACAGCAGCGACTAAAACATTTTTATCAAACGAAAAAAGAAATAAGATAGCGCCGAACAAAATTGAAATTTCTAAAATTTTTAAATGGTTTGATGATGATTTTAAAAAGAACGGAAGTCTTATAAATTTTTTAAATCAGTACACAGATATCACTATTTCTGAAAAAGCGCGAATGAGTTTTAAAGATTATAATTGGGAGTTAAATGAGTAACATCTCGATTATTATACCTATGCTTAATGAAGCTAAAAACATTACCCATGTGCTTCAGCATCTTATAGGTCATGTGTCAACTAACTTGGTTCCAGAAATCATTATTGTAGACGGCGGTAGTACAGACGGCTCTCAGAACACAATTAATAGATTTCTCCAAAGTGACACTCATCCACAAATACTACTTTTAAATTCAGAAAAGGGACGTGCTAAACAAATGAATTTAGGGGCACAACATGCCAAAGGAAAGATTTTGTACTTTTTACACGCTGACTCTTTTCCGCCTAAACATTTTGATGAACTCATTATTAATGAAATTGAAAACGGCAACAAAGCGGGGTGCTTCCGAATGCAATTTAATAACACCCATTGGTGGCTGCAATTGGCCGGTTGGCTCACGCAATTTAAATGGCGTGCCTGCCGTGGCGGAGATCAAAGTCAATTTATTACCAAAACGTTATTTAAAGATCTTGGCGGTTTTGATGAAGATTATATTATATACGAAGACAACGATTTAATAAGTAAACTTTACGCTATTGACGAGTTTACAGTGATTCAAAAAAAACTCACAACCTCTGCGCGTTTATATCAAAAACATGGTGTTTGGAAATTACAATTTCATTTTTGGAATATTTATGTCCAAAAATGGTTTGGAGCCTCGGCGACCGATTTACATCAGTACTACAAAAAACACATCGCTTCTTAATATTATACCCATCACGATTTATTTCTCCCTTTTTCATTAGGATAAAGGTCTTTCACAATATCACTTTGAAAAACTTTTTTCGTATCCAAATCAATCCCAGACAATTTACCATAAAAGGCTGCTCCGGTATCCACATTCCAGACATTAGCAGCATTCATCGGTACGTAACAGTCAAAATTTATCGTTGGCGTATGCCCAATGTAAATTTCTTTGTAATGCTTTAAACGATTAGGGTACAGCGTTGAATCTTCTGTAATACCTTTATCCATAGTTAGTGCCATTTCCCAAAGGGTCCTGTCAAAATAAAAGGCAGGTTTAAAAACTTCTTTGGTGACCCCGTGCATAGACGTAAAACCAGCATGAATAAATAACCGCATGTCTGCATTAATATGGTATAATGGCATCTTCTCAAAAAAATTAAGATGTGTTTCTTTTTCTTCAGCAGATATAAAGGTATAACTCGCTATCGTTTCTTTGCCACCATGAATATGCCAAATTGGATCAATATCTCCAGTTTTTAACCAATTTTCACACCATACATCATGATTTCCTTTAATAAAAACACAGTCATGGGTTTGCGAAAGCCTTATTAAATATCGTATCACTAATGATGCTTCGCTCCAGCCATCTACATAGTCCCCTAAAAAAATGAGCTTATCATTTGGTCTCAACTCCAATCTGTCCATCAGTTGAACCAGCGCTTTCATACCACCATGAATATCTCCAATAACCAATGTTCTCATAATCAAATTATATACAACAAAACTAACGGATTTTGTCAAGAATGATGACCTTGAATACTAAATTCATAAAAGAGCCTCTATGATTTTCTAATGCAATTTTAGGAAAAACACCCCTTGAATTATTACCAGTAAGTAATATAAAAATTACCAGAATTTTACATTATTTTAAGTATTTTAGTTAAAATTTTTACAATAATTTATTTAAACCCACATACTAGTGAAAATCAAAACAGTACTTGTTGCCAACCGAGGAGAAATTGCGATTAGAATTTTTAGAGCCTGTACAGAAATTAATGTTAAAACGATAGCCATTTATACCTATGAGGATCGGTATTCCCTGCATCGTTATAAAGCCGATGAATCCTATCAAATTGGTGAAGATAACCAGCCCTTAAAACCCTATTTAGATATTGATAATATTATACAAGTGGCGCTCAAGAATGGGGTTGACGCTATTCATCCTGGCTATGGGTTTTTGTCTGAAAATGCTGCTTTTGCAAAGGCATGTGAAGACAACGGCATCATATTTATTGGACCAAAAGTATCCGTTTTGAAATCATTAGGCGACAAAATTACTGCGAAAAAAGTCGCTGTAGCTAATGGTATACCTATAATACGGAGTAACGAAAAACCTTTAAAAGATATCAAAACGGCCATAAGCGAAGCAAAAAAAATAGGGTATCCAATTATACTAAAAGCGGCTTCTGGTGGCGGTGGTCGGGGGATGCGCGTGATAAGAAAAGAAGATGAATTAAAGGGTGCTTTTAATGAAAGTAAACGAGAAGCCCTTAACGCTTTTGGAGATGACACCGTCTTTTTAGAGAAATTTGTAGAAAACCCAAAACATATTGAAATACAAATTGTTGCCGATAATCATGGCCATATGGTACATTTGTATGAACGAGATTGTTCCGTACAACGGCGCTATCAAAAAGTTATTGAATTTGCACCTTCCTACGGATTAAAACAGAAAACAAAACAAGCTTTATACGACTATGCGCTAAAAATATGCAAAGCCGTAAACTATAATAATATTGGTACGGTTGAATTTTTAGTAGATGCTGATTCCATCTACTTTATTGAAGTCAATCCACGAATCCAAGTAGAACATACCGTTACCGAAGTGGTGACCAATATAGATTTGGTTAAAACCCAATTATTTATTGCTGGCGGTTATAAACTTGCTGACACACAAATTAAAATACCAAGTCAAGCATCCATATACGTTAATGGATATGCGCTGCAGTGTCGGATTACAACTGAAGATCCCCAAAACGATTTCAAACCAGATTACGGAACCATTACAGCTTACAGAAGTGCCTCTGGGTTTGGCATTCGACTGGATGCAGGAAGCATCTATCAAGGGGTTACCATTTCACCGTTTTTCGATTCCATGTTAGTTAAAGTGACTGCAAACAGTAGGACACTTGATGGTGCCAGCAGAAAAATTCAACGTGCCTTATCAGAATTTAGGATTCGTGGCGTAAAAACAAATATGCCATTTCTTAGTAATATTCTAACACATGATACTTTTAGAAAAGGAAAGGTTACGGTAAACTTTATCAAAGCAAACCCCGATTTATTTATTTTTAAAGAGCCAAGAAACAGGGCAACCAAATTAATCACATATTTAGGGGATGTTATTGTAAATGGTAATGCCGACGTAAAAAAAATAGACCCTAGCAAAACGTTCGTAAAGCCAACAGTACCGAAATTTGATGTGAATGCGGAATATCCAAAAGGCACCAAGGATTTGCTCACCAAATTAGGTCCAGAAAAATTTTCACAATGGTTGAAAAATGAAAAGAAGGTTCATTTTACAGATACCACCATGCGAGATGCCCATCAAAGTCTGTTGGCAACGCGCATGCGAACATTTGATATGCTTAAAGTGGCCGAAGGGTATGCTAAAAATCATCCGGATGTATTCAGTATGGAAGTTTGGGGCGGCGCTACTTTTGATGTGTGCTTACGTTTTCTTCAAGAAAACCCTTGGGAAAGACTGCGTTTATTGCGTAAGGCCATGCCAAATTTGCTGCTACAAATGCTTATTAGAGGCTCCAACGGGGTTGGCTATAAAGCGTATTCAGACAATTTAATTGGTGAGTTTGTTTCCCAATCTTGGGAAAATGGCGTGGATGTTTTTAGAATATTTGATTCACTTAACTGGATGAAATCCATTGCGCCATGTATTGAGCACGTGCGAACCCGAACACAGGGTCTTGCGGAAGGTTCTCTATGTTACACCAACGATATCTTAAATCCGAAAAACACCAAATACAATTTAAAATATTACGTCAATCTTGCTAAGGAGATCGAAAATGCAGGCGCCCACATTTTAGGCGTAAAGGATATGACAGGATTATTAAAACCTTATGCCGCTTACGAGCTTATCTCCGCACTAAAAAGCGAACTCAATATCCCTGTTCATTTACATACCCACGACACCTCATCCATTCAATCTGCCACTTACTTAAAAGCGATTGAGGCCGGTGTAGATGTGGTGGATGTCGCCCTTGGCGGTGTCTCCGGGTTGACCTCGCAACCCAATTTCAATTCCATTGTAGAAATGTTGAAGTTTCAAGATAGAGCGAGCCATATGGATATAGATTCCTTAAACGACTACTCCAATTATTGGGAAACCGTTAGGGAATATTATTATCCATTTGAATCCGGTTTAAAAGCAGGTTCTGGGGAAGTCTACAAGCATGAAATTCCTGGTGGCCAATATTCTAATTTAAGACCACAAGCACAGGCCTTAGGTTTGGGGGATCGTTTTTATGAAATCACGAAGATGTATGGGGATGTCAATACCCTTTTTGGAGATATCATTAAGGTGACACCTAGCTCAAAAGTTGTGGGCGATATGGCGCAATATTTAGTGAGTAATAATTTAACCGTTCAGGATGTTCTTGAAAAAGGTGATACCCTATCTTTCCCGCAGTCGGTAGTAGATATGTTTAAAGGCGACTTGGGCCAACCTGTTGGGGGATTCCCTAAAAAATTACAAAGCATTATCTTAAAAGATCAAAAACCCTATACAGACCGGCCAAATGCGCATCTTCCGGATTTAGACATTGAGCAAGAATATGCGACATTCAAGAATATATTTGAAAATGATCTAAGCAGGAGCATTGAATACACTGATTTTCTCTCATACCAATTGTATCCTAAAGTGTTTACTGATGCCTATAATAATCATTTAAAATATGATAACCTCATGAACTTGCCGACCAAGAATTTTTTCTATGGTATGGAAATAGGAGAGGAAATTATTGTTGAATTAGACAAAGGAAAAACACTATTGATTACTCTGGATTCTGTTGGTCAAGCCAATAGCAATGGTATGGTGACCGTTTATTTTAAAGTAAACGGACAAGGGAGAAGTGTTAGAATTAAGGATACTTCCATTAAAGTTGAAAAGATTGAGCATATTAAAGTGGACAGCACAGATCCAAAACAAATTGGAGCGCCCTTACAAGGTATGTTATCTACCATTTTGGTAAAAAGAGGAGAGCAGGTGGTAAAGAATCAACCTTTATTTATTATTGAAGCGATGAAGATGGAAACCACTATAACAGCGCATACAGAGGCAACCATTAAGAAAATAGCATTAAAAAGTGGTGTTATGGTAAATTCGGAAGATTTGGTTTTGGTCATGGAATAGCTAAAAATACTGCCCAATACCAAACACTAAGCCTTTTATTGAATTTTTAGTGATTCCGTAACCATAATCGATTCTAAAAATAGCATTGTATATTTTTTTATGAATAAATCGAAGCCCAAGACCAGGGTATATTTTAACGTTTTCCATTTTTCCAAAATCCCCAAAATCGCCTCCTGGATTTCGCCATGTACCAGCATCTACAAAAGCATTTCCTTGCAAAACAAACCACTCTTTTTCATAAAGTGTATGGCGATACTCGGTATTTAGAACGATAACGCCTGTCCCTCTATCAATGGTATTACCCACGCCACGAACATTCAAATTATTATCTACTGAAAACGGAGCAAATGGTGTTTCATCATTAGTGGATAGGCCTAGCCTTAATCGACTTGCCAAATTCCCGCTTTTCCCCAAACGGTTAAAATAAAAAAAGTCATTCCAGCCTATAAAAAAATCAGGGAGCATATCATTTGTTGACGTAACATATTGAAAGTTAAACTGACTTCTAAATCCAGAGATATACTGATAGTAATAATCTAAATTATTATATTCATAAATGCCCTTGACAAGCCATTTATGCACATTCAATTCTGGTCTGTTATTAATGTTTTCTCCTTTAAAACTGTAATCTTCAGTGAAATAATTGACTCCTAATTCCAGCCTGTTCTTAAAATTGAGTTCATACAACCCTAAAATCTCAAACGACTTATTTCTATATTTATAATTGGCTGTTTCATCATCAAAAAAAACGGGTTCCTGAGTGGTTAAATCCTGATGGTTTAATGCCAGTCCCAACTTATTGGAAAACAAATAAGGCGCTCTAAAATTTATGGCATATGAACTGTATATATCTTTTTGGTAAAACCCTCCAAAAATCATATTCCTCCCTAATAAATTAAACTCATAAAGTCCCAATCTGTATGCAAATTCATCATCATTGGTGGTATATACATTGGCAGATGGTATAAGTGTGAAATTCTCTTCAATATTATAAAACACGTTAAATTGATTTCCTTCTGAAGGGAACACTTGATAATACGCATGGGATACAGAGGGCAATCGTTTCAACCGCAAAATATCTTGTGCTATAATGGTTGAATCTAAAACACCACCCGATTCTATAGTTGATATGCTTTTTACAAAGGACGCTTTGAGCCTTTTATTGCCTTGAATCTTTAAATCGGCAACCAGGTGATCTTGCGAAAAACAATGAGCCCATATTGATATAAAAAAAATGAAGATGGCTTTTTTCATTTTCTAGAATAATGCAACATTATAACCGACTCCACTGGCTTATTTTGCGGGGTAAACATATGATTGCTTTCGCCTCCAACACGATCGTTATTGTGAAACCACTTCCAAATAAAACCACCTGCAAACCACTCTTCTTTCCAAAAGGTTTCAAACAGCGCTTGTGTTGTATTGGTTTGTGCCTCGAGATTAACTTGATCCATACTTCTATCACTTATCCAAGGGGTTTTCCCAGAATAATCTACACTTCTATAACCAAACTCTGTGAACAAAATAGGTTTGTTATGTTTTTTAGATATAGTTTGAATAGTATTTTTATGTTGCCCCCAACCTTCTAAGCATTCAGTTAGTGTGGGCGTTTTACTATTGCTTACGGGAAAATAGGCATCAACACCTATAAAATCTAACTGATTCCAAAAAGGTGTGCGTTTAAACTCATCCCAATTGGCTGCATAGGTTAGTTTCCCTTTATAAATCGTTTTTATTTCTACAATCAATCTATTCCAGTACGTTGGTCTGTTATCAATAAATTTTTCAAGCTCTGTTCCTATGCAAAAAACAGTCACGTTCATGTCTTGAGCGAGTTCTGCATATTCCAAAATAAATTTTGAATAGGAGTTTTCTAAAGTTTTCCAATGGGCTTCATTTTTCATTTCGATATAACCAGTAAACTCACCTCTCCAAACCCAAATTTGGGGTTTCAGCATAATTTTAATCTTCTTCTTTCGAAGTTCGTTAATGTACTGCTTTGCCCCTGCTCTGGTTTCGCCAAACCATTGTCTATCGGTATTATGAATTATCTCAGGGTGATCTAAATCCTTGATAAACCCAAAAGGCATTATCGCTGCATAATTTGCATTTATATTAACTACGGGCTTTGTATGGGTCTCATCAATCGCTTCACTAGAAGCTACAAAACTAACGCCGTTAATCTTTTCAGTTTGAGTGCTACAAGATTGAATAGTAAGGCCAAATAAAACAATTAGGAGTTTAATGTTTTTCATTAAAATGACTATTAAACTTCTAATTTACTATTAATCATTAAAACAATGCCCTTAAGCCTAAGTTAAATGTTTGTCCTAAACCTGTATCGTTACCTCTTACAAAATTGGTATAAAGTGCCTCAATATTTAACACATCGCTTAATTGGTATTTTGCACCTCCTCCTAATGCTGTAAAATCTTGAGAAAAATCATTCCCAGCATCAATTAATTGTGAATGTTGTGCTAACGCCAGTATTGTAAAATTTGAACTTGGGAAGTAACTTAAAAACAGACCTGGAGTTAAACGTAAGCTATTATTAGCAAAACTATCTTCTTCTTTACCAAAGTTGTATTCTGTATTAAGCTCTGAAAACAACTGCCAATCACCACCTGCAAAACTGTAATCATAGAAAAAACGATTTTGGAATATAAAGCCATTTTGGTCTAAAAACACCCCATTATTGTTATTTACTGGTAAAAAATCTTCCGATTCGTTATCAACTAGAGGAATATGAAATGCCGTTAGAACAGTGAAATTTGAAACACTTTTAATAGGGTTAAACTTTATTGCAGGAGCAAAGGACGTAAAACCAGAACGCGCCGTTCCCCGCTCGCCATCAAAAGAAAATACATCTAAAGCATCTCTACCTGCAACGGCATTAGAACGAAACTCAAGCAACAAACCCATATTAAAATTGTTGTTATTTGAAATTCCTGTAAAAATGTCTACCGTTGATGTGAAATAAGTTTCACGTGCCTTGTCACTCTTTACACCATTAAATTTACTTTTCGTCTCCGTATAAAGATTATTAAACCATTTTATATCCCACTGCCCTTTCTTTAATAGTTTTGAAGGGGTATAGGTTTGAATATTACTTTTTGATGATTCCTGATTTTCTTCTTGTGAAAAACAATTAAAACTGAACGTTATGGCGACAAGTATTAGTAATGCTTTTTTCATCCTTTTGTTTTATTAATCGTAAAGTAACAACAGCTATGTCGAATAAAGTGATGGCTAACTTACACTTAATAAAAAAGATTTTTAATATCTTACGGAAGTATGAATCCTTACATTTAAAATTCAATTTAAACCCATTCTAAATTAACAACACCAAGATAAGTTATTATCTTTAGCTTCGACCAACTATACAACACAACCGCCAAACTATGGAAGAACACATCGTTATTATTGGAAACGGTATCTCTGGAGTAACCGCTGCCAGACATATTAGAAAACTTTCCGATAAAAAAATCACCATTATTTCAGCTGAAACCGATTATTTTTTCTCACGTACAGCGTTAATGTATGTCTATATGGGGCACATGAAGTTTGAACATACGCAACCTTACGAAAATTGGTTTTGGGAGAAAAATAGAATACACTTAAAAAAAGGCTTTGTAAAAACTGTTGACACCCAGAGTAAAACATTACACTTTCAAAAAGGTGACACGCTTCAATATGACAAACTCATTATTGCCACAGGCAGCAAACCCAATAAGTTTGGATGGCCCGGTCAAGATTTAAAAGGCGTGATGGGCATGTACCACAAACAAGATTTGGACCTTCTTGAAACCTACGCCCCCAATAACACGGTTTGTAAACGAGCAGTAATTGTCGGTGGTGGCTTAATTGGTATTGAACTTGCCGAAATGCTACACTCGCGTGATATCCCGGTGACATTTCTGGTTAGGGAAAGTAGTTTTTGGGACATTGTTTTACCAAGAGAGGAGAGTACAATGATTAACAGAGAAATCTTAAAAAATGGAATAGATTTACGTTTATCTACAAATCTTAAAGAAATCATTTCTGATGAAAACGGGCAAGTCAAATCCATTATAATTGAAGAAACAGGCGAGGAAATAGCCTGTGATGTTGTTGGCTTGACGGCTGGCGTATCACCAAATATAGATTTTATAAAAGACTCAGAAATAGAAACCGGTAGAGGTGTTAAAGTGAACCGTTTTCTCGAAACAAATATCCCTGATGTTTACGCTATTGGTGATTGTGCCGAACAACATAAAGGTATAGACCAACGCAGACCTATTGAGGCGGTATGGTATACAGGGCGCATGATGGGAGAAACGCTAGCACAGACCATTTGCGGAAACAGAATACCATATAAACCGGGACATTGGTTCAACTCCGCTAAGTTTTTCGACATTGAATATCAAACCTATGGTTGGGTTTGGGCAGAACCCAAAAGCCATGAAACTCGGTTTTATTGGGAACATACCGACGGGAACAAGGGCATACACCTAAGTTATAACAATACAACAGGGGAGTTTATAGGCATCAATACATTTGGTATTAGAATGCGGCATGACTTTTTTGATGCCGTTTTAACTGAAAAACGTTCGATTAATTATGTTTTAGAGCATTTGGCAGATGCTAATTTTGATCCTGAATTTTACAAACTTTACGAAAAAAACATCGTGGCAAAATTCAACTTAGAAAATAACACCAATGTGCAACTAAAAAAGAAAAGCTGGAAACGTATTTTCAGTGCTTAATCCTATGAAAAATATACAAAACATTGGTCTGAGCCTTTTTTTAATCGGACTGTCCGTTTTCACAGCGCTCATTTTCTTAGGCAAGTATGAGGTTACTTCTGAAGTGTTCGAATCTGTTATTAGTGATAAAGGCATAAAAAGTGACTTGTTCATCAATGACATGAATCAAGATGTCGTGGGGAAACCCTTCACCAATCCATTTACGCTTTCTTCAGAAATCACAACTGCCATAGAAAATGCGAATATAAAGCATCGAAAAAATGAGCTCTGGGATAAAGTCATTTGGGATAAGCCGCACAGCTTTTCTTATCAAATAGTAAAAGCTTCGGGCACCGGACTTATTAAACAGAATAAATGGCTTTTTTGGTGGCTAACTTTTGGTTTGGGTATTATTGGGGCACTCCTGTATATGACACCTAAAGTGATTACTTTAGGGCCGCCAGGCATTAAAAATAACGGCATTTGGTTTGATGCATCCACCAACAGAGGTTGGATAGGTTGGTTTGCCTTTATCTTTCTGGTCGGGTTTTATTTACTGCTGTATTTTAGACCAGATTATATTGTCAATTGGACCTATATAGTGGATCCCATTAGTAAAAATTTGAGCGGGAACTTAGCCAGCCAGTGGTTTTTGTACGGCTTTATGTATTGCACGGTAATGACGGTTATGGCCGTTAGAATGTATATTAAATACCGGCATAATAACTATCAAATACTACGTACTACATCTGTCTTGTTCTTTCAAATTGTTTTTGCCTTTTTAATTCCTGAAATTTTAGTGCGTTTTGAAAAACCTTGGTACGATTTTAAAAATGCCTTCCCATTAGATTATGATTTTTTCTTTAGTTGGAACCTAGACGAACTTATTACCAGTGGTGGCTTGGGATTATTCATTCTTATTTGGGGAATCGTGTTGACCTTAGTCATTGTGCCTGTGATGGTCTATTTCTTTGGAAAACGATGGTACTGCTCTTGGGTTTGTGGTTGTGGTGGACTCGCCGAAACTTTAGGGGATCCTTATCGGCAATTATCAGACAAATCGTTAATAGCATGGAAGTTTGAACGCTGGATTGTACATGGGGTTTTGGTTTTTGTATTAGTGATGACAGGTTTTACATTATACACTTACTTTTCAGGAAGCCCTTCGGTATTGGGCATTAAAACACAAACCGTTCAAGACATTTATGGTTTTTTAATAGGAGCCATTTTTGCAGGTGTTATTGGTACTGGCTTTTACCCTATTTTTGGTAATCGGGTATGGTGCCGTTTTGGCTGTCCGCTTGCTGCGTATTTAGGCCTGGTGCAACGCTTTAAATCCCGATTCAGAATAACCACTAACGGCGGCCAATGTATTTCATGTGGCAATTGCTCTACCTATTGCGAAATGGGCATCGATGTTAGGGCCTATGCCCAAAAAGGCGAAAACATTGTAAGATCCAGTTGCGTAGGCTGTGGTATTTGCAGTGCGGTTTGCCCGAGAGGTGTTTTAAAGTTAGAAAACGGACCTGAAAAAGGGCGTATCAATCCCACAGATATATTATTGGGAAATGATGTAGACTTAATGGATTTAGTGAATCAGAAATAGTAATAAGTTTACTTCTAGCTTCATCTTTTTTAAAAACGAGAATCAACAAATTTAATTAAGTAATAAACTTTTTTATTGCTTTAAAACAAAATTTATTTCACCACAAATGCCCCAAATAAAAGTCATTATCCCTGCTTATAACGAAGCAGACTCAATTTCCAAAGTCATCAAGGATATTCCCGCATTTGTCGATGAAATTATTGTAGTAAGCAATAATTCTACAGATGCCACAGAAGCCAATGCCAAACATGCAGGCGCCACTGTACTTACCGAAAACAGGAAAGGCTACGGATACGCCTGTTTAAAAGGTATGCAATACCTAGCAATACAAGAAAACAAACCAGATATTGTGGTTTTTTTAGATGGCGATTACAGTGATTACCCCGAAGAATTAACCAAAATAGTGCAGCCCATATTAGAAAAAAATATTGATTTTGTAATTGGCGCCCGTGTTAAACTACTACGAGAAGCAGGAGCTATGACGATACCTCAAGTTTTCGGAAATTGGTTAGCGACAAATTTAATGCGCCTTTTTTTTGGAGCAAAATTTACGGATCTTGGTCCGTTTAGAGCTATAAAATACACTAAATTACTAGCCCTGCATATGGAAGACAAAACCTATGGCTGGACGGTAGAAATGCAACTCAAAGCATTAAAACAAAAATTAACCTACACTGAAGTGCCGGTAAATTACAGAAATAGAATAGGTGTTTCAAAAGTTTCTGGCACCGTTAAAGGTGCTATATTTGCAGGGTTTAAAATTTTAGGTTGGATATTTCAATACAGTATTAAAAAATGATTCTCGTATCTATTATCATACTTATTTATACGATTGCGCTCATGCTCATACTTTTGTATGCCTTGGCGCAACTCAATTTGTTATTTAATTATTTGGGTTCTAAAAAGACAAAAAAGATAGCACCTCTATTAGATTTTTCAAAAGTAGATAGCATTCCCTTGGTCACCATACAGCTCCCTGTTTATAATGAAATGTATGTTATGGAACGTTTGCTCGATAATATCTCAAAAATAGACTACCCAAAAGACAAGCTCGAAATTCAAGTGTTAGATGATTCTACCGATGAAACGGTGGCCTCTACCTCTAATCATATCGCCATTTTAAAACAATCTGGATTAAACATCCAACACATCACCAGAACCAACCGGCAAGGTTTTAAGGCAGGCGCTTTAAAAGAAGGCTTGAGTGTAGCTAATGGTGAATTTATCGCCATTTTTGATTCAGATTTTTTACCAAAACCAGATTGGTTAAACCGCACTATCCCCTATTTTAAGGACCGAGCCATTGGTGTCGTGCAAACGCGTTGGAGCCATATTAATCGTAACTATTCCCTCCTTACAAAAATTCAGGCCTTCGCCCTAGATGCGCATTTTACGCTAGAGCAAGTAGGCCGAAACTCTAAAGGGCATTTTATCAATTTTAATGGAACCGCTGGTGTTTGGAGAAAATCTTGCATTATTGATGCTGGAAATTGGGAAGGCGATACACTAACCGAAGATTTAGATTTAAGCTACCGTGCCCAGTTAAAAAACTGGAAGTTTAAATATCTTGAAGATGTAGAAACACCTGCGGAACTGCCCATTATTATAAGTGCCGCTAGATCGCAGCAATTCAGGTGGAATAAGGGTGGTGCAGAAAATTTTAGAAAAATGATGTGGCGCATCTTAAAAAACGAAAATCTTTCGACCAAAACAAAAGCACATGGTCTTTTGCATTTGCTAAACAGCACCATGTTTTTAAACATACTTATCGTGGCCGTATTGAGTATTCCCATGCTTTACATCAAAAATGAATATGCGCACTTAAAACCCTACTTTTATGTGATGAGTTTCTTTGTAGTTAGTACCATAATCTTTTTTGGTTGCTACTGGGTGATGTATAAAAAAATATATGGTGGCGGCTTTAAAAATTTTATTAATTATATCGGTATGTTTTTCGTGTTTTTTTCAATAGCCATGGGTTTTTCCCTGCATAATTCCATTGCCGTTTTAGAAGGCCATTTAGGAAAAAAAAGTGACTTTATACGCACCCCAAAATTCAATATCAAAACCTTTAAAGACAATATGAAGCGCAACAAATACATCAAAAGAACCGTGTCTGTGCATGTTATTTTTGAAGGTTTACTTATGCTCTATTTTGCTTTTGGTATGTATAGCGCTTTTGTAGTAGGTGATACTGGCGGCGACTTTGGGCTGTTCCCGTTTCATCTCATGCTCTTTTTAGGATTTGGTTATGTGTTTTTTAAATCACTGACTTCTAAAGTTTGAAGCAAGGGTGTTCATCTAAAAATGAAGTTTTAAAAAGCGTGCCACTACAATCAATAATTCAGAGACAAGTTTGTTCGACATTAAGAGTACTTTAGCTTTAAAAAGCTACAACAAATAAAAACTATATTTGAACCATGCGGCTCAACCCATCGCTTTTAAAATTATATAGAACACCCCTATTTATAATATTGGCAAGCGTCTTGTTCTATATCTCATTTGGGTATGATTTGGTTCGCACTGATTATTTCAAACTCATCACCTTATATACGGCACTTTTCTATTTGTTTTATAAATTGGTGACCTTATTAAAAACCCATTATCAGTTGTTAATTTGGGTGGCTTTTATTTTTAGAGCTGTTTTTATTTTGGCTATCCCCAATCTCTCGCAGGACTTTTACCGCTTTATTTGGGATGGCCGTATGATTCTCGAAGGCTTTAACCCTTATTTATTTACGGTGGAATCGTTTATAAATTCTGGTGAATTTCCAGTGGCTCAGACCCAAGAATTATACGCAGGCATGGGCGCATTAAACGGCAGCCATTTCACCAATTACCCACCCATAAATCAGCTTTGTTTTACTATTGCTGCCCTGTTTGCCAGTAAAAGTATATTAGGTTCTGTGGTGGTGATGCGTATGATTATTATCGCTGCCGATTTTGGAATCCTTTACTTCGGAAAAAAATTATTAGAGCGTTTAAACATACCCGTTCACAATATATTTTGGTTCATTCTAAATCCGTTTATAATTATTGAATTAACTGGAAACCTCCATTTCGAAGGGGTTATGATCTTCTTTTTGGTTTGGAGTTTCTATTTATTACATCGTGGAAAATGGCAATGGGCCGCTGTGGTTTTGACGCTGTCAATTTCAGTTAAATTGATTCCCTTAATATTTTTGCCTTTGTTTTTTCAATGGTTTACAAAACAGAATGGCATTGCGACTAAAACAAAGCCATCTGCTAAAAAAGATGGGCTGGCTTTGTCGCTTACTCCTCGCCATGACCTCATGCATCGAATAGCTAAATTAGTTGGTTTTTATATTATAGTTGGTCTAACCACGATCTTCCTATTTGCACCGTTTTATTCCTCTGCGTTTATAAATAACTACACCGAAACGGTTGGTTTATGGTTTACTAACTTTGAGTTTAACGCCAGTTTATACTACGTTGCCAGAGAAATAGGATATCTTTTTAGAGGGTATAATGAAATAGCTATCATTGGTGAAATAATGTCATTATTGGCTGTTATCTTTATTTTAACACTAAGTTTTTTTAGGAAAAACACAACCTTAAAAGCCCTGATTTCAGGCATGTTATTGGTGCTTACGTTTTATTATTTTACGGCAACCACAGTGCATCCTTGGTATATAGCAACGCTTTTAATATTATCTGTATTCACAAGGTATAAGTTTCCATTGGTTTGGAGTTTTGTTATCATTTTAAGCTATCTAACTTATAGTAACACTGATAATTCCGAAAATCTTTACATTATACTAATAGAATATGTTATTGTGTACGGGGTATTTTTCTGGGAAATCTTTTTTAAAAACAAAGGAGATTTATTTTGTAAAGACAAAAAACTAAAGTAATAGCAAACTATCTATTCTGTAAATAGTATCGTCTGTAATTTTACTTATCACCTCGGAGAATGTGAGTTTAAAATCCTTATCGACAAATGAATTGTCGGTGTTCAATTTATATTTGTACAAAGCTTTTGGGCTTATTTCCTCAAAATCTACTTCGGTACCATCATCAAATAAAAACGTATAGTATCCGTTTTTGTACTTCTGAAATGTTGCAATTCCCATGTATACTAATTTTAATCTTCTTCTTCGGCTTCAATATCCTCAAGTTCAACTTCGGGAGTTTCCTTATTCACAGAATCATCCAAAATATCATCATCATCATCATCTCCAAAATCTTCCATAGCTTTCACTAAGCGCACCCCTACTTTTACCAAATAGATATAGTCGTCCGTTCTTACCTCAACCGCTTCTATAATTTCATTATGTATATTTTTAAATGAAATTATGTGGTCGTCGTCATACCCATCGGGATATTTTTCAACTAACAACGTTAAGATTTCTGGGGTTAATTTTTTAAAATCAACGATAACGCGTTTTAAATTATCATTTCTTTTTTTCATTTTCTGCTAAAAAAGTTTCACAAGTTAAATATACTTATTTATGATTATTCTACACAAATAACGTATAAAAAAAGTTTTCTACTGTTTTACAGCATTTTAACCAGAGTCTTTAGAAGCTTTTGTATTAAAAGAGAGATAGAAAAATGAAACATTTTTAATAAAGATTTTAATTTGTTGCAATAAATTTAAATACTAAAGCATCTTCAGCGTATTCAACTCTTGTTCTGTTAAATGTTTCCAACTACCACGAGGGATGTCTTTTTTGGTAAGATGTCCAATGGCCACACAGTCTAAACCAATAATCTCATATTTTAAATAATCAAAAATAGATCGGATAATAGTATTGCCTGTGTTCTTTATCTTCAAACCTATTTCTTTTTTTGAAGCACCATCAATATAACTAATCTCTTCGACTGCTATGAGCTTTCCATCAATTTTAAAACCTGTCTGAATCTTTTTTAAATCTTCAAGTTTTAAATTTTTATCTAATTCAATATGAAATAAGCGTGCTACACCATGTTTCGAGTTTGTGAATTTATCTGCTATAACATCATCATTGGTAAACAATAATAAACCTTTAGAGTTTCTGCCCAACCGTCCAATAGGTTTTATCCTCGAACTTGTAGCATTCGCAACCAAATCCATTACGGTTCTGCCTTTGCCCTCACTTGTGGTTGTAGCAAATCCTTTAGGTTTGTTAAGCAATACGTAAGCTTTTTTCTCTGGGTTTATTCTTGCGCCATCATAACGCACTTCGTCATCCAATTTCACTTTGTAGCCCATCTCTGTAATCACTTTCCCATTTACAGAAACTAATCCGGTCGCAATATGCACATCGGCCTCACGACGCGAGCACATGCCTGAATTGGCAACATATTTATTTAGTCGAATCTCATCTGGATTAGAAGGTTTTTGCCGTTGTGATGCTTTTTTTGGTGCAGAATCACTTTTTTTAAACGGCGTATTCCCTTTTACAAAACTTTTCTTATAGTCCTTTTTAGAGTCACTAACCGGAGTCTTTCCTTTTCGTTGTCCACCTTTCTGATTACTCATTGCTTAAATTTTTTGCAAAGATACTGAAAGCTAATTTGCTTTTATGCACCTATTTAACAAAATCTCCCTTAAAAAGAATAGCGGGATAATTTTATCAAATCCGATTTAAAACGACATCAATATTGATTAATACAATACAAAATACACCGGCTACAATGATAAATTTGAGGATATTATGAAGTATTAAATAGTCTGTTTTAGTTTTAGATTTCCAAAGTAAAATCATAAACACGGCCAATAAGCCTAAGCTAAGATAAAAGTAAATATACATGTGCCCTACCTCAAAACGGTACAGTAATAAGTAGGTTGGGATCAGTGTTAAAATGGATAATATGGTGAGCATAACCTTTGAAGCCGTTTCGCCATAAACGATTGGAATGGTTCTATAATTCTGTGCTAAGTCCCCTATAATATTTTCTAGATCTTTTGTCAGTTCCCGCATAGAAATAATTAAAAACAGAAAAATTGCATGTACAAAAATGACCGTTTCAAAATTTTTATAATACATAAAAATGGCAAAGAATGGCGTGATGGTCAAGACAGCTGATGTTAGGTTACCAATAAAGGGCATCTTTTTTAATCGGTGTGAATAAAACCAAATTCCAAAAATATAGATAGAAAAAAAAACAACAGCTTTGAAGGATACATAACTAACCATGATGACTGCCATAAAATTAAGAACAAAGTAAAAAGACAGTTTCGTGTTCTGACTCACCAAACGGTCTAATCTGGACTTATAAGGTTTATTGATTAAATCCTTCTCTGAATCATAAAAATTATTAATAATATAACCAGCAGCAATAGTAACAGCCGAAGCTAGCACCAACATAAAAAGGTTAGCGTCAAATAAAACGGATTTTAGAGGTTTGTCGTGCGCCATGATATACACCGATGCTAAATACTGCGCAATGACAATGACCAGAATATTATAGCCTCGGACAACAGAAAACAAACTGAAAAATTTAAGTAGAATGTGTTTCTGTTTTCTAGATAACATCGAATAAGTATTTGGTGACATCCTAAAACAATCCCGATAGCTATCGGGACAGAATGACATTAAATGAAGTTTAGAAGCTGTAAACCACTTCCAATTTATGATCCTTAAGAGCTAATTTTGCGTTTTCAATATTCTCTGTAAAACCAAGTATATAACCACCGCCACCAGAGCCACAAAGCTTTAAATAGTAAGCATTTGTTTCAATGCCTTTTTTCCATAAATCATGAAATTGATGTGGAATCATAGGCTTAAAATGGTTTAGCACCACTTTCGAAAGTCGTTTGGTGTTTTTAAACAAGGACTTTACGTCCCCTTTTAGAAAATCTTCAACACAGGCATCGGTATGTTTAATAAATTGGTTCTTCAACATACTTCGAAAGCCTTCCTGTTTCATATTCTCCATAAAAATACCTACCATTGGTGCTGTTTCACCAATAATTCCGCTATCCAATAAGAACACGGCATTTTTACCTTCTGTATTTTGAGAAGGTATGCCCGTGGCTTCAATATGATCTTTTGAATTGATTAATATGGGAATACTTAAATAACTGTTTAATGGATCTAAGCCTGAAGACTTACCATGAAAGAAAGACTCCATTTCAGAAAAAATGGTTTTCAGTTTTAAGAGCTTTTCACGTGTCAGGTTTTCAAGAACCGTAATCTTATTTTGTGCATATTTATCGTAAATAGCAGCAACTAATGCCCCACTACTTCCAACCCCGTAGCCTTGTGGAATTGAAGAATCAAAATACATGCCTCTATCAACATCATCACTTAGGCTTTGTGTATCAAAAACAACCAAATCCCTATCTATACTTTCTAAATAATCAACAAAACGTTTTAAGCTTTCGTTCGAAGCCATAGCGCTTTCACTTGGATTTTCATCCGTTTTTAAAGCACCATTATAAAAATTATAAGGGATAGATAAACCTTTGGAATCTTTAATGATACCGTATTCACCAAAGAGTAATATTTTTGAATAAAAAAGAGGTCCTTTCATTCTTTAACCTAGATTTAGAGTTATAAAGTTACAATTGTTTTGCTCCATTACCAATTTTATCGCAAATATAATGCCCGTTTTGGCAATATGCAACTAATTCATTCTTAATGAATTTCAACACTTTGTCGGTTTCTTTTTCAGGATACAATACATGTACATTTGCACCAGCATCTAAAGTAAAACAAACTTTTGAACCGGTTTCCTGCCTAAAACTCCAGATTTTATTGATTATTTCTACGGTGTTTGGTTTCATTAATATAAAGTATGGCATGCTCGTCATCATCATAGCGTGCAAAGTTAGGGCCTCACTTTCTACCAATGCAACAAATTCATCGAGATTTCCTTCTTGTAAAATCTCAGTTAGTTTTGATAGGTTGGTATGCGCTTGCTTAAAACGTTCTTGGGCAAAGGGATGATTATGCATTAAACTATGACCAACCGTACTACTCACTTGCTTCTCGCCTTTATCAACCAATAAAATGGTATCCTGGTAATTCCTAAAATCCGGATGAACTTGAAATGGAAATTTTACACCAAATAGGTCGCTACTCTCTTCAATAGTTTTATTTTCGCCCCATACAATTAACGCTCCTTCTAGACTGCGGCAGGCACTACCAGAACCTAAGCGTGCCAAAAACGAGGCTTTCTTTATAAAAAATCCATCAGTAATAATCTCATCGCTTAGAACGTTTTCAATGCTCATAAGGCATAAGGCCAATGCGCTCATACCTGATGCAGAGGATGCAATTCCAGAACTGTGTGGAAATGTATTGGACGTTTCAATTGTAAAATGATACGCTTTCAAAAATGGTAAATAGTTCTCAATACGCTTGAAAAACGTTTCAATTTTCGGTTTGAAATCATCCTTCCTTTGGCCTTCTAAAAATACATCAAAAGAAAAGGAATCACTCACTTCTCTTTTAACAAAACTCAAAGTCGTAATAGTTTTACAATCATTCAGCGTAAAGCTAATAGATGGATTTTCTGGAATTTGATCTTCCTTTTTTCCCCAGTATTTAACAAGCGCTATATTACTTGGTGATGACCATTTAAAAGATCCATTTTCTAGAGTATAGGTATACGTATTTGGAATAAACTCTTGTTCTGTCATTTGTTATATTTCAGTTGACAAAGATAGCAACTTTAGCATTGTCTTGTAGTTTCTCGCTGTCGCTGTAGTTTTTAGTTTTCGTTCAAAATAATTATTATTATACTTTGTTCTGCCGTAGCCTATTGAGGAATAGAAATAAATACATCGGTCTGTTATAATAAATTCTTCGTTGGGATGTGACATTTTTGAAATTTCCTGGACTGCTATTTCTTCTGGGATTGAATATAATAATGAGAAATAACTGTGTTGTTTTTTTTCTTCTGAAAAAGGGCAGTCATCAAAAATTTTTTTAAGTTCCCCTGGCGTTTTCACTAAAACTGGCACTTCAAAACCGAAATTCGATTTAATTGCTTCGTGTATGTTCAATTCTAAATTTTGAATGTTTTCTTCGGATGATTCAAATATGAGATTGCCACTTTGAATGTAGGTCTGTACGTTTTTTAGACCAGATTCTGAGAGTAAGGTTCTTAAATCGGCCATCGGTATTTTTTTATGTCCGCTAACGTTTATCCCTCTTAACAGCGCTATGTAGGTTTGCATTAAAATCCTTGTTTTTGGTTAAGAAATCTATACACCAACACGCCGTACGGTTTTATAAGATAGTGCATAGAATAATTAAATTTTTCTAAAGGAATGGAATGATACGAATATTTTTATAGCGTACTTGAAAAGCTTCAGGATAGTCAACAATTAAATTTAACTGTCTCTCAATGTCTCCCCAAAATTCATCTTCCTTACCTGTAAACTCCATAAAGCATTTGGCTTTATAAAATTCAATTCGTGCTTCCTCAGAAAATTCAATATGCCTATCTGCCATATTGCGCTTTGATATCTTCCCAAGGATGTGTTTTTAAAGTTCCTTCGTCATCTTTTCTAATCATGTCATCCATCATCGCTTTATACGCTTCTGAAGGCTCGCTGTATCGTAAAGCGATATCTTCTAAAGTAAATTCAATATAATTTTTTAAAGATCGTTTTTGAAGTTTTGCCTGTTTTTCTAAAATAGCAATGGCTTTATCGTCTAATTCTATGAGTTTCTTTGTTTTTTCCATAGTATATACATTATATATATCAAATATATAAAAAATATATTACTGACATCCAACAGTCTGACATATAAATTATTTCGAAATAGCCTTTGCTGCAATGTAGCCTCCGGTCCATGCATTTTGAAAATTAAATCCTCCAGTAACGGCATCGATATTTAATACTTCCCCTGCAAAATATAGATTCTTAATTCGTTTACTTTCAAAGGTTTTAAAATTGATTTCTTTAAGATTTACCCCGCCAGCAGTTACAAATTCTTCTTTAAAGGTACTTTTACCATCTACATTAAAAATGGCTTGGGTTAACTGACTTGTTAATGCTTCTAATTGCTGTTTGTTTAAATCTGCCCAACGTGTTTGCTCGTCAATTCCTGAAGCTAAAACCAATTGATGCCAAAGGCGTTTTGGTAATTCAAAATGTGTAGATTTAAATACCGTCTTTTTAGCCAAATCTTTTTTTGATGCTTTTAAACATTCCAAACAGTCATCAAAGGTTTGTCTTATAAAATTCACTTCTATTTGAAATTTATAATCTCGTTTTGCCAGATCTAAGGCTCCAAAAGCGGAAAGTTTTAATATAGCTGGTGCGCTAAATCCCCAATGTGTAATAAGCAATGGCCCTTCACTGCATAAATCGGTATTTACAACTTTTACCTCAACATTTAAAGCCACAACACCTGGAATATCTTTAATACGATCATCTTTTACATTGAAAGTAAACAAGGATGGTACAGGTTGGGAAACCGTGTGGCCTAAAGCTTCCAAAAGCTTCCATATTTTTGGATTACTCCCAGTTGCCATTAATGTTTTTTCTGATGAAAAATGTTCCTGGGAAGTTTCAATCTGAAATAATTCATCTATCTTTTTAAGTGATTTTACTGAATGATTGTAGAAGATCTCTACACTATACTTTTCGGCTTCATTTAAAAAACAATCAATAATGGTTTGTGATGAATTGGAAACAGGAAACATTCGCCCATCATCTTCAATCTTTAATGTCACACCGCGTTTTTCAAACCATTCCATAGTATCACCCGTCATAAATTGATGGAAAGGGCCTAGTAATTCCTTTTCACCACGGGGGTAATTCAATACCAAGTCTGAAGGCACAAATTCGGCGTGTGTCACATTACAACGGCCCCCACCCGATACTTTAACTTTGGCAAGCACCTCTTTTCCACGCTCTAGAATAGCAACTTTCAATTCTGGATTTTGTTCTGCTATATTGATGGCTGCAAAAAAACCTGCCGCTCCTCCGCCAACAATAATAACATCCCTTTTGATCATAATCTATTAGGAAAATCGGAAATAATAGCGTCTACCCCATATTCTTTCATACGTGCAATAGGCTTCAAATTGTTAACCGTATAAGTAAACACTTTGTAATCCTTCTGCAACTCCTCTACAATATCTTTACTCAACATGGTATGGTCTGGGTGGATAGTACGTGCTTTTACTTTTTGAGCGAGAGCAACGGCTTCTTCCAAATTTGTATGGGTAAGAACGCCTAATGGGATATTCTTATTCAAATTATATACGGTCTCTAATAAAGTTGGTTGGTAACTGGATACTAAAATATCATCATACCCCAAGCCTTTCTTATCAATGTAGAATTTTATTAGCCTGCATGCTTCTTTAGCTGTGTTTTGTCCTTTTAATTCAATATTAATCAGACATCTTTTATCAACAAAAGCCAATACTTGAGATAATGTTGGGATTTTATAATTCCCTTTAACCTTAACCTTTTTTAACTCATTGAGTGTATGTTTTGCTACTTCGCCACTGCCATTAGTCATTCTATCTAAAGTAAAGTCATGAAAAACAACCAATTCTCCAGAGGCGCATAAATGCACATCTATTTCTACGCCGTCAACTCCTAAATCTAAAGCTTTTTGAATGGACTCCAACGTATTTTCAGTAATGTGTCCTTTTGCTCCTCGATGTCCAATTTTTAAAATTTTATTCATACTTAATTTTTCGGTCGCATTAAACCTTCTTGTGTTACAGATGCTATTAGTTTTCCATCTCTAGTAAAAATATTCCCTCTGGCAAAGCCTCTTGCACTTGAAGTACTTGGAGATTCCATTGAAAAAAGCAGCCAATCACTGAAATCAAATTCTCTAAAATACCACATGGAATGATCTAAACTTGCGGTCTGTGTGTTTCCCCAGTGGGCTATACTGGCATGTGGGTTAAGGGCAGATACCAAAATATTATAATCTGAAACGTAGGTTAAAATTTGTTGTTTAGTTGCTAAATCTAAATCAGTCATGTTGCCTTTAAGTTTAAACCAAACATCATAATAAGGTGGTAAATTTTTTTTCTCCAAAGGATTTACAAACTCAGCTGGTTTAAAATCTACAGGGCGTTCTATTTCAAAAAATGCCTTGAGTCCTTTTGGTATGATATTGCCATATTTCCTGAGCATATCAGTCCAACTTAATAAGTCTTCTGGTTGCTTTAAATTTGGTTTCATTTCAATTTGATGATCATATCCCATCTCTGGCTTATGAAAAGACGCCGATAGTATAAATATGGTATTCCCTTTTTGATGCGCTGTAACCCTACGTACTGAAAAACTCCCGCCATCTCGCACCACACTCACGTTATAAGTAATTGGACATTCTAAATCGCCAGCTTCTAAAAAATACGAATGCATTGAATGTAGGACCCGTTTGTTAGTAATCGTTCTACTGGCTGCGTTTATAGCTTGCGCTAAAACCTGGCCTCCAAACACTATGGGGCTGCCAACGGATTTACTAATACCATTAAATTCATTCTCATTAGTTTTTTCTAAAACTAAAAGATTTAATAAATCGTTTACTGTAGTCATATATTTTAAACTATATCCTAGATTTTATTAAAACTAAAGGCGTTTTTATAGTGACTGGTTTAAATTTTTATGATTGACTAAAAAATGGTCCTTTTGCACCCATTTTTCGCCTTTTTTTAGTTCCGTAGCGATGCTATGCAACAAATAAAAGCCTTCAACTGGTCACAAAATGTCTAATTTTCGCTATAATCCAAAAAGTTTAAACCAGTTCACTGTTATTTGTTAGAATTACAATGAACTCATCTTGACTTTTTCTATTTCCTAAAAAATGGCCGAAATCTACCCATATTTCGTTGCTTTTTTTATCCGTAGCGATGCTATGGCTTTCAAAAAGTGCCTAATCTGGACAAATTTCATCTCTCCCGATAGCCATCGGATTCGGTTAAACACAAAAAGTCAAGATGAGTTCAATACCATTATAAGTGATAAAATGGACGTATCCAACTTTTGTGACAATCAAATTTTTAACAGAAGGCAATTTATGACATTTCCATTAAACCGTATAGTCATTGTTGTATTACTTTCTTTGTAATTGTAATTCTGAAAAGACCTTCTTACATTACGTAGACATAATTACTTAAAAAGAATTAGTATAGATAAAAAATAAAGTCATGTGGATTCTGTAGTTAATTGCAGGGCAAACTCACACTTTTATTCCTAAGATCTTAATAAGATAGTTGTTATTGTAAGCCGCTTTTAGCCTTTTTCCTTTTAGTCCTTGCTTGGTTTGTTTATCTTTTCTTAGCAAGTTTAGTGCAATTTTGCTTAGTATAGAGAAATTTTGGGCAGCATTACCAGCTCTTTTTCTTGAGGCGTCTTCAGAGAAAGCCACATCGAGTACCCAATGTAGTTTGTTTTCAATTCCCCAATGTAAGCGTATCATTTTCTGTAGTGCTTTTGCATCTGTTTTCACACTTGATATATAATATCTTGTAGCTGTTTCTGTTGGCTTGTCGGAGTTTTTAAATTCTCTAATACTTTCTACTTTTACTATACTTTCCAGCCCTGTCCATTTATCTTGGTCTTCAATAAATTTAAAGTCATTGATAACACTACATTTTCGTGTTTCTATCCTGCCGTGTCCCAGATCTTCATCGGTATGGCTATCTATAGTCTTGCCAAAGCGAAATTCGTCTAGAATATCTTGATGCAATTGCTTTTGGTTTTCTTTTACAGCTAAGATGTAATCTGCTTCTTGTTTAATAATAGTTTCTGCAATAGCCTTTTGACAGCCCATGGCATCAATGGTAACTACACATCCTTTTACAGTAATTAGTTCCAGTAGTTTTGGTATGGCCGTAATTTCATTGGATTTTTCAGAAACCTTGACCTGTCCTAAAACCATATTGTTTTTGCTTGCCCAAGCACTTACCATGTGAAAAGGGGATTTCTTACCATTAGATTTAGCACCTCTCAAGGTTTTACCATCAATGGGAATAACCTCGCCAGCCGTTATATCAATCAAATTAGAGACCCAATCTATAAAACAGGTTTCAAATTGTTCTGAATCAATGGAAGAGAACACTCGGTTAAAGGTGTCATCAGAGGGCGTACCATTTGGCAAATCAAGAAATGAACGCAAAAAATCTACTTTTGCTTTGGCATAAGTTTCCATATCTTTCCATGAATCTGCCGCACAAATCACACTAATTATACCAATAAGAAGGATGTCTTCTAAGTTATGAAGCTTGTTTATATCGCTTCTAGGATCGTTTATCTTACTGAATATAGACTTGAATTTGTTCATTGTTTTTAAAACACTTAAATTATTGATTATCAGTATAATATACAATAATTTAAAATGAAAAACAACAGCTATCTAACTAAATATCAGATAATTAAGTGTGTTTTTAAGTAAACAAAATGGCTGAAAAAAGTGTGAGTTTGCCCTGTAGTTAATTGACCCACCATCATGTTAGAAGAAAATTTATACTACAAAAGTATCCATTGAAGCTTTAATCAGTGCCAAATCGTTTTCATTTTCGATAGCGCTTGAAGCATCTTGGTAAAGGCTTTCTACTTCTACCTTGACACTTTCTTTATAAGTATTATTAATACAGTCGGCACAATTCAGCAAATACTTTAGCATGCCAAACAATTTCTGAACTATAATGACATCGTGCTTGCAATACGTTCTTAACGATGCCATGACCGTGTAGAGCAAGGTTTTAAAATCGACACTCTTAATATGAATCCAAGCCACTCCAGATGCATCGTAATAATAACTCGTATCCTTTTTTTGCATGCGCAATAGAAAAAGCTCGGTAAGATAATCTATAGCATTTACGGCAGTTCCAGGATCATTAATACCTGGTGACATCGCTTTTACTGTAATTTCGGTAGTTTGTTTAAATGCCAATACATAATTGTCTTCTATCAATTCACTCTTTGAAAAATCAAAGGCAGACAGCAAATTATTAGTGGCTTCTTCGTCTAATTTTTTCTCGATATTTAGTAGCGGAGCGTCCTTAAAAATATAATCGCCCTTATAAACTAAAATATCTGCTTTTATATCATTCTGAGATATTTCATTATAAATGGTCAATAAACTTATGTCTTCAAGATAGCCAGAAGTTGGCGATTTTATAACCTGCCAATTCGAAGCATCTGGAAATTTTGCAGAGGTATCCTTTTCAGATTCAATCAACCTATTAAGTCTACCTTTAGCCTTATTAAAGATAGCACTCATAATATTATTGATTTGGATTTCTTGGGATATGGAATGGATAAAATATATAAAAGCGCCCAGGCAAAGTGTCATAAAAACAATGGCCAACAGCACAGAAAATCCGGGGAGCTGGTATTTATCTCCAGTGGGTTCGATGGCTATTAACGTAAATATACAATACAACAAACAGGAGTTGTAGATTCCCAAAATAATTTGGTGTCTTCTGTTGGAGATAAGACCCGGTAAAACTCTAGGTGAAAAATTGCTTGATGCTTGACTGAGTAAAATCATTACCATAGAAAAACTAAAAACCATGATAGAGATAAGACCTGCAACAAAGGTTGCTAGTATAATTCTAGCGGTATCGACATTATTTATGACGAGCCACGGTACATTTTCAACGAGATACTTTGATACATCGAGATTTTCAATATAATACATAAAGAAGGCAAACAGAAAACCTGCCAAACTTATAAGAGTTGGATAAAAAGCTATTTTACTTTCCAACTTAAAAATATAATCAAAAACCTTATGGAAATTTCCTTTCATAAATTTAATAGGTTAAAAAAGTAAATGGCCAATTTTACAGTATTAGAAATCAAGACCAAATCCAAACGAGAACCTTAAACCTTCTTCACTATTAAAAAAGTTGAATGTCCCTGATAAACTCTCTGCGGCAGTTACCCAAAAACCACCTCCATAATCGTTGTGCCATTTTTTAGAAGGATCATTTTTTACCCATACTCTACCTACATCAAAACCAGTAAAAATCCCAATTTGCAACGGCAGTGTATTTGTTTTAAAAGATGGGAAACTATAACGCACATCTGCACTTCCCACAAATGAATTTCTACCTGTGAAGCGTTCAGTCCTAAACCCTCTTAACCCGTTCTTGCCTCCAATATTTGCCGCTTGATAAAATAACAAGTCATCACCGACGCGTATTTGAGTTCTAACATCTGTTTTTAGAACTAATTGTTTGTTTGTAGACAAAGAATTATAAAAGCCAAGGTTAGAATTTAAATAACCATAGGTATTTTTAGTTTCCTTAAACTCGGTTTTACCACCAATGGTTAAAAGAAAGGTCATCCCCTTAGCTGGGTTTATGGCATTATCAAAACTGGCATAATTAAATTCTGACTCAATAGCCCCAAAGAAACGTCTTTCATAAAACTCCTCATTAGTTAACGGCATGAAAGTAGAGATAAATCTGTCTGGTGTTTCATCAATTTTAATACCTTCTAATAAGACTCTAAAGCCATAATCACTACCAAAGCTCCCTTTTTTAAGAATCCCAACCTTGGCTGCAAGGATACTTGTTTTAACCCTGTTGTAATCTAAATCTAATTCATCATCATTGTTCACCGTTTCATTACCATAGCCAAAAAAGTTATTCGTGAAATTTTCGGTGGTAAATTGTCCGCCGATGTGTAAATTCCAGTCATTCATGATGTTAGCAAATTCGCCATCATAATTTAAGGAGAAGCCTTTGGTTGCAAAATAATATCCACCTTTAAATCTATGTTGTTGGGAAAATGGATTTCGCTGAAACCCATTGGTTGTTTTAACCATGGACAGCCCTAATAAAAAGCCATCGTCTGGATTAAACCCAATGGCCGGTGTAATAACGCCATTTCTTACAATGTTTTTATTAAAGTCAAACAGATTCAAGTTGTACACATCGGTCATTCTAATTTTAGCACCATTGTTTTCTTGAACGGTATTCTTTTTACTTTCATGGTCATACACCTTTATGCGTCTACCGTTTTTTATAATATAGGTGTCATTTTCCTGACCCCCTATAAGTCTTGTAAAAATTAAATTGTTCGCTTGTCCAGTGACTTCAAAAACATCTTTGTCATCTAATCCATAAATCCAGATTTCCTTTGTGATGTCTTTATTGAAGGTCTTATCAACGATAACTTCCCCTTTCTCACCATCTTTAATTCTAGAAATTTTAATATTGGTTTCTTTATCACCTACTCGTGTAACCTCGATATAATCGTCTTTATCAGTTCCTGTTAATATCACAAGTTCATTTAAGTAATTATAATAGCGAGTTGCAATGTCTTGAAGGTTTCCACGCCTACCTTTAAGCTTTTCTTTTATTTCTTGAAGTGTTTCGTCTCGTACTTCTTCAGGTACTTTTAAAAAGGCCTTGTCAATAACGTCATCAGTTACATTTTCTTGAAGAAACTTGGCGTGCTTTAACCATGTTTCTTTATCGGCTTGCTGAACCATAACACGATCTAGTTTAATACCAGCACTGTTCATCCATTCAATATCTTTTAGCTCTTCGTCATAAACTTGAAGTTGTTTTGTAGAACCAGAAATAATTTTCATAATCCCCAATAAAGCGCCATCAAAATTTGAAAAAACTTGATCTCGGTCTCTAGGAATAGGTCTAAAATACTTGTCTCCATTTTCCATATCAAACTGTGCCCAACGCCATTGATCCTGGTGTCTGTCCCAATCCCCTATAAGCATATCAAATAATCTTGCCCTTACAAAGGCATTTTCATCGATTTTATATTTTTCATCTTCGCGACTTTTTTCAATAATATCATGCGTACTTTCAATATCATCGGCGTAACCAAAGTTCCTTTCATTTGTATAAGCTTCTTCCGGGCGTTCTTCAATCATATACAGCTCCCCGCCATATTCCGTGTTATAATCCCCTAGTGCTTTATGCTTTGGGATATAATATAGTTTTGGATTGGTATGATAAATCTTAGCGGCATCCGATAAATCTGGAACTACACTAAATGCATAGGGATGTGCTGCCGTATAAAAGTCTAAAATTAAACTTTCTATAGCTGTTTTTTCAAAGTCATCCTGAATATAGGTGTCTTTAAAAATAACGGACTGCAGATACTGTGTCGCACTTTTTCTGAGTGCCCTCATATTTAATTCCTTTCCGTCTTTTGTTATTAAACGCAGTGAACGTGTTTGGTGGCCACCACCCTTTCTTACCACTTCCAAGCCACCGTATAACGTGTCGATGGTTGCTACTTTTGCTTTTATCTTGGTGCCATAGACCTCTCTGTAACGATCACCCCAAACCGATTTAAAAAAATCTGTTTTCTCAGTTTCTTCCTCTGAATAAATAGACACTTCAACTTCTTGTGGAAAGGCATTTGGTAAATGCGAAACATCAAAATACTCAGTTGGAGGATAAACCTCTTTTTGAAATAATAATTTAGGTTCGCCATTTTCCTCACCAAAATATTTTACCCAACTGCTTCCGTCCTTAAAGATAGTAAGCTCCACAAAACCTTGTTCTCCTGATGAAAACAAGCCGTTATCACTCAACTCCGCAAAAGACGCCTTAGCACCAGAACCTGAAACAATTTGCTTAATGCCTTTATTTTCTATGTACTGCAAGGTATGCTCATGCCCCGAAACGAATACAATATTATCAGCACCAAAAGTCATGGTTTCTAAACGACTCATTAATTCATGGTAACTTTCGTTATATCGATCTTGAATGGAGACACCACCTTGGGTCCTAAGTTGTGTTATAAACGATGCAATTCCTGGAAGTGGCGTTTTACTCTGAAACGGGTACAAATGTTTTTTCAAAGCATATTTACCACCATGCGAACCATTGGTATACATGGGGTGATGCATGGCAAAAACGGTCGTTTTATTTTGTGCCTTTTTTAATTCACCTTCTATTTCTTCAAAAAACCGTGCTCTGGTTTTAATTTCGCACTCGTCGTTCATAGTTGGATGCTGATTCCAATTTTCTAAATACCATTGGGTGTCAATAATAATTAATTGTATGGTTTCACTAACATCAATACTTTTAAGCGGGCAGCCATCTTCGGGTTGAAATGTGTTTTTTCCCAATAAATCATCAACATATTTTTCTTCACGCTTTAATCCTTTTAATCCGCCTGCGTACCAATCGTGATTCCCTGGAATAAAAATGGTTTCTCCCTTAAAGCCTTTAACAGATTTTGCTTGTGCCTCTAATGCATTTTCCGCACTGGACCTTCCCTCTTCTCCTTTGTCTGGTAATCCAGCAGGATAAATATTGTCCCCTAAAAAAAGCGTGTAGTCATTTTTTGTTTTCTTGCCTTCAATATGTTTATTAAAAGCTGTTAGTGCTAATGACATACCGTCTTGTGGTGATAAACCAGCGTCTCCAATTAAATAAAATGTTTTATCAATTTCTTTTTCAGGGAATATATTCTGCTTGTCTTCTTCATTGGCATATTGTGGTTCATAGGTAGCACAAGAATGGATTAGAACAATTAGTAAAATGCCTGTAAAATATTTAATAATATGTTTCATTTAGTTGTCTTTTAAAAAAATAAAGATAAAGCAATCTTACGGTATGTTTACTTCATTCGGTTAAATATTTACCTCGATAATCTCAGGTTTCTAAGATACAACGAAAACCTAAATATTGAAATATTTGGTTACAACTACTTTTAATTTTGATAAGGTTAATATTTGTGACTAATTTTTCTGTATTTTGCATTACAATTTTTAAAAAATCTTCAGCATGTCTAATATTATTGAAAAAACCGAAAAGTTTGTCTTTGATTTATTTAAAAACGATTTGGATAACACCTTTCTTTATCACAATCATACACATACCGAACGTGTTTTAAAAAGTACTAGAGAGATTATCGAAAATAGCGATATTAATGAGCATGATGCACTAGTTCTACAACTTGCTGCTCTACTTCATGATACTGGATATACTAAAGTTAGAGATGGACATGAAGAGGAAAGTGTAAAAATTGCAGATGACTTTTTAAAAGAAAACAAAGTTGAGGAAGCCACCATTAATGAGGTTGAAAAATGTATTATGGAAACCAAGTTTAAAGACTCTCCTAGTACACATTTGGGTAAAATTATTAGAGATGCTGATGCTTCTCATTTTGGAAAAAAATACTTTCCAGAGGCAAGCGAATTCTTAAGAAAAGAATTAGAAATACAGGGGATTAAAACCTATTCGCCTTCTGAATGGCTTGATGAGAATATAAAAGTTCTTTCTAAGAAGCATGAATTTTATACAGATTATGCTTTGAAAAATTGGCAACCTCGAAAGGAAAAGAATTTATCTAAACTTATAAAAACCAAGAAAAAGGCAAAGAGCAAAATGAAGACAGAGGAGATGAAGGCCAAATTTAAAGCACAATACAAAAACGCAAGTCCTGAGCGTGGGATTCAAACGTTTTATAGAGTGGCTTTAAGAAATCATATAAAGTTAAGTGATATTGCAGACACCAAAGCCAATATATTACTGTCTGTAAATGCCATTATCATTTCGTTGGTATTGGCCAACCTTATTTCAAAATTAGACACTAATGCCTATTTGATTTACCCTACAGCCATTTTTACACTGTCCTGTGTTATCTCTATGGTATTATCTATTATTGCGACAAGACCCAATGTTACAAGTGGGGAGTTCACCAAAGAAGATGTTGCCAATAAAGATGTGAACCTGACGTTCTTTGGTAATTTTCATAAAATGGAACTCAAGGAATATGAATGGGCAGTCAATGAATTGATAAAAGATAAAGATTACGTCTATAGTAGTCTAACTAAGGATTTATATTTTCTTGGTAAAGTGTTAGAACGAAAATATCGTATTCTTAGAGTAACGTACACCATTTTCATGACAGGCATGATTGTTTCTGTAATCGCATTTGGAGTGGCATTAAAAACTCATCCTGGAGCAGAATTAAAAGATGTGTTACCAACAGATCCCACATCCATGCAAATAGATGTGGTGACACCAGAACTTAATAAAACTTATAGATTAGGTTAATTAGGCCTTTAAGGTCTTCATTAAGTCACTGTAAGTGTAAAACGATTTTTCTTCGCCAATATTAGTTTCATAAATTAGACCTATGCGAATGGCCTTAAGCCCAGTAACGCCCTGTAAATCCTGTAACTCCAATAACTCTATATCATCGGCCAACATATTTTTTGACTGAAGAAATTTCACATATTTTAAGTATTCCATTTCGTCTTCTTTTTGGGAGTAAATTATACTGATTTTTCCCTTGGTGGTAATTCGTTCTTCCGTTCCTTTTATCAAAGCTTTATCCACACGCTTTTTAACCACTTCATATCTGGCATTATACGTACCGTCTACATCAAATTGTTTTTCATCCATTCTAAACCTAATAGACAAGGGTTGGTTGAATACTAGAATCATAGACGCCACGTCTAAACTTATTGGATAATCACTTTGATTCTGATAGAAATGATTTTCCATTTCACACATCACTTGTAATTGCCAGAGCCTCAAATTATATAAATAAATAGGATTAAAACTATGCTCTTTGGTGATAGATTCACCAATGTACATATTATGCTCTACCCCGTCCGTTTTAAAACGTTCAAAAAAATGTGGATACATGGCTTGGACTTCTACCTGCTTTTCATCTAACACGCCTGACATGTTTTTATTTATTAGTGCAATCGTGTCATCGTAATGTTTTCTATAGAAATAAATTAAATCCAAATCGGCATCAATTTTATTGAAATAGTCTGTTATATCGTCTTTTACAATGGTATTTTTTTCTAAAAGGAATTTAAACAGTGGTTTAATCTCTTGTTTAAAAAACCCAGTTAAAAGGTGTTCACTACTTACTTTAAAATCATCTGCCAGTTCTGCATTGAAATTTTCAATTTGAAATCTAATCTGGTCATAAATTGGCAATTTATCTTCTTTTGAAATTTTTTTAATAATCTTTTCAATAACCGACAACTGCAAAGCTAAATCTTTTTGAGTGGCTAGATTCCTAGCTTCAGAAGAGCCTTTAACATCAATTTGTCCAAATAAAGGATACACATCTTTAAAAACAATATTTTTAAAAGACGCTTTTTTATCGCCTAGATGGTCTCTATCTATAATAAACTGTTTGGCAGCTTTTTCAAATTTCCAAGACACACTTGGGTGTATAGATGTACATTCCTGTTGTATTATGGACCGTATTAAATTTTTTTCTTCGTTCTTTGAGCGCTCTACGGCCGATACGATAAATGGCATCACATCAACTAACTTCACTGCATTAATACTATTGAGTACTTTAGGCTCCTGAGAGACTATCTCTAAAATCCCCATTAGCCCTTTGTCATTGGCTATAGGGGCAAAAATAGCACTCTTAATACCCTGTTCTTGTAGCGCTTTAATATGTGGTGCTTTACCTTTTGACCTAGTAAAGGATTTGTCAACATCTGAAATTGAAAAGTATTTATTCTCTTTCAATAATCTATCATATGACCAACCGCACAATGCCTGATTACAATCCACATTTTCTAATCCATTTAACAGAAAACTAATCATGCCCTCGCCATAAACGTGCTCAAAAACATCATCCTCTTGATTATAAATTGAAAAGCCAACACGAAGATCCTTGATTCCGAAAAGCGATCGAAACACTTCCTGGAAATTATTTATAAAGTTTTGGTCCTTATGCTTGTTTTCTCCAATGAGGTTCGATTTTATATTCGAAATAGACTGATCATCGGTAATATCGAATATATTAGAAATCACAAATCCTTTAAAAATATAACTATTTGGTGGAAATTTTTCTTTCCACAGCTCAATGTTTTCAAAATCATCAATCAATTCATCATAATCCTCTTTAGTGATTTTAATAGCTTTTTCAGTAGGGATTATTTCAGTAAAGTCGGCATTATAAAGAATTTTATAAAACCTTGTCACACCATTTGCATCTGGTATTTCGTAATAGAAAGGCCGTTTAAAATTAAGATTGTACCCATAGCAGAAGTTTAAGATAATACCACATGCAATAATATAGGTGTCATCTTCGGGCATGTTTTTTATCTGCAACTCAAAGTCATCTCCAGCTGCTTTAATAATATTTTTAAATCGTTCTGAACTATTAAAAATAATATTTTGAAAAGGTGCAGACGCTGCCTTAATTTCATTATTGGTTAATACTGGACTAAACGTGTCTTGAAGAATAACACCAATTTCTTCTTTATATTTTTCCAACAAGGAAAAATCTGAAAACCCATCCCTAAGAACAGGATAAGGTTTTTGTACATCTAAAATATGTTGCGCCTTGATAGCAGCAAACTGGTTATTACCTTTTGCCATAGCCTCATAATGCTCCATAAGTTTATTAAAACTTATGGAAATTTGCATGGGCGATTCTTGCAGATTGTACATTTTTTGGAAATTCTTTTTTTAATGTTATAAAAATAGTAATAATTACTATTGGTCGGAGAGTTATTAACTTAATTACATATTAAATTGTTCGTAATTATTTTATGATTTATTTATGAATATGATAATTTAGAATAATTTTAACCGTATAATCAATAACTAAACTATCAATATGTTTTCAAAAACTAATTTAATCGCAACGCTTGTAACTGCGCTTTGGGGCTTTTTAGGTGGCTGGTTGCTATGGGGCTTAATAGGTGAGCCCATGCTAGAAGACCACACCTTAATTGCTGGTCTTATGAGAGACATGCCGAATATGGTAATACTTGGAATTGGGTGCCTGATTGGTGGGTTTGCTTTCTCCACCATATATTCAAAATGGGCAAGAGGCACACACAATGTGTCACATGGTGCGCAATTTGGAATATGGTTAGCCCTATTAATTGGGCTTGGTGGCGGATTAATTGATCACGCGACTTCTAATCTATTGGATTTATCTGGCACCATTATAAACGCCATTATTTATATAGTATTCTATATTATTATGGGTATTCTTGCTAGTCTGGTTTATAGCAAGTTCAGTGGTTCTGAATAAATTAAATAAGTGACTAACTCAAATTGAAGGGCTTCTCAATGTTTTATTGAGGAGCTTTTTATTTCTTTAAACTCATAGCAAACCCTCCTCCTGGGGCTAATTTTACTTTAAGTTTAGATGTTTTATTAACCTCAATAGTTTCAATACTAATATCTAAAGGATTAGAGTTCCAATGGGCGTTTTCTCCATCTTTATAAATAACTGCTGTATATTCTTGCCCTTCATCCAAGAAATCTAAATTTAAATCAAGAACCCGTGCATTTTCATCAGTTATACCGCCAATAAACCAATCGCCTGTTTTACGTTCTTTTCTGGCAATCGTTACGTAATCGCCAACGGCGCCATTCAAAACTATCGTTTTTTCCCAATCTACACCAACATCTTTTATAAATTGTAGTGGTTCTGGGTTAGCCTCGTAATGTTCAACCAAATCTGCCGCCATTTGTATTGGGCTATAAATCACCACGTACAGGGCTAACTGCTGTGCTAAAGTGTTGTTTACCTGATTGCTGTCTTTATATTCATTAAATTTAATATTGAAAATCCCTGGAGTAAAATCAATGGGACCTGAAAGCATTCTTGTGAACGCTACTATTGGTAAATGTTCAGGTGGGTTTCCGCCGTCTGTAGACCAGGCGTTAAATTCTTGACCTCGTAATCCTTCACGTGAAATTATATTAGGATACGTTCTTCTTAAACCGGTAGCTTTTATTGGTTCATGGGCATTCACAGCAATTTGGTATTTAGCTGCTTTTATTGCCGCTCTATTATATTGGTTTACCATGTATTGTCCGTGGTGATACTCGCCTTTAGGCAAAATTTTACCAACATAACCTGATTTTACGGCGTGAATTCCCAATCTTTGCATTAAGGCATAGGCCGTATCTTGCTGTTTTTCATAAGTTTCTGTAGCCGCAGAGGTTTCATGGTGCATAATGATATCAACACCCTTTTCTTTACCATAGCGTACGACCTCATATAAATCATAATCTGGATATGGGCTTACAAAATCAAAGACGCCCTCTCTATCTTCAAAACCAATCCAATGCTCCCATCCCGTATTCCAGCCTTCAACCAATACGCCCTTTATATTATTTTTTGCTGAAAAATCAATAAATCGCTTAACGTTTTCTGTTGTTGCTCCGTGTTTTCCATGTGCTTTCCCTGTGTCTACCCAAGCTCCATTGGCATCTAAAGTCATACCATAATCCCATGAGGATTTCCCCAAGTGCATTTCCCACCAAACCCCTGTATATTTCATGGGTATAAACCACGAAACATCACCTAAGGCATTGGGTTCATTCAAGTTCACTATTAAATTTGATGCAATTAAATCTGGTGCATTATCTGTAATTTGAATGGTTCGCCAAGGCGTTTCAAACGGCAAACTTCTTTTTACTTTATAATCGGTGTTTATTGAACCCACTAAGTTGCTTTTTAACCTTAGATTTTCGGTATCAACCATTAAAGTCATACCTGAATAATCAACTAAAGCGGCCTCATGGAAACTCAAATGAACACCCTTATCACTAACCATTGTCACTGGCGTATTAACTGCATTTACTGGAATAGAAGATTGTGCTAAATCTTTGTGTTTTGCAAATTTTAATGCATTTATTTCTGAAAGCTTCGTTGTATTATACAGATGCTCATAACTATCCCAGTCACCTGGAATCCAGAATGTTTCATAGTCTTTGGTTAAATTAAACTGCGTGTTCTCTTCTTTAATTAATACTTCTTTAAACTGTTCTTGTTCTGGGAATTCATATCGAAAACCTAAGCCATCGTCATAAATCCTAAAAACAATGTTTAGCTTTCTATGTGTTTGAGAGGTTTCTTGAAGCTCTACTTTTAATTCATTATAATGATTAACTACATGTAATTGCTCTCCCCATGGCATATCCCAAGTTTCATTAAATGATCGTGATGACGAGTTAACAACTTTAAAATCTTCATTTAAAGGCTTCGCATTTATCAGCTTAAAACCTAAATAGGACGTGTCTATAATAGTTTGATTATTGAATGTCGTGTTATAAAAGGGTTTGCCTTTTGAATCGACATCGAACATCAACACTATATTAGAATTGGGAGATTTAACTTCTAATCGTTCATTTACATTAGGACTGCATGACAGCGACGTTATCAAAATAAATAGTAAAATCAGTTTTTTCATCATTATTTTTTTTCAAGAAGCATAACAGTGAATTCAGAGCTTAAGGTTACCTCACCATCTTTAACCTCTACATCTTGCTTGGAATAAGCATCATGCAGCAGCGTTCCATTTTTAAAAACTCGTGATATGTCCAGCGTTTTGTTTCCTTTATTTAAATCTAGTCCAATAATTACTAAATCGTCAAAATCCCCTTTGGAATAACTGCGATAAAACACATAGGGTTTTTGAGTAATCATTTGATGGACACCAGCGCCAACCGCAGGATGCTTCGCTCTAAACTGTCCTAGTTTTTGCCAATGTGCCATGACCGTTTTTGTTGCATCATTGTTGGCTATATCATCCCAATTCATAAAAGATCTTAAAGTGGCATCACCTTTTGTTCCCTCAATAATTAAAGATCTTGCTGATTCATCACCATAATAAATTTGAGCCGTTCCGGGAGACAACAATAACTTATTGGCCGTTTCAAAAGATTTTTCCCGACTTGGGTCGAACGGACTAGAATCGTCATGTGAGCTTAAATAGTTTAAAGTGCCATAGCCTTTTAAATCGGTGTTAAGCACTTTTGAATATTTATAAAAAATAGTTTCGTAAGTCTTCGTGGCGTCGTATTTAAATTCGAAATTTATTAAGCTATGAAACGTATTGTCAAAATAATTAACTGCTTTATCACTAAAATTAAATGTCTTTCCCGAACTAATATTGTAATTATAAACCTCACCAACTAGATAAAAATTATTATTATCTAGAACACGTTCTGGATGGTTTGCTTTCCATTTTGAGAATGCATAATCACATTCAGTTTTAAATTCTTGCCATACATATTCCTCAGTATGCTTTACGGTATCTGCTCTATAGCCATCAATACCAAACTCTGTAATATAATCCGTTAGCCATTTAATAATATAAAATCGCGGTGCTCTTGGATACCCCGTTCGCCTAAAAAAGGCATCCAATTCATTGACCTCTTCTTCATAACGGCCTTCGCTTTTCCATTTTTGAATAAGGCTTGGAGGCAAACTAACCGTGTCATTACGTTCTGTTTTTATATCTGGAAGATTATCCACTAAAGTGCATGTAATGGTATTCTCATAAGTATCATATGCACATTTTGGACTCACGCGTACCCAGTATTCAGGCCATACAGGATCTTTTGTAGTAACTGGTCCTGTATGATTTATCACCGCATCAAGCACAATACGGATGCCCTTAACATGTGCCACTTCCACAAGTTTTTTTAAGTCGGCTTTGGTGCCAAAATTAGGATCTAAGGCCGTCCAGTCTTTAGTCCAATAGCCATGAAACCCATACGTTATTCCTGTGCCTTCATTTGTTCCGCCGTGAATTTGCTCAACAATGGGTGTCATCCAAATGGCATTCACCCCTAAATCCGTAAAATATCCCTCTTCTACTTTCTGAATCACACCCTTTATATCTCCTCCTTCAAAACCCCTTAGTTTACCAGTTTTTTTGTTACGCTCAAAATTGACATCATTTGAAGGATCTCCATTATTAAACCGATCCGTCAACATGAAATAGATACTCGCTGCTTCCCACAAAAAAGGGGTTTCTTGAGCGGATATATCTTGTGATTCTTGCGTATGCTGTTTTGTATTTTCTTTACAGCTTACGAGTATCAGCAAAACCGAAAATGCCTTTAGAAATATTTTCATATGCGATGATTATTGATTTAATTTTAAGATGAATGACTCCAATGGTTTTAATGATATTTTAATGTTTCCGATGGATTCATCTACTCTCAAATTGGTGTTATACTTGTTATATAATTGTTCTGATAATTGAAAATCTTTATCCTCCAAATTCCATAATAGGATGATCTCTTTTGGAATCTGCAATTCAAATTCATATCCTTTTTCAGCATCAAAATTTGAAATGATGATTAATTTTTCTGAATTACTATAGCGGACATAAGACAGGACTTTATCAGTATAGTCCTTTGTGAACTTTCTGTTATACAGGTGGATATCGGCATAATTTCCTGCCAAGGCTGAACTATTTATGGTAAAATTTAAAAGACGTTTGTAAAAATCACGTAGAGATTTTTCCTCTTGTGATAATCTACCACCATCAAAAGCGCCATTATTCATCCAACGTTGAATTGTTGGCACACCGATGTAATCAAATATGGACGTTCGGGTTGGTTTTCCAAACCCAGCATCCTCTGCTCCTGGCTCTCCCAGTTCCTGACCAAAATAAATCATGGTTGGCGCGGTACTAATTGTGGCCGAAACTACCATGGCTGGTTTTCCTTTTAGGGCACTTCCTGCAAAATCTGGACTTGCTATGCGTTGCTCATCATGGTTTTCAAGAAAGTGAAGCATGTGATGTTCAATATCTTTTAAACCCTCTTGTATAGGCGGAATATGATCTGTTTTTCCATATCCTCGCATCACATTTTTTATAGTGTCATACAACTTAACTTTATCATACAAATAGTCCATTTTCCCTTTTCTTATATAATCTCTGTATAAACTCGGGTTATAAACTTCAGCCAATAAAAATGCTTCTGGATTTTTCATCTTAATGGATGAATTCATATAACTCCAAAACTCTACCGGCACCATTTCTGCCATATCATACCGGAATCCATCCACACCTTTATCCGTCCAGTATAAAGCGATATCCCTAAATTTTTTCCATGAATTGGGAACCGTTTTATCTTTCCAAAAGTCAAAATGAGCTTTATGATTTTTATTTGCAAAATCATCTGGCAGTTCATCAAAATCCTTTTTACCATCTGGACTAATGCCGTAATTGACCTTAACGGTTTCGTACCAATCTCCAAAATTTGGCTGACTTAATCGTGAGCCATTACCAGTCCATTTGGCTGGATTCTCGTCAAATTTCCTGTCTGATAACGGATGTTTTTCGCCACCTAATGGCGAATAACCATCTTCCCAAATTGGAACTTTAAAAGGCTCTTTAGAAATATAATAAAAGTTGTTATTAACGTGATACACTACTGATGTATCATCATCTTCTCCAAAATCTTTTACGCTTTCTGGTTTAGAGATGCTCTTATAATTTCTTGCTACATGATTAGGAACGATATCAATAATAACCTTTAATCCTGCTTTATTAGATCGTTCAATTAAATCTTCAAATTCCTCTAAACGGTTCTCAACATTTACGGCCAAATCGGGATTTACATTGTAATAATCCTTTACCGCATATGGGGATCCTGCCCGCCCTTTAACCACATCGGGATCGTCCTTAGAAATGCCAAACTTAGAATAATCTGTAATTACATCATGATGCGGAACCCCTGTGTACCATATATGAGTGACCCCTAAATCTTTAATTTCCTGTAACGCCTTATCGGTAAAATCATTAAATTTGCCTACACCGTTTTCCTCTATGGTGCCCCATGGTTTATTGGTATCGTTCTTATTGCCAAATAGTCTTGTAAACACTTGGTAAACGACCTGTTTTTGCTTTAATTCTATATTCTGAAAATCAGACTTTTCCACCCGCTTTTCTTCATTTTTACATCCCATAAAAATGAGGAAAAACAGTGATAAAATACAGATGTGTGATTTTTTCATTGGGTATTAATTATTTAAATTTGATTTTAATTTCAATGTCTTTTACCGTGTTCCAAGTACTAGGGATCGTTAAGAGATTCTTTTGGGAATCCCAAAAAAAATCTAATCGCCTTCCACTCATTTTGACTTTCTTTGGGGCTCGATTTATATTGTGAATCATTAGATTTAGGTTTTTTGTTGACGACTGATATCCTGCGCCTTTCTCTGCTTTATACTCAATTTCTAAGATGTTCTTTTTAATGTCAATGTCAGCTTCAAAATACAGTTTTTCATAAAGTCCTTTTTCAATAGCATTTGCCATTTTTCCATCGTCATTATAAAATGTTCTTTGGCTTGCTTTTATGCTTTCATCATAATAATAATGCAGTTCCATGTCATTGGGATTATAACTTTCCGTGTTTTGAACAACTTTACTTAATGGTACAAAAGCGCCTCCACGTACAAATGTAGGTATAGAGCTTTCTCTAGTAGACACAGGTAAGGTTTGACCACCCTTAATTTTTTTATCGGTATAAAAATCAAACCAATTATTGTTTCTAGGAAAATAAACCTGTTGGGCCTTCTTAGCAGCTTCCAATATGGGCGCTATTAAAAAATCATGCCCCCATAAATAGGCTTCAGAATACTCTTTTAAACTCACATTATTGGGTTCTTCAAAGAATAGCGGACGCATCAGCGGTTTTCCAAACTGATTATTTTCGTAAACCAAATTGTAATTATAAGGAAGCATTTTATAACGCAACTCTATAGCTGTTCTAGCTAAATTTTTTGCTTTGGTGCTTCTAAAAATGGGCTCACTTGGCACATCTTCCTGCGCGTGTGGCCGATAAATAGGTTGAAAAACACCATATTGCAACCAGCGCACATATAACTCATCATCTAAATTTGCCCCAGCGAAACCACCTAAATCACTATGCATATATGCCAATCCCTGCATGCTCATCTGTAAGGCAATTTCGGGCTGCGATTGTAAACCACCCCATGTTCTATTCACATCGCCAGACCAAGGAATAAGTCCGTAATGCTGCGACCCTGAATAACCTGCGCGCATTAAGATAAAAGGTCTGTTTTCTGGGAGAATGTCCTTGTTAGCCTCATAGACTAATTGCGCCCAATGATGCCCGTAAATATTATGCACCTCATCTGCTGTACCTGTGGCATGTTGCAATTCGGATGGATGTACTTCGGGTTCTCCTAAATCTCCCCAAAACCCAGTAACACCCATCTGCCCTAATTCTTTATAAATGTTTTTAAACCAAGTTTTTCCTTTAGGATTATAAATATCGATCAAACCTGTGTTTCCAAAATAGAATTCGTAGGTAAATGGTTTTCCAACCGTATCTTTTGCCAAAATATCAGCCTTTACGGCCTCATCCCAACGTTTTGATGTGGTTAAAATAAAAGGTTCTGTAATAAGAATGGTATTGACATGTTTAGATTTTAAATTGGCAATCATTTGTTTGGGATTTGGAAAAGAATCCTTTAAAAATTCCAAATTACCCATAGTCCCCTTTAACGCTTTACCAAACCAGTATAAATCTAAAATTATGGCATCAACAGGAATACTATCTTTAATAAATTTATCGATGGTTGCCTCTGTTTCCTTTTGTGAATGATAGCCAAATCTACTTGAGAAATTACCCAATGCCCATCGTGGTATCATGGGCTGTTTTCCGGTTAAATTGGTATAGTTATCTATTAATTCATACCAGGAATCACCAACTATAATTTGATACGTTTTTCTGCCAGAAATCGTTTCGTATCGTAAGGTATTATTAGCTTGACTATCTAAATCCAAAAATCCGATGGGTGCATTATCAAAGTGCAACATATATTTATTTGACGATATCGCGATGGGTATGGTAAAATTCATCAATTCGCTTGTCGTTTCATAACCATAATGGGCTCTATTATAGAGTTGCAAGCGATGGCCGCGGCGATTCATCCCTAGTGCTCTGGCACCTCCACCGTATAAAACCTCATCTTTTGCTATATTAAATTCTATAGTTTCTAAACTGTCATTTTTAACATACCCCGCTTTTTCCGAAATGATGGATTTCCCCTTATTGTTATAAGAAATTTGAAATGGTTTCTTTTGAATAGTTACAGAGAGACCTTTGGTTTTAAAGAGCACCTCTAATTCATTTTCACTGTGATGAGTCTCTAAAACTGATGGTGTTAAAACTACGGCATGAGAACTATTATTTAAGGCTTCGCCTGAAGGAACAAAGGTGGTTTCAACAATTTCAGTAGAATAGAATTGAATATGATACTCGCCATCGCTTACTTCAACTTTTAGAATCTTGTCTTCATGAACTTTGGCACTTACAAAATCTCGATCTTTATTTTGTGCCAAACAAGATATCGAGAGTAAAAAAACAATAATATTGAAATAAACTTTAGTCATTTTTATTACCTAGTAAAAATGTGAAAGGAATATCTAAACGCTTACTCCATGACGATTCTGAATGGGTCGTTCCTTGGTACTTCAAATTTTTAAAGTTATCATTTGTATAACCTTTAGCTTTAAAAATAGCATCCACTCTTGGCGCATATTGTGGGTAAAACGCATCCAATGATTCTGTACCATAATCAAAATAGAGTCGGTGCGTATTTGGATCGGGCACATGCTCTTCCAAATAATCGAATATTGCATCTGGAAACGGATTTTGGTCATTAGGCTTTCCACCTAACCAATGTGTAGACAAACATGCCGCTCCATTGAAAATATCTGGATATTCGCAAATAGCATACATAGACATGAGTCCACCCATGCTTGAACCTGCAACAAATGTATTTTCTTGATTTGCAAAAGTGGTGTAATTGGCATCGATGAATGGTTTTACTTCAGCTACTAAAAATTTTAGATAATTATCACCTCTAAAATCCATATTGAAATCCTTCTTTTTAGCATCGGAAAACAAAGAATCCCTAACCTCTTTATTTAAATAATTTAAAGCTTTTTCTGGAAATAGATCCTGCCATCTTAGTTCGGGAATATTATGAATCCCCACCACGATAAAATTCTTGACAGCTTGATTCTTCATTAGTTTGGACGCCCATTCATCTACTTTCCATTCTTTTTTATTCCAGGTGGTCGTGCTATCAAATAAATTTTGACCATCGTGCATGTATAAAACGGCATATTTATTTTCTTCTGAATAGTTTTCTGGCAACCATATATCAACAGGACGCGGCTTGATGAAGTGTGTTGGGAAACTATCAATTCTGAATATCGATCCGCTTTCTAAAACAGCATCACTTAATTTGTTTACTAGAATGTCATTATAAATAGTATCTACTGCATCAGTCTTGGCTTCAACGACCTCAATATCATTCACCTCAATGGTTTCTTTCGTTTCTTTGATAGCATTTTTACATGACGCACTTAGCAATACGAAAATAATTAAGGTATAAAAAGGTCTCATACTTTACAATTTGGTGGTTAACATTATACTGCCCGCTTTATTAAATTTTAAGGAATCTCCCCACTTAATTGTTTCTCCAGTAATGATGTTTCTTAAGGTTTTGTCCTGCAGACCGACTTCCTGAAATCTAGATAGATCAACACTCACAGTGTCCTTATTTTTATTAAGAATGTGTACTACCGTTTCGTCATTTAAAATTCTAAACAATACATAAATACCATTTTCTGGTGCAAAATGAATGGTTTCCCCTTCATGTATGGCTTTACTGTTTTTTCTGTAATTCAATACTTTTTTAACAAAGGACTGCATATCTTTTTGGTCATCTGCCAAGCCTTCCCCGGTAAATGCGTTAACCGTATCCCCTTGCCAACCTCCAGGAAAATCTGTACGTATTAAGCCATGGTCTCCAGGGTTTTCAAAATCATTCATTAAGATTTCTGTTCCGTAATAAATTTGCGGTATTCGTGGTAAGGTCAATAAATAACTTAAGGCCATTTTGGTATTTACAATATCCCCTTTTAGTTGTGTAAAAATGCGACTCATATCATGGTTGTCCGGAAAAATCATGATGTCCTTTGGTTTGGCATAATGAAAATCGTTTGCCAGACCTTCATATATGTTCACTAAACCAGTATCCCATGCCTCCGTTTCGTTCAAGGCATTTACTATGTGATGCTGCATGGCAAAATCCATGGGGGATTTTAAGTTAGAATCATATCCATCTTTATTATTAGCACCATCTTGCCAATAACCAATTAATAACGGATTGATACTCCATTCTTCACCAACTATTGAAAAATTCGGATATTCATTCATAATGCTTCCTGCCCATTTGCTCATAAATGTCTTATCAGGATAGGGATAGGTATCTTGACGAATACCCGCTAAACCAATAGTTTCTATCCACCAAATACTATTCTGAATGAGGTAATTGGCCATAAACGGATTACGTTGATTCAAATCTGGCATTGCTGAAACAAACCATCCATCGGCCATTTCATTTTTATCTATTTGTGAGGCATATAAGTCTTGATTGCTAGTACGCCTGTGATTAGAAGTGATGAGTTTTCCCTTGTTTTCATAATTTTCTTGATAATTTATCCAATCGTCAAATGGTAAATCTTTCATCCACCAATGCTCGCTCCCACAATGATTGGCGACCATATCCATAACCAATTTTATATCCTTTTCTCTAGCTTTATCAGCCAATTCCCTGTATTCGGCTAAGGTTCCAAAACGTGGGTCTACTTGATAAAAATCGGTCATAGCATACCCGTGATAGGATGCTTTGGGCATATCATTAGTTAATAGCGGGCATGGCCAAATCGCAGTAAAGCCCATTTCATCTATATAGTCAAGATGTTGTGTCATGCCTTTTATATCGCCCCCATGGCGTGCATAATCATCTGATCTATTAATAGTGGCTTCTTTTAGCATGCTCACCTTTTGACCAGATTCATTGATCCCAGAATGTTTTAAGGCAATGTCATTAGAAACATCTCCATTTGCGAAACGGTCTGGCGTTATTAAATACAACACATCCGAACTATCAAATCCTATATATTCTTCTGCTGGTTTTTCTCTAGAATTGAGTTGATAAGTCTGTTCTAATTGGTTTCCGTTATCAAACGTAAAAATAATATTGAATTGTCCTGCTTTTGTGGTTTTAGCAATATTCAAATCAATAAATAAATAATTTGGACTATCCGCTTGATGCACTTTTTTTATAGTGATACCATCATAATTAATTTCAACAGAAGCCTTTGCAATGTTTGGATGCTTTATCAATACTTGTAATTCGGTATTTTTAAAATCAATCCACCAATTTGGGGGCTCTACCCGTGCAATATCATTTCGCTCGACAATAGGCTCGTTATTTTCTATGGCAACCACATTAATTCGTTCTTCTTGTTTACACGAAACAAGCATGCCTATTGTACATATGAGATATATTTTTAGTAATTGTTTCATGCTATAATAATTTAAACGTTAATAAACCACCAATTGATTTGGCTCAATAGTTAAAGAGTTTCCATTTAATAAAATTTGTAACGCCTCATTTCCTTCTAACTCAAAATTTGTTTCAGAATGACTGACGTTTATTTTTAAAATCTGATTTCGAAAATTAACTTTAAACGAGTAAGCGCTCCATTGTTTTGGAATTTTGGGTGTAAAGGATAACATATCATTTTGAATACGCATCCCTCCAAAGCCCTCAACAATACTCATCCATGTGCCTGCCATGGAGGTAATATGTAATCCTTCATGCACTTCATGATTGTAATCATCTAAATCTAGTCTTGATGTTCTTAGATAGAAGGTGTACGCTTGTTCCATTCTGTCTAATTTGGCAGCTTGAATACTGTGTACGCATGGCGATAGGGAACTTTCATGTACCGTAAATGGTTCGTAAAAATCAAAGTGTTTTTCTAATTCCTCGGTAGTAAAATGGTCTTCAAAAAAATAAAAACACTGTAACACATCAGCTTGTTTTATATACGGTGAGCGCAAAATTCTGTCCCAAGACCATTTTTGGTTTATAGGTCTTTCAGATTTGGCTAAGTCTTCAACCGTAATTAATTCTTTATCTAAGAAACCGTCTTGTTGTAAGTAAATATCATGCTTTTCTGAAAACGGGAAATACATATTATCCGCTACATTTTGCCATTCTTTAAGTTCAGCGTTCGATAGCTTGACCTTATTCAAAATACGCGTATAATCTGAAGGATGTTCCTTCTTCAGTTTAGCAATATTTTCTGAAGCATATGTTATACACCATTGCGCCAGATAGTTTGTATACCAATTATTATTCACATTATTTTCATATTCATTGGGGCCAGTCACCCCTAGAATAACGTACTTATTTTTAGCTGTTGAAAGCGTAGCGCGTTGCTGCCAAAAACGTGCAATGGCGATGAGTACTTCCAGTCCCTTTTCACGTATATAGCTGTAATCGCCCGTATAACGGTGATAATTATAAATAGCAAAAGCGATGGCACCATTTCTATGAATTTCCTCAAAGGTAATTTCCCATTCATTATGACATTCTTCACCATTCATGGTGACCATAGGATATAACGCAGCACCATTGGTAAAACCTAATTTTTCAGCGTTTTCAATAGCTTTTTCCAGATGATTATACCTGTATTCCAGTAAGCTCCTTGCTACCTTTTGATCTTTGGTAGCCATATAGAAAGGAATGCAATAAGCTTCTGTATCCCAATAGGTACTTCCGCCATATTTTTCGCCGGTAAACCCTTTAGGCCCGATATTTAATCTGGAATCTTTACCTAAGTAGGTTTGGTTTAATTGGAAAATATTAAAGCGAATACCCTGTTGCGCTTTTACATCGCCAGAAATAGTTATGTCAGACATGCTCCAAATAGCAGCCCAAGCCCTTTTTTGATCTTCTAATAATTGATTAAACCCTTTTTTAGACGCCTTACTTAAAATACGTTTCGCAGCGCTAAGCAACTTCGTTTTATCATGATTTGTATCCACCACATAACCTCCAAATTTCTGAATGGAATAGGTTTCACCTTTCTTAACCTGATGTTTGTAGCAAAATGATGCATAGTTAGAATCTGCTTTGATTTCAGGTTCAATCAATACCGTTTTTCCATTTATAAAAAGCTTTGACGCCATGAAGGTACAGGTATGAAAATCCGTTTTCATGGTTTTGGCCTCGATAAACGCTTGATGATTGGCGTGGCTCACTTTTGTGGTATTCCAAAATTTGTCATCCCAATTGGTGTCTTCATTAGTAATCCCTGAATCTAAATAGGGTTGAAACAAAATTTCAGCATCACTATTCAACAGTTTAATATTGTATTGAATGGCACCTATTTCATCTAAATCTAGACTTAAAAAACGTTTGGTATCGACGGCAACGCTAATGCCATTTTTCAATGTTGCGATAAATTCTCTTGACAACCAACCTTCTTTCATGTTGAGTTCTCTTTTAAAATTTTCTATTTTTTTACAGGCAAATAAATCAAGTGGTTCTCCATTGATTTCTACATTGATACCAATCCAATTTGGCGCATTTAATACTTTCGCAAAATATTCTGGATAGCCATTTTTCCACCATCCCACACGTGTTTTGTCAGGATAGTAAACACCCGCCATGTAACTGCCTTGAAAAGTTGGCCCTGAATAGTGCTCTTCAAAATTGGCCCGTTGCCCCATGGCACCGTTACCGATACTGAATAAACTTTCGGAAGATTTCATGTGATTAGCATCAAACCCTTCTTCTATGATGGACCAGTTATCTGGTTTTATATAATCTAAATTCATTTTCTAATAATTATAAAATAGACATTAGCTCGAATGTTGATTCGATCTATCATCCTTATTAATAGCATCTTTTTTTAAGGTGGTTAACTTGTATAGAAATCCTGGAGGCATGTATGTGAAATCCTTAAATATAAAGTCTGCTTCATTTAAAACAGATGCCTCTCCAATTCCAATAGAAATCATATGGGCCGTATTTGCTGCTTGAATACCTGCCACAGAATCTTCAAACACCACACAATCTTCTGGCAGGACATTAATGGCCTGTGCAGCTTTTAAAAATACTTCGGGGTCTGGTTTTGCCTTTGTAACATTGTTGCCATCAACAATGGCGTCAAATTTTTCTAAGAGGTTGACCTTTTTCAAAATTTGTTTAGAGTTTTTACTTGCTGAACCTAGAGCGATAGGTTGCCTCTGGTTAGCCAAATATTTAAGTGTTTCGTTAACTGCGGGCAATATTTCGCTGTCGTCCATATTTGATATATACTCTAAATAGGCCTCGTTTTTTTTTGCCATCAGACTTAAAAACTCGTCTTGGGATAATTTTTTATTACCCCAAGCTAAAATTTTTATAAGCGATTGTTCTCTGCTTACGCCTTTTAATTGTTCATTTTGCTGATGTGAAAAATCAATACCTATACTATTGGCTAAGGCTTTCCACGCTAGAAAATGATATTTTGCAGTGTCGACGATAACACCGTCTAAATCGAATATAAATCCTTTTTTACCCATAATATTTTAAGACTGAACGATGTCATCGACATCTTTTACTTTTGAAACTAATGTTGCTGCTATAATAAAACTAACGCCACTCATCATCAAAGCGAAAATGGCGTGATTATCATAAGCGTATTTTACTAATGGTCCACCGATAAGGGCGTTGATAATTTGCGGAATCACTATGAAGAAATTAAAAATCCCCATATAGACACCCATTTTTTTAGGAGAAATGGATCCAGCTAGAATGGCATATGGCATCGCTAAAATACTGGCCCACGCAATACCGATACCTACCATGGAAACGATAAGCCAATTTTTATCTGGCATAATATAAATAGACAATAAGCCTAAGCCACCTATGACCAGTGAGGCTGCATGTGTTCTTTTTCTACCAATTTTTTTGGCTATATAAGGCAGTGCAAAAGCATAAAGTGCTGAAATTAAATTATAGACACCAAACAAAATCCCTATCCAATCGCCAGCATCTTGATAGGCTGCACTACTGCTATCTGTATATGGCAAGCCATAAATATGTTGCGCAATGGCAGGCGTAGCAAAAACCCACATACCAAATAGTCCGAACCAGGAGAAAAATTGAACCCAACTGAGTTGCCGCATCGTGGTTGGCATTTTTTGGAAATCGTAAAAAATATCCATCAGACTGGATTTCCCTTCTTCTTCTACGGTAGATTCTGCATGTAAATCTTCGTCTTCAAAACTGTCTAATTCTTCAGGAGAATATTCTTTAGTAGTAATTACGGTTACAAGGATTGAAATAATTAAAATAACTGCGCCAATAATGAAAGACAGAATTAAATTGAGAGGAACAGAACCTGCTGCAGTTTCGTTTGAAACACCAAACCAATTCGTTAATGCATAAGGCAGCCATGAGCCTATAACAGCACCAAATCCAATTAAAGCTGTTTGTACGCTAAATCCTAAAGTCCGTTGGTCTGTTCTTAAATTATCACCTACCAAAGCACGAAAAGGCTCCATAGCGATGTTAAAAGACGCATCCATAATCATGAGCATCCCTGCGCCTACCCAAAGTGCGGGTAAAAAAGCAATAAATATATCAGCTTGCGGCATTAATACCAACCCAATTGATGCTAAGATAGCACCTACTAAAAAGTATGGTTTTCTTCTTCCGAAACGGCCCCAAGTTTTATCGCTATAATGACCGATAATTGGCTGAACAATTAAACCCATTAAGGGCGCTATAATCCAAAACCAAGACAGTTCATGAACGTCGGCTCCGAAAATTTGAAGAATTCTACTGGCATTGGCATTTTGTAGGGCAAAACCCATTTGAATTCCTAGAAATCCGAAACTCATGTTCCAAATTTGCCAGAAACTTAATCGACGCTTTTCCATGAAATAGTATGTTTAAATGAATACTATTTGATAAGCGATTACTTATCAAAACTTATGTGAGAAGTGAAAATATAAGCTTTGATTTCGGGGTAAAGATATAAAAGATTTTAAATTTTCCTAATAAAATTTTTTATTTGGTCGAATCCCTTTCTATAATTTCGGTCTCTATAACTACTGTTTTAAAATTATCTTCAGGTTCACTTTCTTCTATAAATGTGTCTGGCGATTCATCTTCAAGCTCTAACCTATCTATAAGTAAATCAGCAGCTTGCTCACCTATTTTCTGCCCGTGTTGGCTCACCGTTGTTAGACTTGGCGTGGCATGTTTAGAGAGGACTCCGTCTGTAAAACCAATAACCTGTACATCTTCTGGAATACTCAAACCCAGTTTCCTCATCACCTTCATGGCCGTTACCGCATACAATTCGTTCACGGCAAAAATGCCATCAATTTGCTTATTTACAGTCAAGAACTGTTCTATTTCACTTTCTAAGGTCTGCAGTTCATCTTCATCTGCCAGACGATCATCAACCTTCAAGATAAGATTAGAGTCGGGCGTAATTTTACTGGCTTCTAAAGCTTCTAAATAGCCTTGCGTTCTCAATTTTCCAACGCTTACATAATCCATGGTGGTAATTAATGCAATGCGTTTACAGCCATTGGATATAAGTTTTTTTACGGCTTTAACCGAACCCTGATAGTCGTCAACAATGACCTTGTCACAATGTACTTCATTCACGACTCTATCAAACATAACTATGGGCATGCCTTGATTTATAGTGGCCTTAAAGTGATGATAATCTTGTTTTAATAATGTTTCTTTGGAAATGGATAGTATAAAACCATCAATACTGCCGTTGGCCAACATTTCCATATTTATAATTTCCTTGGTAAACGACTCATTTGATAACCCTACAATAACATTATAGCCGCGCTTGTTGGCGACTAATTCAATACCCAAAATGACGGTCGAAAAAAAGTGATGCACAATTTCAGGAATAAGAATACCAATGGTTTTTGTTTTTCTGTTTTTAAGACTCAAAGCAATATTATTGGGCCTGTAATTATACAATTTGGCAAAGGCCTGTATTTTTTGTGTCGTGTCTTGGCTGATTTCTTTGCTATTACTTAATGCTTTTGAAACGGTTGAAATAGAGACATCTAATTCCCTAGCAATTTGTTTTAAGGTTACTTTTCTTTTCATGTGTTTATATGTATTGCTTTTTATTGGTCACATGCGACATCCATTTAATCATTTCACTTGGGTATCAAGTTTTAGTTATTCATGTTTCATAATGAAGTCTTAATTGATTGCTAAATTATCGTTTTTACACAATTATCGTGTTAAATATTTAAAAGTTGTCAACACGAAAACGTTTTCGTTGCGATATTCGCAAAATCTCACTTTATTCCTATACTAAATTTACATAAATTTAACCCGAGAAGTGAAAATATAACTAACTATTTATGACATTAATTAAATAACAATTTATGAAGACAATTATTAATAGCTTACTGTTTCTTCTGTTTTTTGCACCCGTATATGTATTCGGTCAAACAACACTTACAGGAACTGTAACTGAGCAATCAACATCTATTCCGCTTCCTGGCGTGAATGTCGTTATTAAAGGAACGGCCACAGGAACAGCGACGGATTTTGATGGAAACTATGAAATTGTAGTTAATAATGGAGATGTTATTGTATTCTCTTATGTTGGCTATACACCTATTGAAATTAACTATTCTGGTCAATCAACACTCGATGTTCAACTTGCTGAAGATGCAGCACAGTTAGAAGAAATAGTGATTATTGGTTATGGTAGCGTAAAGAAAGAAGATTTAACAGGAGCTGCCGATTTGATATCAGCGGAAGATTTTAATAAAGGCCCTGTTGTTTCTCCCCAACAACTGATTCAAGGAAAGGTTGCTGGCGTATCTATAACTTCTGGTGGTGGAGCTCCTGGTGAAGGTCAGGAAATTATAATTAGAGGGGTTGGTTCTTTGTCTTTGTCTAGCTCACCTTTAATAGTTCTTGATGGCTTACCTTTAGACGGTGGAGGTGTTGGTGGAACAAGAAATCCATTAAACTTGATTAATCCAAACGATATTGAAAGTATGGTGGTGTTAAAAGATGCCTCCGCTACAGCCATTTATGGCTCAAGAGCCGCAAACGGCGTCATTATAATTTCTAGCAAAAAAGGAAAGGGCTCTGAATTTAAATTCAACTTAAATTCTTCAGTGACTTTTGACAAGCAAATTGATAAAATAGATCTTTTATCTGCCAATAAATTTAGGGATCTGGTTAATTCAACCGGTGACGCAGCTGCTATTGCAAGATTAGGCTCTTCGAGTACAGACTGGCAAGACCAGATTTATGTCGATGCCATGGGCACAGATCATTCCTTTAGTGCTCTAGGTGGTGCTTGGGGTGTGCCCATGCGCGCTTCAATAGGCTATTCTGACCGAGATGGTAATTTAGATGGTGATAATTTTAAGCGCACAACAGCGTCATTAAGCCTTACACCTAGACTTTTAGACGACCATCTCAAAATAGAATTAAATGCACGTGGTATGTACATTGAAAACACATTTGCTGACAGAGGTGCTATAGGTAATGCAGTACAATTTGATCCAACCCAGTCGGTTTTTGATAATAATAACCCCTTATTGGACAAATTTGGCGGGTATTTTGCATGGATAGATGCCAGTACAGGTTATCAATTTAATTTGGCTCCAGCAAACCCTAGAGCATTATTAGATTTAACAGATGACACCGCTGAAGTAAGACGCTTTGTTGGTAATGCTAAATTTGATTACAAACTGCATTTCTTTCCAGATCTAACAGCTACTATAAATGTAGGTCTAGATAAATCGGATAGTGGTGGTCGAAAAATTACATCGAAAATCATTCCAACAGCAGACCAAACTTTTAATGGCTCTCGAACAACTTTCAGTCAAGAAGCTACTAACCAATTATTTGATGCGTATCTAACCTATAAAAAAACGATTAACGAAGTACATAATATTACAACAGTGGCTGGTTATTCATATCAATCTTTTGAGTTTGATAATTTTGATTATGATAGCGAAAAAGAAGAACAAGGTCAGGATTTTGAGTTTATTGATAAATCCAAAAGTGTATTGTTATCTTATTTTGGTCGGCTAAATTACGATTATGATGGTAAATATTTGTTAACGGCGACCCTAAGAGCAGATGCATCATCTAAACTAAATCCCGATAACCAATGGGGTTATTTCCCTTCTGTAGCTGTAGCCTGGAACATTCATAAAGAAGACTTTATGGAAGATTCATTTATTAACCAATTAAAATTACGTGTAGGTTACGGAGAGATTGGAAATGTTAACGGATTAGGAGATTATAATTTTTTAACTCGGTATACCGGAAGTCAAAGCACTGCAAACTATCAATTTGGATCTGCCTTCCTTCAGACATTTAGACCAGAACCTATCAATGAAGATTTACGCTGGGAAGTAGGAGAAACTTTTAATGTAGGTTTAGATTATAGTCTATTTGATAGTAGAATATCTGGCTCTGTCAATGCATATATAAAAGACACCAATGACTTAATAGCTTTTGCTAACATAGATCCTTTTACAAACTTTGGAAGTAAGATAGATAAAAACATTGGTGATATGCGTAACAAAGGGATTGAATTGGCAGTAAATGTGATTCCTGTACAAACTAATGATATTGAGTGGAGCATTAGTTATAATGTAGCGTTTAACGATAATGAAATTACAAGACTTCCTTTTGAACAAGCAGTAGGAGGCATTAGTGGTGGTGTTGGAAACAATGTACAAACACATCAGGAAGGTGAAGCACCATTTAGTTTTTTAGTGTATAAACAAATATATGATACTGCCGGAAAACCTATTGAAGGGGCTTATGTTGATAGAAACGGAGACAATGTTATAAATAGTGAAGACAGGTATATATATAAGGATCCTTATGCCGACGTAATTATGGGACTAAATACAAATTTATCTTATAAAAATTGGGATTTGGCTGTAGTAACAAGAGCTAATATTGGTAATTATGCCTATAATAATGTAGCCTCAAGTAATGCATATTTAACGAGAGCTACCCAAAACAACATTTTAACAAATTTGCATGCCGATTTTTTAAATACCGGTTTTGTTGAAATAACAGAGCAGAGCTTATTAAGTGATTATAATATTGAAGACGCTTCTTTTTTCAAGGTTGATAATATTACATTAGGGTATAGTTTACCGAAAGACGTCTTTAAGGACCTTAATTTACGATTTTATGGGTCTGTACAAAATGTAACCACAGTTACTGATTATAATGGATTAGATCCAGAAATTGTAAATACAGCAGATGGTACATCTGGCATTGACAATAATTTTTATCCTAGACCAAGAACTTTTGTTTTTGGTGTTAATATTGATTTTTAAAAAATTTAAATATGAAAAATAAAATTAAAAAAATCACACTATTGGTTTCTATTGCGTTCTTTATGGCCTCATGCCATGACGATTTAGATCAATTACCGATTGATCCCGATAGTTTTACACAAGAAGATGTCTTTGCAAATGCAGAGATTGCCAAAGGGGCTTTAGCAAAATTATACAGTGCTTTGACTCTTACAGGACAACAAGGCCCTGCTGGACAACCAGATATTGCTGATATTGATGAAGGGTTTTCACAATTTTCGAGAATGTTGTTTAACCTTAATGAACTTACTACAGATCATGCTGTGGTAGCTTGGGCAGATCCAGGATTGCCAAATTTACATGCTATGACTTGGTCAAGCAGTAATGACTTTGTAGAAGCCATGTACTCTCGTTTAGCACAAACAGTAAGTTTTTCGAATTCATATATAACAAACGCATCAGCATTAGCAGATGCCGAAGTACAAACATTTATAGCAGAAGCGCGGTTTATAAGAGCCTATGCGTATTATAACCTTATTGATTTATATGCCAATGTGCCGTTAGTAACAGAAGTTTCTACAGAGTTGCCTCTGCAAAGTAATAGAGCTGAAATTTTCACTTTTATAGAAACTGAACTATTAGAAATTCAAGATCAATTAGCAGCAAGTGGCTCAAACGAGTATGGTCGTGTCGATCAAGTTGCGGCTTGGGCATTATTATCGCGTTTATACCTAAATGCTGAAATTTGGACAGGAACTCCAAAATATAGTGAATGTGTAACCTTTTCTAATATGGTTATGAATTCATCTTATACTATTAATATGAATGATGCTAATGGTAATGGCACTTCATACGACGAGTTGTTTTTAGCAGATAACGATTCCAATGGTGCACAAAATGAATTTATTTTCGCTCTAAACTTCGATGGACTCCAATCTCAAACCTTTGGAGGTACAAGCTTTTTAGTGCATGCAGCCATTGGAGGCAATATGGACCCAACAGATTTTGGGGTAAATGGAGGTTGGTTTGGTTTACGTACTACAAAAACTTTAGTAAATAAGTTTGAGTTAGGTAGCGATGCTAGAGGAATGTTTCATACCGATGGTCAAAACTTAGAAATAGCTACCATTACTGATTTTGAAGACGGTTATGCTGTTAGAAAATTTAAAAATCTAGATTCTAATGGAAATGCTGGTAGTGATACCACGGGAGATCTTGTCGATACCGATTTACCATTAATACGTTTAGCCGAAATTTATTTAAACTATGCCGAAGCTAGCTTGAGAGGTAGCGGAGGCGATTTAAACTTAGCTGTTACTAAAATAAACGAATTAAGACTTCGTGCTTATGGCGATACATCTGGGAATATTAGTAGTGGCGATTTAACTTTAGATTTTGTTTTAGATGAACGCTCTAGAGAATTATATTGGGAAGGCCAAAGACGTACCGATTTAGTACGATACAATTACTTTACTACAGGTAGCCTTTTATGGCCTTTTAAAGGTAATGTTGTTAATGGATCATCAGTTGGTGAGTTTAGAAATATATTTCCTATACCAGTAAACTTATTGTCTACAAATCCTAATCTAACCCAAAACCAGGGGTACTAATTTTTAAATATTATGAAAATGAAACATATATATAAATTAATCTATCTTAGTTGCTTCACCGTGCTTTTTTGGTCATGTGAAGATGATATAGAACTAACACGATTAAGTTCTGACAGTGGTATTAGCGCAGTAATTAATACGCCACAAAATAACGATGTATTTGTGCTGAATATAGAAGAAACATCTACTAATCCTTCAATTACTATTAGCTGGGAAGAAGCAAGTTACCAGACCCAAGTTGTAATAAGTTATACTGTTGAATTTGCTAGTACAGGAACAAATTTTGCCGAACCGGTTATTGCTACTGTTACAACGAATCCATTTTTAACAATGACTATTTCAGAATTTAATAGTGCCGTTTCCGATTTAGGTTTCGTGCCATTTTCTGAAGCCAGCTTAGATATCAGAATTAAATCTGACATAGGATCGCAAAACGAATTACCAATATATTCAGAACCTATAACAGTTTTAGTAACACCATTTACAACCGATTTGCCAACAATAGCAGTCCCTGGAGACCATCAAGGAGTATGGGACCCTCCAACAGCACCTTTATTAGCTGCATTAGAATTTGGCAATACTGAATATGAAGGATACGTATGGTTAGATGGTGGACATAAATTTGTGGGTCCAAACAATAATGGTAATTTTGAATGGGGAAATATAGATTGGGGCGATGATGGTACGTTTACAGGCAAACTTTTAGAAGATGGTGAAAGTGATATTATCGCTGCACCTGCTGGACATTATTTTATCCAGGCAGATACTGATGCTTTAATCTATTCTGAAACTTTATATAATTGGGGGCTTATTGGCTCAGCAACTCCCGACAATTGGGATAGTGACCAAGATATGACCTATGATCCTGTTTCTAAAACTTGGACAATCACACTTAATTTAACTGCAGAAGAAATTAAATTTAGAGCAAATGATGCTTGGGACTGGGCTTATGGAGATAATGACGCCGATGGATCTTTAGAAAGTGTAGCTGGGTCAACAAATATTACCGTACCAACTGGTGGCAACTACACGGTTGTACTAGATTTAAGTACTCCCAGAGAATACACATATTCACTAACTTTAAATTAAGACTATGAAAAAATTATATAAAATTATTGTAAGTCTCTTAGTTGTTATAGTCGCTTTTTCTTGTTCTGATGATGATAAGTTTATATTAGAACAACCTGAAGCCAGTTTCTTGATAGAAGTTCCAAATTCAGGATCTAATATTGTCTTAAACAGAGCAAATCCAGACAACCAGGCATTGACTGTAACTTGGGCAGACTCTCAAAATACAGGCGCTTCTTACAGTATAGAATTTGCAGAGTCCGCTACAGATTTTGCTGAGAGTTTTATAGCTGGAACATCCGATTCAGATAATTTCACCTTATCTGTTGAAGCATTAAATACGTTTCTTGTAAATGCAGTAAAAATACCTCAAGCTGTATCATCTGTTATAGATGTAAGAGTGGTAGCATCTAATGGAGATGTATCGAATACAGTCTCTTTATCTATTACTCCTTTTGTTATTGAGGTTGCTGAATTGTTTGTTAACGGTTCGTTTACAAACTGGGATCCAGCACAAGGATTACCGATGAATTCTTCAGAGTTTAACAATTTTTCCATTAACATTGATTTAATGGATGGTGATGAATTTAATTTTATCCCAAGTAATACAAGCGATGAAGTTGTTTGGCAGCTGGTAGAGACCGGTTCAAGTGACCTTACAAAGTTTGGAGGCTTGAATCTTTCTGGTTATCCTGAAGGGAATTATGATATTACTGTAGATCTAAATACGAATACTTTTACCATTGACGAAGTTATAATTCCTGTTAATTTATTTTTAGTAGGTAGCTTAACTGCATGGGATGCGACCGCTTCATTACCATTCAATTTAATTAGTGAAGGTGTTTTTACAATTGTTGTTGCTTTAGCTGATGGTGATCAATTCAAATTTATCCCAACAAATATAGATTTTAGTGATGATTGGGGTGAAGACCCTGGTAATCCAGGAAGTATTATCCAAGATGGAGAACAAAATGTTAGTGGGTATCCTACAGGCACTTACCAAATAACTGTCGATTTTAATACATTAACATTTACTCTTGTTGAATTAGTTCAAAGCCCAAGAATTGCAGTTCCTGGAAATCATCAAGGTTGGGATCCTCCATCAGCACCTCAACTAGAGGCATCTTCATTATCTACAACAGATTACGAAGGTTATGTTTGGTTAGACGGTCAGCATAAATTTGTAGGACCAGATGGTAATGGAGATTTTAATTGGGGAAATACCGATTGGGGAGATGCATCAGGTGTCGATGGAAGTTTTACTCAAATATTGGCTGTTGATGGCGAAGGAAATATTGAAAACCCAAGTGGTCCTGGACATTATTTTATAACAGCTGATACTGGTGCTTTAACCTATTCTGAAATCAAATATGATTGGGCAGTAACTGGTGATGCAACTCCATTAGGTTGGCCTCCTAGTCCCGATGGAACACCTGGAGAAGATCAAGATATGACTTATGATCCTGATACTGACACCTGGACAATCACTTTAGATTTAGTCGCTGGGCAAATGAAATTTAGAGCTAATGATGCCTGGGCTTGGAATTATGGTGATACAGGGGCAGATGGATCCTTAGAAAATGGTGGTGGTGATATAATTATTGCCACAGATGGAAATTATACCGTAGTTTTAGATCTTAGCACACCTAGAGCTTATACGTATTCGGTTACACTTAATTAAATAGTATCATATTAAAGGCTGTCTTATTTAGACGGCCTTTTCCTTTCCGTTAATAACATGAAGAAATTATACTTAATATTACTACTGTTCGTTTCAACAATTACTTCTGGTCAGGTCATTACAGTAACTCCATCTGCCTTTGAAGTGGAACAATCAATTACAATTACCGTTGACGTTAATAGCAATGCAACTGATTGTAATGGCTTTGCAAGTCCTTCAAAAGTCTATATGCATTCGGGCATTGGAGATGACTCAAATGCTTGGGGATTCAGCGTCGTGGGAAACTGGGGACAGGGCGATGGCATTGGGTTAATGACAAATAATGGTGATGGTACATGGAGTATCACTATGACGCCTAAGACCTATTATAATTTAAGCGATGTTGATGCTGGCAATGCCACCATGTTAGGCATGGTTTTTAGGAATGAAGATGGTACCCAAGAACTAAAAGATAATGGTTGTTCAGATTTCTTTATTAATATTGGTGCTTTTCAATTGGCATTAAACTCACCTACAGATGATATTACAATACTGAATGCTGGAGAAAGCCTATCCATAAATGCAACAACTTCCTTAACTGCCAACTTTGTATTAAAAGCCAATGGTACACAAGTAGATGCGCAAAATAATATTACTAATTACACTTATAATTTCGTTGTTAATGAAAATACCTTGTTTGTATTAGAAGCCACAGAAGGAACCAACTTATTGTCCAAGAACTTTCAAGCAGTTGTTTCACCAACAGTAACAGAAGCTCCAGTACCTAGTGGTCTAAAAGATGGTATTAATTTAGATCCAAATAACAATACAAAAGCAACGCTGGTATTATACGCTCCAAACAAAACTTTTGTTCATGTTATTGGTGATTTTAATAATTGGACAATCGACGATAATTACGTGATGAACAAAGATTCAGCCAATAATCGATTTTGGATTGAATTAACTGGTCTTACACCTCAATTTGATCATATGTATCAATATCTTGTTGATTTTGAAATTAATATAGCAGATCCGTATTCCACTTTGATCCTCGATGAGGGCGACGATCCTTTTATTAACAATACAACCTTTCCAAATCTTCCAGTTTACCCAAGTGGCCTTACAACCGAGGCTATTACACTTTTAAGAACTGGTGATCCTGATTTCAATTGGCAAGTGACGAATTTTCAAAAACCCGAAAAAACCGATTTAGTAATTTACGAACTCCTTGTTCGGGATTTTGATGAATTACATAGCTTCGATGCTGTAAAAGCAAGACTCGACTATCTAGAAGATTTAGGCATTAACGCTATTGAACTGATGCCAGTTAGCGAATTTGATGGTAATTTAAGTTGGGGATATAACCCATCATTCCATATGGCTTTAGACAAGTATTATGGTACCGCTACTGCTTTTAAACAATTAATAGATGCATGTCACAGCCGAGGTATCGCAGTGATACTGGATGTGGTTTATAACCATGCGTCTGGCCAGCACCCTTTTTATCGCATGTGGAATACAGATAATGGCGGTTTTGGAGGTCAGGCAACAGCTGAAAACCCCTTTTTTAATGCCACTGCTACACACGCTTATAGTGTGTTTAATGATTTTAACCATCAATCGGATGCCACAAAGCAATATGTAGAAAGAACCGTTAAATACTGGCTTGAAGAATATAAAATCGATGGGTTCCGTTGGGATTTAACTAAAGGATTTACACAAAATTGCACCTCTAATGATGAAGGTTGTACGAATGGTTTACAGCAAGATCGTGTAGATGTATTAAAAGCATATGCTGATTATCAATGGGAAGTAGATCCTAATTTCTATGTCATTTTTGAACATCTAGGCGGTATTTCAGAAGAAAAACAATGGGCAGACTATCGTGCAACCGAAGGTAAAGGCATCCTGATGTGGAATAAACAAACAGATCTATATAATGAAGCTACCATGGGATTTCATGATGGCGGAAAATCTAATTTCTCTGGGGTTTCTTATACCGTAAAAGGATTTGATGGCCCTTCGGCTGTATCCTATATGGAAAGTCATGATGAACAACGTTTAATGTATAAGAACTTAACATTTGGCAACTCCAACGGAAGCTATTCAGTAAAAAATTTAAACACGGCATTACACCGAATGAAGGCAGCTGGTGCATTTTTCTTTACAGTTCCAGGACCTAAGATGATTTGGCAGTTTGGTGAATTAGGTTATGAAGTCGATATTGAATTTAACGGAAGAACGGGTGATAAACCTATTCGATGGGAATATGTAACTATACCCGAACGAAAAGCTATTTACGATACCTGGGCAGACCTAATAAACCTCAAATTAAACGAACCCATATTTGAAACAACAGATTTTACAATTGATGCTTCAAGTTCAACTGGATTAAAAACCATACATTTATCATTGGCTTCAGCTGGGTCGAACGAAATAAAGTATGTAACTATAATTGGAAATTTTGGAGTTACCCCCCAAGATATTGTGCCTAATTTTCAACAAACCGGAACTTGGTATGAATTTCTAAATGGAAATTTAAATTATGAAGTTACCAATACCTCATCCACTATCTCATTGGCTCCTGGAGAGTTTAGAATATTTGGAGATAATAAGAGTAGTTTATTCCCAGATAATAATATTCCTGACGATGACAACGATGGTGTTCCTAATGCACTAGATTTATGTGCAAATACGCCCTTTGGGGCTGTAGTCGATGTAAATGGTTGTGAAGTTTTCTCATTACCATCCAATAATTTTGCTTTACAGGTTACCAATGAAACTTGTAGAACAAGTAACAACGGAAGTATCAGTATTGCAGCCATTCAAAATTTAAATTATAGTATTAAAATAACAGGCAATGGGACGACTATAAATGACACCTTTAATACCGATTTAACGGTTAATAACTTAGAAGCTGGAGATTATTTAGTTTGTATCCAAGTTGAAGGACAGGCCGATTACGAGCAGTGCTTTAATATTACCATAACAGAGCCTGAAGACCTTTCTGTTTTTTCTAAAACTTCAAATGATAAAAAGTCCATACAGTTAGAAATGAGCGGCAGTTCCTCTTACACGATAACACTTAATGGTGAAACATTTCAAACCTCACAATCCTCTATTAATTTAGAATTACAGGCAGGAAGCAATATGATTACGGTTGCCGGCGAAAAAAATTGTCAAGGTACGTATGAAGAAGTTATTTACTCGGGTGTAGAAATGTCAGTATTTCCTAATCCTATAACCAACAATACATTGCATGTGTATTTAGGTGATTTGGATTCTGAAACTGCTAAGATTAACGTGTATTCTATCTTAGGAAGACAAGTTTATACAAATGAAACTAACAAAAGTGTTTTAAACATTGATGCTTCTAATTTTTCAAAAGGTATTTACATTTTAAATGTACACACCAAAAATGAAAAAAGAAGCTTTAAAATAATTAAGAACTAATGAAAAACATATTCAAATATTTAATGTTTGGTACATTTTTATCGCTAGTCCTGTTTAATTGCAGTAGTGGTGGTGGCGATGATAACCCCAATCCAGATCCAGATCCAGATCCAAAAGTAGTAGATCCCCCAGTAGCGGCTAGTTTGAGTTTTCCGAATCAAAACTCAGAATGTACAGAAGGTACTAATTTTACGAGTACCGAAAGTGACGTGACTTTTGATTGGAGCGATGCTTTAAACGCTGAAACCTATGATCTTATCCTTAAAAATTTAGAGACACAAACAACGAGCAATTACAGCAGTTCCAGTTCTCAATTAACAATCACAGTATTAAGAGCGACACCATATTCTTGGTCTGTTATTTCTAAAAATTCCGGAACAGTAACCGCTCAAAGTCCTACTTGGAAGTTTTACAATGCCGGTGAAGCAACAACATCTTATGCTCCTTTTCCTGCTGAATTAGTAAGCCCAAGCATGGGAACAGCACTATCCAGTGGAACGACAAGCGTAAATTTACAGTGGGTTGGCGCCGATGTTGATAGCGATATCACCGAATATGATATCCTTTTCGGAACTGTTAATCCACCAGCAAATAATCAAGCTACCGTGGAGTCCATGAATTTATCTGTAAATGTAACTGGTGGTAACACCTACTACTGGCGCGTTATTACCAAGGATGAACAAAATAATAATTCGGAATCTGAAATATTTCAATTTAAAATAAACTGAGTGAATTAATTTGATAGTCGAAACGTATAATATTTATACGAAAAAAGCATCTCAAAATTTTGAGATGCTTTTTAATTAGGGTCTGCTGAGAAACTATCCTACTAAACTTAACCATTTGTTATTAAGTTCATTATGTTGATAGCCCACTTCTAAACCTATTGGTAATATGCAAGCTTATTGTTAACTTTAGGCAAATAAGTTTGCATTATGATCAATTATATTTCGGAGCGACAATTGAGTATTGAAGAATTTAAAACTCCTTTTCAGACCACCCTTCTTTCAGATAATCGTTGGGTAGTACTTAGTAAAATAGTTCCTTGGGACACGTTTGCTTCCAGCTATATTTCTATGATGAACACCAATACGGGTCGTCCCGGGATTTCGCCACGGATTGTTTTAGGAGCCTTGATTATAAAGCATATGGAGAAACTAGACGACAGAGGCGTTATCGATGCCATTTCAGAAAATCCCTATATGCAGTTTTTCATTGGACTGAAAGAGTTTACTCCTTATCCAGTTTTTGATCCCTCCTTATTTGTAGAACTGCGAAAACGAGTTGGAGCCGATATTTTTGATTTATTAAATACCAAACTGATAAGCGCTATTAGTAAAGAGAAAGACCAGGATCCTACAGATGATACAGACGACACTCAAAATCCACCAGTTGCGAACAAAGGCAAACTACAATTGGATGCTACGGTCGCTGACCAATACATCACTTACCCAACCGATAGTAAGATTTTGAATGAATGTAGAAAACAGTGCGAAGGCATGATCGACAAGCTCTACGCAAAAAACAACAAGCAAGGGGTCAAACCGCGCACCTATCGCAGAAAGATGGATGCACAATTTTTGACCTATTCAAAAAAGAAAAACAAGTCCAAAGCAGCGTATCGAAAAATGAACCGTAAATTGCTCGAATGTGTTCATAGGGATCTAAAACATATTGATAAACTCCTGAACATTTTTGAATCTGACAAAAAGCCATTCCCATTAAGTTACAAAGAGCAAAAAACGCTATGGGTCATTCATGCCGTCTACATGCAACAAAAACAGATGTACGATCAAAAATCGAATAGCTGTAAAGACAGGATCGCAAGTGTCTTTCAGCCACACGTTCGCCCAATCCCAAGAGGAAAAGCAAAATCAAAAATAGAATTTGGTTCAAAATTAGGCGTCAGTTTAGATCAAGGTTATGCCAGAATAGATACCTTCAGCTGGGATGTATATAATGAATCTGGTGATCTGATCCCACAGGTGGAGCATTACAAAACACTGCACGGTCACTACCCTGAGCTTGTACAAGTAGATAAAATATACGCTACCCGTGAAAATCGAAAATGGCTCAAGGAAAGAGCTATACGAATAACGGCAGCTCCACTAGGTCGCAAGAGTAAGGAGCTAAAAGAAGAATCCTATTATAAAAAAAGAAAACGAAAAAAAGAAGCTACAGAAAGAAACCGAATTGAAGGGAAATTTGGACAGGGCAAAAATGGCTATAACCTCAATCAAATAAGGGCTACACTCCAAAAGACATCGGAGAGTTGGATTGCCACAATCTTTTTTGTTATGAACCTAATGCACCATCAAAAAAATGTGTATATAAAAACTATTTCTGCTTTACCATACGATTTAATCTGCCTAATGGAGCGGTTTTTAGCACAGCTAACAACGCTAACCAAAATATCAATGCAGAAAACAGATAATAGAAAAAATTTTAGCATACAAAATTAATCCGATTCTTGACTTTTTCAGCAAACCCTAATTATACCAATTATAATTTAACTCAAATTATTGGTTTCCTTTTTTATAATCCTCTAAAAACTTAGCCAAACCAATATCGGTCAGTGGATGTTTTAATAAGCCTTTTATTGACGATATAGGGCCCGTCATGACATCGGCACCAATTTTTGCGCAATCAATCACGTGCATGGTATGACGAATGGATGCTGCCAAAATCTGTGTGTCAAATCCGTAATTATCATATATCAAACGTATTTCTGCAATTAAGTTTAAACCATCTGTAGAGACATCATCCAGTCTTCCCAAAAATGGTGACACATAAGTGGCTCCTGCTTTTGCAGCCAATAAGGCTTGTCCTGCAGAAAACACCAACGTGACATTGGTTCTTATGCCCTTATCTGAAAAGTATTTACAGGCTTTAATACCATCGGCTATTATAGGAAGTTTCACTACAATTTGTGGGTGTAATGCAGCTAGCTTCTCGCCTTCTTCAACCATACCGTCAAAGTCTGTGGAGATCACTTCAGCACTTACATCGCCTTCAACTAAATCGCATATCTTAACATAATGCTGTAAAATATTATCGGCACCTGTAATGCCTTCTTTTGCCATTAACGATGGGTTGGTTGTTACCCCATCTAAAACCCCTAAGGCCTGTGCTTCGGCAATATCATCAAGGTTGGCTGTATCTATAAAAAATTTCATACTTTATAATTTAGTTGTTATATGCTTTTAAATATTCTAAAACGTTTTGACTGACTTGTGCTCCTGTAAATCCAAATTTCTCGTCCAGCACTTTTGCCGGTGCCGAGTATCCAAAATGTTCTAATCCAAACACGTGCCCCTTATCACCTACTAATCCTTCTAAGTTCACTGGTAAACCTGCAGTTAATCCAAACAAGGGTTTATCCTTCGGAATAACGCTGTTCTGATAATCTTGACTTTGCGATTTAAAAACCCCTTCTGAAATAATGGACGCGATACTCACTTTGAGTTGTTCCTGAGCTTCCAAAATGTTTGCTGCTTCTATTAAAGTGGATACTTCAGATCCATTGGCTATTAAAACCACATCTGGATTGTCCACACTTTTTACTAGATAACCGCCTTTTTCTGCACCCAAGGCTTCCTTATATCTTGAATCACCTTGGGCGGCTATATCTTTTATACCTTGTCTTGAAAGAATTAAACCAGATGGCGTACTGTTGTTCTCTAAAGCCATTTTCCAAGCCACACTGGTCTCCGCGGAATCTGCTGGACGCATCGCCAAGAAACTGTTTTTGCCACTGTGGTTTTTCAGTTTTTCCAATAAACGTATCTGTGCTTCTTGCTCCACGGGTTGGTGCGTTGGACCATCTTCACCCACTCTAAAGGCATCATGTGTCCATACATACTTAACTGGCAATTCTTGGATACCGCTTAAACGAATGGCTGGTTTCATATAATCTGAAAACACAAAAAATGTAGCCACTACGGGAATAACGCCGCCATGTAAGGCGATACCGTTGGCAATGCATGCCATAGTTAATTCGGCGACACCCGCCTGTAAAAAAGACCCAGAAAAATTGTCCTTCTGAATTTCCCTAGACTTTTTAAGAAAGCCATCGGTTTTATCACTATTTGATAAATCGGCAGAAGACACGATCATGTTTTCTACGTGATCTGCCAAATACGCCAATACATTTGACGATGCTACACGCGTAGCTAATCCTGGTTTATGCTCAATCGTTGAAAAATCCAATTCTGGAAGTTTCCCTGATAAAAAGAAATCTAATTTGCTCGCTAATTCCTTATTTTCTTCTCTCCACGAATTAATGACAGCCTTCTTATCGGCAGCTTTCGCTGTCTTTTCTTCTAAAATAGTTTTATAAAAATCGTCAACCTCATCAAATTTATCAAACGGCGATTCAGGATTTGCGCCTAAGTTTAATAACGTTTTATTATAATCTGCACCGGTATGGCTTATAGGCTGACCGTGTAATTCGCAATAGCCTTCAAACATACTGCCATCTGAAGCAACAGCACCTTTACCCATAATGGTTTTACCAATAATAAGGGTTGGCTTTTCGGTTTCATTATTGGCTTTTTTAAGCGCTTTTCTTATCTCTTTATGATTATGACCATCTATTTCTATAACGCTCCATCCCCAAGACTTGTATTTCATTGCTGTATCCTCCGAGGTCACGGCATCGGTAGAAGTTGACAATTGAATGTCGTTAGAATCGAAAAACATGATAAAATTACTTAAGCCTAAGTGACCTGCAATTCTACCAGCACCTTGAGATATTTCTTCTTGAACGCCACCATCTGATATAAAGCCGTAGATCTTATGGTTCAACCAATCTCCAAATCTGGCCCCCAAAAACTTTGCAGCAATAGCAGCACCAACACCCATGGTATGCCCTTGACCTAAAGGCCCAGAGGTGTTTTCTATACCACGCTTAACATCAACTTCGGGATGCCCTGGCGTAATAGAGCCCCATTGTCTAAAGTTTTCAATATCCTGCTTTTCATAATTCCCAAGCAGATAATATTGTGCATACATTAAAGTCGATAAATGTCCAGCATCCATGAAAAACCGATCTCTAAAAGCCCATGTCATATCTGACGGATCATAGTTGAAAAACTCAGAATATAAAATATGCATATAGTCTGCACCGCCCATGGGGCCTCCTGGGTGTCCTGAGTTAGCCTTTTCTACCATGGCTACAGCTAATGCTCTAATATTGTCTGCGGCTTGTTGATCAATCTTTTTGTTCATGTTTTAATTGGTTTTTTACTTTAAAATATGCGTTACTAGGAACTGAAAAAGGACATTTTCAGTGTGAAATCCTTCATAATTTCGCGCCAAAGGTAAGTTTAATTGATTGAAATTAAAAGCAATGATTACGTGGTTTTTTGATATTTATGAACGAATTGTTAATATCCAATCAAGTCAGCAAATTACTAATAGTTGAGCAATAAAAAAGCTTGTTTTGAAACCAAGGTGTTTTTAAGAAAAATAAGCCTTCATTTGATTTCATATTGGTTATTTTCCTAATTTTTTTATTCATCAAATGGTAAGTCTGATTAGTTTTAAAATAAAATTCTGCTCTAGATTCTTTAAGAGTAAAGATTACCTTAATAGCGCTACATACTGTTGTTTTTTGAGCCTAACTTGCGAAACACATGCTCATAACCTTTAATTTATAATGCCATGCTTAATGATTGGATTTTTTCAAACTCACAAACCTTAATGTTCATTTTAATTTCTACTATTGGTATATTCATATCTGTAGTTATCTTGACTCGACTATTTGGCAAAAGAAGTTTTTCAAAAATGTCAAGCTTTGACTTTGCTTGTACCATTGCCATGGGATCCATTATAGCATCCACCTTACTTACAAAAAGTGTTAGTTTAATAGAAGGTGTTTTTGGTTTGCTTTCTATTTATACGCTTCAAGGGATAACTGCGTATTTGAGGCAGTTTAAAGTGTTTAAATCCTTAGTAGACAACAACCCTTTGCTGCTCATGGATGGCGAAAACATATTGTGGGATAACATGAAAAAAGCTAAGGTTACGGAAGATGATTTAAAAGCAAAACTTAGAGAAGCCAATGTTATAAAAATATCTCAAGTTAAGGCAGTCATTTTTGAAACTACTGGTGATATCGCTGTACTCCATAATGATCAGGAGAATATGTCAGTAGATTCTTGGATTCTTGAAGGCGTTAACAGAAGTTGATTTTAAAGTTATAAGAAGGATTACAAATTAATACATTAAAAATAGATAGGAGCACTTGGTTGATTTGGAACATATAAAACCAATTATATATTTAAGAAGTGGCAACCTGCCATTAAAAAGATTAAAAAAATTGAGCTATAAAAATTTTGTTGCCTAATAAAAACCTAATGTTTTTATTCTTGAATTTCTATAGTCACGTGGTGTTAGACCATAACGCGCTTTAAAAACTTTAGAGATATAGCTTTTACTGGTGATGCCAATATCAAAACCTATCTCTCCAATAGTCATGTCAGTTGCTTCAAAAAGTCTTCGAGCCTTCTCCAATCGCGCTAAAATAACGAATTCATTAACCGTTTTATTGAAGAACTTTTTGAAACCGTTTTGAAGTGTAACGGCGTTGATCCCAAAATTTTCTGCAAGTTTGCTAACATTTTCATACGTGTCTAAGTGATCCACTATAAATTGTGATGCTTTCATAACCGCCTCCTTTTGGTGACTCTGCAACGCATACTCCTTTCTCAGATGTACTTTTTTATTAGAAAATAAAGTTAACCTGTTATATAAAATTTCATTCAATTTGGATTCTATTAAAAGTGCATCCGTAAAGCTGGAACTTTTTTTAGCAATAATACGCTGTATTAAATTGAGTGTTCGTATACTGAATCTGCTTTCGTTATAGAAACTATTTTCGCCATTAGTATCCGAAAAAATACTTCTTGTGTCTTCATTAAAAGAATCCATAAATGGCTTGGTCTTCTCCTGAAAAAGTAATCTATTTATTTCAATACTAAAAATCGAAATGGGTTTATTCCTCGGTATATGAAATTGGTGATTATTTTGATTGCTACTACTTATGATAGCGCTATCGTGTCTATCAATATTTTGCCACGCAATGTCATTACTAAACTTATGATAAAATCCGCTATCTAAATTAAATATAATAGAGGTCAGTAGTTAAATTCATATCTTTAAAGTCGATAAATATAGTGTTGTTATGAATATTTTTAAAGGACAAAATCTTCTAGAGTTCTCTGATCGGTTTAAAACCGATGAAAATTGCAAGGAGCACTTGGCAGATATTAAATGGAAAGACGGCTTTCAATGTGTTAAATGTGGTCATAAAAAGGCGGAAATAAGAAAAGATTTTTCGCGCACCTGCAATATCTGCTCTCATCAAGAACCCTCAACTTCAAATACGCTTTTCCACAAGGTTAAATTTGGTGTCAGAAAAAATTTTTTCATCGTTTTTGAGATGAGTACAAGTACTAAAAGTCTTTCTGCAAGCTATGTTGCAGTTCGTTTTGGCGTTACTGAAAAGACTGCACGCTTATTTATGCCTAAAATCAGGGAAGCTATGGTAAGTAGCAGAAATAATCCGATGACGGGCATTGTCCATGTTGATGGATTTGTTCTTGGCGGACGAGAAAAAGATAAAGTAGGCAGAAGTTATAATGCAAAGAAAAAGAAGGCCATAACTGCTGTTGGACTAACCGAAGATGGGAAAGTAAAAAGAATGTATGCGATGAGAATCGAAGATTTTTCTGCTAGTTCTTTACAATATATCTTTGTGAATCATATAAGTCGGGAGGCTAAAGTGATAACCGATAAATGGAGAGGTTACAGGCCTATTGCTAAAGCCTATAACATTACCCAGATTGAAAGTAATGGAGGTGTAAATTTTAAAGCCCTACATACAATGATTCATCAAGTTAAATCTTGGATAAGAACAACTTGCTCTTGGGTAAGCGACTTTAATACCAACAGATATTTTAATGAATTTTGTTTCAGAGTCAATCGTTCACAAAGCAAAGCCACAATATTCAATAATTTAATAATAAAAATGGTCGATAAAGATAAAGTGCATCACAATCAAATTATATGCAACTAAATACTGACCTCTAAAATATAATTTTAAGCGGGTGAATATAATATCAATTATGGATAAGAATCTATTAATTTGTTCTACTGCTAGTAACTAAATTTATTCCTTTAAAACAACCAATTTATGAATATGCAATGGAAAGGCGTCATGCCAGCAGTAACCACAAAGTTCACAGACCAAGACGAACTAGATTTAAAAACCTTTGAATTAAATATCAATTCACAGCTCCAAGCTGGTGTTCACGGTATTGTATTGGGTGGCACATTGGGTGAGGCCAGTACCCTTTTAGATGAAGAAAAAAGAATACTCACCACAACAACGGTAGATATTGTTAAAGGAAAGGTCCCCGTACTGATTAATATTGCAGAACAAAGTACCAAAGCGGCAATTGCTGCCGCTCAAAAGGCCGAAGAAGATGGCGCCAGCGGACTTATGATGCTGCCGCCCATGTGCTACAAATCGGGTGAAAGGGAAACGGTACAGTATTTTAAAGATGTAGCAAACAATACAGCATTGCCAATCATGGTGTACAATAATCCGGTAGACTATAAGGTTGAAGTTACCTTAGATATGTTTGAAGACTTGTTAAAATGCGATAATATTGAGGCCGTAAAGGAATCTACAAGGGATATCTCAAATGTCACCCGTATCAAAAATCGATTTGGGAATCGCCTTAAAATAATGACAGGCGTTGATACGGTGGCCCTAGAAAGTTTGCTCATGGGTGCCGATGGATGGGTTGCAGGATTAGTGTGTGCCTTTCCTACCGAAACCGTTGCTATTTACGAACTTCAAAAAGTAGGACGTATTAAAGAAGCTATTGAAATTTACCGCTGGTTTTTACCATTGTTAGAGTTAGATATAAATCCTAAATTAGTACAAAATATAAAATTGGCAGAAGTATACACGCAAATAGGAACCGAAAATGTACGTAAACCGCGTTTGCCTCTCCACGGAACAGAAAGAGAAAAAGTGATTCAAATTATCGAAGCCGCTTTAAAAACAAGGCCGAAACTACCAGAATATAAAAATTTGTAACATATTTTGGGTGTTCCCACGCTTTGGCGTGGTCAGGCTTTCGGTACTCGCTTCCCAGTAAAAAAACTGGGAGAGCTTAAACAAATGCCTCAATCCTTAACACAAACAGATGCTAGAGATAAGACCAACTTGCGAACATTGTAATAAAGCATTGCACTTTGATTCAGAAGAGGCCATGATTTGCACATTCGAATGTACCTTTTGTAAAGATTGTGTCAACGATGTTTTAAAGCAGGTATGTCCAAATTGTAGTGGGGGTTTTGAAAAGCGACCCATTCGGCCAGAAGGTATGTTAAAGAAATACCCCGTATCCACCAAAGAGATACATAAACCAGTGGATTTAGAAAAGCATTTAAAACGAATCAGTAATTAATAAAAAGTTTTCCTTTTTGGAAGACTTACATGAGAATATGATAACAGGAAAAAATTATATCGGAAACAAATTATCAGCAAAAGGGAACAGTATCTATAAAACCTTTAATCCGCAATTGAATATTGAAAATGAACAGGCTTTTACTGAAGCGAGTTCAGAAGAAATAGACGCAGCAGTGACATTAGCGTCTGAAGCTTTTAAATCATTTCAAAATATTTCAGGTATTAAAAAATCTGAATTCTTAAATGCTATTGCGGACGAAATTCTTGCATTGGACAATACACTTATTAAAACCTATTGTTTAGAATCTGGTTTGCCCGAAGGTCGTGCCAAGGGCGAACGCGGAAGAACCATCGGGCAACTGAGAATGTTTGCAGATTTGGTTAAGGAAGGATCTTGGGTTGAAGCGACCATTGATACTGCAGAACCAAACCGTGAACCACAACCAAAACCTGATTTACGCAAAATGATGGTGCCTTTAGGACCAGTAGCTGTGTTTGGCGCTAGTAATTTTCCGTTAGCTTATTCTACTGCTGGCGGAGATACAGCATCGGCTTTAGCATCGGGATGCCCGGTAATTGTAAAATCCCATCCCATGCATTCAGGAACTGGAGAACTTGTAGCATCTGCAGTAATAAAAGCAGCACAAAAAACAAATATGCCCAATGGGGTGTTTTCAAATCTCAATGGGATTAATATTGATGTGGGGGCTCAACTTGTTAAACATTCTGGTGTTAAAGCCGTTGGGTTTACGGGTAGCATTAAGGGCGGGCGTGCGCTTTATGATATGGCAGCAAAACGTGATGAGCCTATTCCTGTATTTGCTGAAATGGGCAGCGTCAACCCAGTAGTTATTCTTCCAGAATCCTTAAAGGAGAAGGGGGAATCACTTGCTAAAACCTATGCGGGTTCTATCACTTTAGGCACTGGTCAGTTTTGCACAAACCCAGGTTTAATTTTAGGATTGAAGAGTGATGCATTTTCTTCTTTTATAGACCGATTATCAGATGAGATTATCAAAATCGAACCCACATGCATGCTGCACCCTAACATTAAAGGCGCATACGATACTAACAAGGAAAAAGCGATGCAGCAATCCGCTATAACAGTTGTGGCAGATTATGAAGATGAGGTACAAACTAATTTTGCAAGACAAACCGTGACAACCGTTGAAGGTGCCATCTTTTTAAAAAACACCACCTTACACCAAGAAGTCTTTGGGCCATATTCTATAGTGGTTCTGTGTGAAGACGCTGCGCAATTGGAAAAAATCATTTCAAATTTAGAAGGACAACTTACGGGCACCATTATTGCCGAAAGCAGTGAGGCTAATAAGTATCCTAAAATTATATCCGCATTGCAAAACAGAGTAGGGCGACTGATTTTTAACGGTGTTCCTACTGGCGTTGAGGTGTGTACTTCCATGACACACGGTGGCCCATATCCAGCATCTACAGACAGCAGGTTTACAGCGGTCGGCATCCATTCCATTAAACGCTGGGTGCGACCAATGAGCTATCAAGACTGGCCAAATGATTTGCTGCCTGAGGCACTAAAGGATGAAAACCCGTTAGGTGTTTTTAGAGTAGTAAATAATTGTGATACTAAAAATAGCATACACAAGTGAAGTATTTAAAAGTCATTATTTTGTTTGCGTCTCTTGCTTTTCTCGGTTTCAAAGCAAGCAAAAACCCGCACCCATCTTCCACCTTAGACAGCATTATAAAAAAATATCAAAATCATGAAGGATATGATAAAAAAGTATATCCTTTAGGTCTTTTTACGAAAAAATATTATGAATCTGAAGCTGAATTTGCCAAAAAGATTCTTAATGAATTGTCCGAAGTAGACACTTTAAGTTTAACCGAAACAGAACGAATTTCTAGGCAACTTTTGAGTTTTGTATTAAAAGATAAAATTGATTATTACCATTTTGAGCAGTATTTAAACCCTATTTTATCTGATGCCGGATTTCATAGTAATTTGACTTATATGGTAAAACCATTAAGCAGTTATGAAGACGTAAAGGATTATTTGAGTAAATTGAATGCTATCCCAATTTTTGTAGACCAACATTTTTCCAATTTACGCGAAGGGTTAAAGAAGGGAGTTTCTCAACCGTTAATTATTTTTGAGGGTTACGAATCCACTTATAATGTAAATATTGTGGATAATTATCAGGATAGTTACTATTATTCACCTTTTTTAAATTTGCCTTCCAATTTATCTAAAAAGCAAAAAGATTCAGTTTTAATAGCAGCAAAAGAAGCCATTGAAAACAAAGTAATATCAGAATTTAAGCGCATAAAAACTTTTTTCGAAACAGAGTATCTGCCCAATACAAGAACACCAATAGGAGTTTCACATATACCTAATGGCTCAAATTTTTATCAAAACAGAATTAATTTTTATACAACAAGTAACTCCTATACTGCTGATGATATTCATCAAATTGGCTTAAAAGAAGTGGCTCGGATTAAGTCTGAAATGAAATTGATTATTAAAGAGTTAAATTTTAAAGGAAACTTCGAAGCATTCTTTCATTTTTTGAGAACAGATAAACAGTTTTATGCTAAAACATCTAACGAATTATTAATGATGGCCAGAGATATAGCGAAAAGAGTAGATGCTAAATTACCAAGATATTTTAAAACATTACCACGCAAACCTTATGGAGTTGCCGCAGTACCAGATGCTATTGCTCCTAAATACACAGCTGGAAGGTATATTGGTACTTCAAAAGAAAGTACCGAACCTGGATACTATTGGGTAAATACATACAATTTGCCAAGTAGGACAGTTTATACTTTACCTGCGCTTACCGTTCATGAAGCTGTGCCTGGACATCATTTACAAAGCAGTTTAAATAATGAATTAGGAGATAGTATCCCTGATTTCAGAAAAAACCTCTATTTATCGGCTTATGGTGAAGGTTGGGGTTTGTATTCTGAACTTTTAGCAGACGAAATGGGTATTTATACAACGCCTTACGAAAAATTCGGACAATTGACTTACGAAATGTGGAGGGCTTGTCGTTTAGTTGTAGATACAGGAATTCATGCAAAAGGTTGGACAAGAAGTCAAGTTATTAATTATATGTCGGCAAATACAGCACTTTCATTACATGAAATAAATACTGAAACCGATCGATATATTTCGTGGCCGGGGCAGGCATTATCATATAAAATGGGGGAACTTAAAATTAGAGAATTACGTAAAAGGGCAGAAACTAGATTAGGTTCAAAATTTGATGTTCGTGAATTTCATGAAGTTATTTTAGAACAAGGTACGGTCACACTATCGATATTAGAAAATAGAGTGAATAATTATATTGAGAAAATAAAAAATGGCTAAACATACATTTGTGTGTATTGATGCACATACCTGTGGTAATCCAGTGAGACTTATTAAGGAAGGTGGTCCCAAATTAGTTGGAGCAACCATGAGTGATAAACGTCAGCACTTTTTGAAAGACTATGATTGGATTCGTACGGGACTCATGTTTGAACCACGGGGACATGATATGATGAGTGGCAGCATACTATACCCACCACACAATCCTGAAAACGATTTTGCCATATTATTTATTGAAACCTCTGGATGTTTGCCCATGTGCGGGCACGGCACAATAGGTGCCATTACTATTGCTATTGAAGAAGGTTTAATAAGTCCAAAAACGCCAGGAAGCATTAAAATGGAATCGCCAGCAGGATTAATTAATATTGAATATCATCAAAAAGGGCATAAAGTAGATTGGGTAAAATTAACTAACGTGAAAAGTTATTTGGCGGCCGAAGGATTAATGATAACATGTCCAGAATTGGGAGAATTAAGGTTTGATGTGGCTTATGGAGGCAATTTTTATGCTATAATAGATCCACAAACAAGTTTCTCGGGTATTCAAGACTTTTCAGCATCAAAAATCATTCAATATTCTCAAATTTTAAGGGATAAAATCAATGAAAAGTACCCGAACAAGTTCATTCACCCAGGGGACGAAAGCATCAAAATGGTGACCCATATCATGTGGACGGGTGATGTTATGCATAAGACATCCTCATCAAGAAACGCCGTGTTTTATGGTAATAAAGCAATTGATAGAAGCCCATGTGGTACAGGTACCTCTGCAAGAATGGCGCAGTTGTTTTCAAAAGGCAAATTAAAGGTAGGGGAAGACTTTGTACATGAAAGTTATATAGGCAGTACGTTTATTGGTCGCGTTGAAGAGGTTTCTTCGCTAAATGGGAAACTGGCCATAATCCCCAGTGTAACAGGTTGGGCTAAAATATATGGACATAACACCATTACGATAGATACGGATGACGATCCGTACGCACATGGATTTGAAGTGATATAAAATGGGTAAAAAGGTAATTGTAATTGGAGGCGGCATTATTGGTTTGTGCACGGCCTATTATTTGGAAAAAGAGGGGCATCAGGTTACTGTTATAGATCAATCTAACATGGATGGCGGTGCATCCTATGTCAATGCTGGCTATGTGTCGCCCAGTCATATTATGCCATTGGCAGCACCTGGGGTTATGAAAAAAGGGTTGCAATGGATGTTTAATTCGTCAAGCCCACTGTACATCAAACCGCGTTTAAACAGTGATTTTTTAAAATGGGTATGGGCATTTAATAAATCTTGCAATCGTAATCACGTAGAAAAATCCATGTCAGCAATAAAAGATATTTCCCTGTTAAGTCAAGGTTTATATGATGCTATTAAACGTGATGAAAACTTTTCATTTCATTATGAAAAAAAAGGATTATTAATGCTGTGTCAAACTGAAAAGATGCTAGAAGAAGAAGTTAAGACGGCACGTCTAGCTATAGATGAAGGATTAGATGTTTCAGAAATTAGCCTCAATCAACTTAAAGCCTTAGAACCGAATGTTGAAATAAATGTTAAAGGAGCCACATATTATACCTGTGATTCCCATACTACACCTCATGAGTTTATGAATGAGATGAAAATTCATTTAAAAGCTGCTGGTGTTCAATTTTATTTAAATGAAAAAGTGGTTGATTTGGAAATAGACGATCACAAGATATCATCTGTTAAAACATCAAAAAGAACGTTGAAGGCTGATGAATTTGTATTGGCTGCAGGGTCTTGGAGTGCTTTGTTAAGTAAAAAATTGGGCTTAAAATTACTTTTACAAGCAGGAAAGGGTTATAGGATTAATAAAGAAAAGGAAACGCGAATCCAAATTCCTGCGATTTTAGCCGAAGCTAAAGTAGCCGTAACACCCATGAACGGGTTTACACGCTTTGCTGGGACTATGGAAATTGCCAATATAAACCACACTATTAATCGAGTTCGGGTAAATGCTATTGCTAATGCCGTGACACGGTTTTATCCAGAAATTACAGTAACAGATGAGGAAAAAAGTCTAGCGGCTTGCGGATTACGCCCATTGTCTGCAGATGGACTACCGTATATTGGCAAGTCCAAAAAATGTACCAATCTGATTATTGCTACGGGGCATGCGATGATGGGCTGGACTATGGGTACGGCAACGGGAAAACTAGTTTCAGAAGTGGTATCAAATAAGAAATTATCAATGGATGTACAGGCTTTTCATCCAGATAGAAAATTTTAAAAATCTCTATTTTCAATAGTCATACGCATATTGATCATGTGTTTTTTAAATCCTACTTTCTCATAAGCTTTAACTGCTGATGAATTATCTTGATACACATCAAGACAGATTTCGAAAACGTGACGCGATTGGCACCATGCCAATAAGGCATCAATAATCAAACTATTAAACTGCTTGCCTCGATGTGCTTCAGACACGTACATAAAACCTAAATAACCTTGTTTGTCATGTTTTAGGTAATGCCTGTCCGTTTTAATTTTAGCATATCCAGAGGCTACAATGACTTCGTCTATTTCAATAAGGTAAACTTCTGACTCGGAACTCGTAATTAATTCGGCGATATCGTAATAACGAACCGGGTCCTCTTTAATAGTTGGGTCAAAAAGGCGTTCAGCCACTATAAGCTCTTGCTCGAAGGCTAAAAGCGTGGGAAGATCATCTAAGGTCGCTTTTCTAACTACAGGTGTCATAACTTACGAAGACGTGTCTGCAATGATTTTCCATTCATCATCTATCTTTTTCAAAATAATCATAAAAATGCCATCTGCATTGCCGACTTCGCGCTTTAAGTGATATTCGCCCATAACATAATAAGCACCATCACTAATTTTAGAAATAGCATTAATTTTAAAGTTGAGCTTTCCTGTATGGTCTTCTGTAGGATATGCTTTTTTATAACGCTCTAAGGTATTCTCCCAACCATGAGTAACGCCATTGCTGCCATAAAATTTAAGGGAATCACTTTTCCAGTAACCTGCCATAAATTCTTCAATATTGTTATCAGACCATGCGATACGTTGTGCTTTGAGTAAAGCTTGAATCTCTTTTTTGTCTGTGTCATCGGTACTTTGGGCACTAGAATTAAAGGCGGAGATAAAACATAATACTACTAAAAGTCTTTTCATAATGGGGATTTAGGATTGCTATATGGTTTTCAAATCGAGTAAAAATAGTAAAATCTAATTTTAATTTATGTTACTCGTCGATTAATTTGACATGAAACTTTTTTTAATCTATAGTTCAATCCTATTGGTCGAAAAAATGTAGGAATTAGGAAATAGCGTTATACATTTATGTCATAATCAATTGATTATAGACCCAAATTTATTGTTCAACGTTAAAACATGTATTATGGAATTAAGAATTACGAATTGCAACAACTTCTTTAAATTAAAAGGCATTCTAAACAAAAAGAGCCTGAAGGTGTTTCAAAGTGAATTTGAGAACATTTTTGAAAGAGTAAATGCATTAACTATCAGTATTGAAGATATTGAAAGTATAGACCGTTTTGGTGTAAATGCTTTAGCTGGACTTCACAATCGCGCTATAGAAAAGAATAAAAGCTTGTCTATTATTGGTTTAGGATGTGAAGATCTTTACAACCATTTTAAAACAGCATCTGCTGCATAACATTAAAGCGCATTTTTTTGATGCTTGAAAAAGGCATCTGCTTGCAACTGCATAAGTTCCCTCGCTTTTTTGCGCTTGTATGCATACAATTCTTCTTCATTTTCTATATCACCATAAATCCGATCGTTAATGGCATAATCTGTTTTTAGCAGTGCCGCTCTTTGATTGGTATTTTGGAGAACCGTTGTTTTTACAGCTGTTTCCTGGTCCTCGAGTCTAAAATCATAGGCGCCTTTAGGGGATAGTAGTTTGGCGAAAATGGGAGAGGTTTCAATGGCAAGAAACAGTAAAAAGATGAAAAATGACGGCAACCACGGTAGTTTGCCCAGAGCATTTACGCGTGCCATTAAACCATCAAAGTTATTAATGATAGGCTGCGTGTTTAGTATCTGCGTTTCATAATCTCCATTAAGTCCAGCAATCTTATTTTCAATAACCATGATTTTGGCTTTATTTTCAGTCTTCAAAATTTGTAATTCCGTTAAGAGTGCATCGTGTTTCTCTCGCTTTTCTTTATACACAGGGCCTTTTCCCAAAAGCTTTGTTCCTGCCGTCCCTTCAGCTTCTGAAATATAAGTATCGTACAAACCATTTACTTCTGCTTCCTTAGTGTCGATTTGCTGTTGCAATACGAGAATATCATTATTTAAGCCCTCAATTGAAGGTGTAAATTGTTGTGCTAATTGTACTTTATTATTAAGGGTAAGCTCATTTTTTTCTTCTAAAAGGACTTGATTAATTTCTTTTTCAAAAATTTTCAATTCTAAAGGTTTTGATATCACGACTGCAATGATAACAGCAAGTATGATTCTTGGGGAAGCTTGAATGAGTTCATCTATAACATTTCCGGTTTTTTTTATGGTAGAAACAATATACCTGTCTAAATTAAAAATCAATAATCCCCAAATAAGTCCGAAAAAAACAGCAGCATAGAGATTGTCAAAAACGGTATAAAGCGCGTAACTAGCTGCTATGAATGCCATAACGGCTGTAAAGAAAACGGTAGCGCCAATACCAGCATACTTATTTTGTTCGCCTTTGGAACAGTTATTTAAAATATCGGTGTCTGAGCCGGAGCAAATGATGAAGAATTGCTTTAACATAATTTGATTTGTTTTTTGATTGATTGGTTATTAGAACGTTAAAGTTGCTGATTTGTTACACATTTAAACAAAAAAAGACCTGTTAGGGTTTTAAAACCTGACAGGTCTGAAGTATATTAAGGCACATTTAAAATGAAATAGGTTCTGTTTGAATTTTTACAACACGAGTGCCATTATTTGTTTTTGACGAAATATTAAGGTCTTTATCTGCCTTCATTAGAGCAATGGCTTTATCAGATGATACTTTTTTGCCATTGTAATAAAAGGTAGCTCCTTTTTTAGACATGTCAATCACATAATCCAGAGGTGATTTTGGCTCAGGCGGTGTGGGGATGTCGTTGATTTTTTCATCATCCCAATTTTTTTTAAACTCACTGACTACTTTATTGTTTTTAAACACTTTTGTAATTCTTTGGTTGTCTACCACCTTACTGCCATCTGATTGTTTAGTTGATAACTTATTACCCTTTTTATCTACTTCTATGCCCTGTCGGGTATAGTATTTGGTTTCCCCATTATTAGTTGAATAAAAATAATCTTTGCCTTCTATTTCAATAAAACCGGTTTTAGGCGGTTTTGGTGGCTCTGGAGCTTTTGGTGGCCTCACCTTACTTGCTTCGGGTGCTTTTGGAGCAGGAGGCGGCGGTGGGCAATTTGGGAAAGGTTCTGCTTTCGCTTTTTGATCTTTACTCATTAATCTGTAAAGGTATTCTAAGCGATTTAAATCCTTTAGTTTTATGATGCGCCTGTCTTCAGACTGTGCATTATATTTTTTTGCAAGTGTATTGTATTCTGAGATTTGTTTTGGCGTGGCTCTTTGTTGGCTTTTAGCGTGTTTTATTTTGATTGAACTCGTGTTTTGCAGTTTATTTTTAATATGGTCAGGATTATTATTCAACCCTTCTTGAGGACGTAATTCTTGTGGAGCTTCACTTTCAATAAAAATATTGGGGGCAACATATTTTGTTTCTTTAGTGCTAAAACTGTAAATTAAAATAGCCAATAAGGGCAGCATAATAAGGCTTCGGAGCCTAAGTGTTGTTTTTGAGGTTTGTGTTTTCATAACTGTAAATCGTTTTTTGATTAATGAATAATTGATGGCATTTGCCAAAGATGAATGAGATGCGTTTGATGAGAACGTTAATAACAAGTGTTGATAATTTTGAGTGTTAAAACCATGATCGATAACCGCCTGATCTGCTAAAAACTCATGATTTAGTTTGATGTCTTTTTTAATAAAATGAAGTAGCGGATTGAACCAAAACAGGATTTGTATAAGTTCAATAAACAGGATATCCAAAGCGTGTTTTTGTTTGGCGTGGGTTTGCTCGTGCAATAAAACCTCAGGTTGAATTTGATTAGATTCATACTTGGTTTTGTTTAAGAATATGTAATTGAAGAAGGTATGCGGATGTATTAAATCCTGTAATAGCACATTGATGAAATTTTCATTTTTTAATTTAGGATTCGCCTTTATTTTTTGAATTAACGCATTTAAATTCTTAAAAAACCTGACTGAAAATAATAGGACGCCTAACACATAAATATGCCATAAAAGCATCGGTAAATACTCTTGAATTAATGTGATTTCAGAAATGTTAACAGACTCTGAACTATTGAATTGAGACACGGCTGAAACCGCAGTTGTTTCGGCATCAACGTAATCGGTAAATGTAATAAAGGGAATACTGATCGATATCAAAATAACTGCCAATAAGTAGAACCGTTTAAAGGTATGCGCACTGGTTTTCTCTAAACACCATTTATAAAACAGCATAAAAATAGCTAAGCAAGCGCTGGATTTTAATAGGATTAAAAGCATGATTATTTATTTTTAATTTCGCTATCGATTAAAGCTTTTAAGTCTTCCAATTCCTTTTTTGTAAGATTGGTTTCTTTAGTAAAAAAAGAGGCAAATTGTGAGGCACTGTCGTTAAAGAAATTCTTAATTAAACCGTTGACGTGCTTAGAGAAATAATCTTTCTTTTTTACTAACGGATAATATTCCCTAGATTTTCCGAACAACTTATAATTTATAAAACCTTTGTCCGTCATACGTTTTAAAAGTGTAGCTACTGTGGTGGTCGCTGGTTTAGGTTCCGGGTAAGCATCTAGCAAGTCTTTCATGAAGGCTTTTTCAAGCCTCCATAAATAATTCATTAAATCCTCCTCTGTTTTTGAGAGTTGCATGTTTCTAAATATTTAGAATGTTCTCTACAAATGTAGAACAAATATTTGTATTCTACAAGTGTAGAGGATGATTTTTTTTTGAAATATTAAGAACGAGCCTTTTTTGACCGTACACTCTCAATAACAACGGTAGCTAGAATTAAAGCACCTCCAATAAAGGTATTGCTAGTGGGAATTTCGTTTAAGAATATAAAGGCTATAATAATCCCGAAGACGGGTTGTGCGCTACCAATAATACTGGCCGTGCTCACCGTGAAATATTTTAAACTGTGAATAAATAAGGAGTGCCCTATGGCTGTGGTAACCAAGGCCAATATAATGACATACGGGAGTTGCGATTTTATATTACCTGTGTCCATTAAAAACATAACGGGAAGCAGTATCACACTTAAAATCATGATTTGATGCATCATAAGGACTGTACCATTATAGCGTTGCACATGTTGTTTTAAAATAAGATTACGTAAGGCATAACAAATGGCAGAAAACAATCCAAATAAAATACCTTTAACATGATCACTTTCGAAATTGAATTCTGGTGCCAAAATATAAATACCAATGAGTACGATGACGCCTAATACAATATGAATAGGATCTAATTTAGATTTTCCAAATAGGGGTTCTAACAAGGCAGTAATCACCGGAAAGGTAAAGAGCGATAACATGCCTATGGCCACATTAGATAGTTTCAACGCATAGAAATAGGATATCCAATGCGCGCCCAAAAGTAGGGCGCTTAAAATAATGGTTGGAATATCTTTTTTGGCGTTTATCTTAATATTGAACTTTTTAAAGTAACAAAATATAAACAGAAATAAAGCGCCCAAGGCACAACGCAGCCATATAATAACAGGTGTAGGTAAATCTATAAATTTCCCTAAGGCACCAGAGGTACTAATCAATAGGGTTGCTAAGGCTAATAGAAGTAAGTGGTTGCTGTGTTGGTTTTTCATGGACTGTTATGTAGTATGCCCTTTGCGTTAGGGATTGTAGTGGAAATCCTTTTTGTGAGGCACGAGCAAAAAGATTGAAACGGAAAGCCCGACCACCTTCTGCGCATTATAGCAGAAGGTGGTAACGCCCAAATTATTTTGATAACTCGGTAAAATATTTATAGAATAAAGGAATGGTTTCAATACCTTTTAAATAATTGAACACACCAAAATGTTCATTTGGCGAATGAATGGCGTCGCTATCTAAACCGAAGCCCATTAAAATGGTCTTGCTTTTTAATTCTTGCTCAAAAAGGGACACGATAGGAATACTGCCACCACTACGCTGTGGAATAGGGGTCTTTCCAAAGGTGTCTTGATAGGCTTTCGAGGCGGCTTTATACCCTAAACTATCTATGGGTGTGACATAACCTTGACCCCCGTGATGTGGTGATACTTTTACGGTTACCCCTTTTGGTGCAATACTTTCGAAATGCGTTTTAAAAAGCTCCGTAATATCTTTCCAATCTTGATTTGGTACCAAGCGCATCGATATTTTAGCATAGGCTTTACTGGCAATGACCGTTTTGGCGCCTTCGCCGGTGTAGCCTCCCCAGATGCCATTGACATCCAGTGTTGGACGAATGGAATTACGTTCATTCGTGGTATAGCAGGCTTCTCCGTAAACCGCATCAATATCCAAGGCTTTTTTGTAGTGTTCTAAATTGAAAGGTGCTTTTGCCATTTCTTTGCGCTCTCCTTTAGATAATTCTTCCACCTTGTCATAAAACCCTGGTATGGTGATATGATTGTTTTCATCGTGAAGTGAGGCAATCAATTTTGTTAAAACGTTAATAGGGTTTGCGACCGCACCGCCATACAATCCGGAATGCAAATCTCTGTTAGGACCAGTGACTTCAACTTCAACATAACTAAGTCCACGCAATCCGGTAGTTATGGACGGGACATCTTTTGCAATCATGCCGGTATCTGAAATTAATATCACATCATTTTTTAATTTCTCCCGATTGTTTTTTACAAAAATGGCCAAGTTTGAGCTGCCTATTTCTTCTTCACCTTCAATCATGAATTTCACATTGCAAGGTAACTGATTGGTAGATGTCATGAATTCCAATGCCTTCACGTGCATATACATCTGTCCTTTATCGTCACAGGCACCTCGAGCGAAAATGGCCCCATCGGGATGAAGTTCTGTTTTTTTAATCACGGGGTCAAATGGCGGTGAATGCCATAAATCTAATGGGTCTGGCGGTTGCACATCGTAATGGCCATATACTAAAATAGTAGGCAAGTTTTTATCGATTATTTTTTCGCCATATATAATTGGGTAGCCTGCGGTTTCGCAAATTTCTACAGTGTCGCATCCGGCACTTTTTAAACTTGTTTTTACAGATTCAGCAGTTTTTAAAACATCTGATTTGTATGCGGAATCGGCACTAATAGACGGTATTTTCAGTAGTTCGATTAGTTCATTCAAAAACCGGTCTTTGTGTTCTGAAATATAAGATTGAATATTATTCATGTCGTATTTGTATAGTTATTTTCAAAAGTATAAAAAAAGAATGTTTTTAATGGTTTGAAGTTTGCAATTTAAAAATCTTGTTTATATTTGCAGTCCTTTAGCGGGCGTGGTGGAATTGGTAGACACGCTAGACTTAGGATCTAGTGCAGCAATGTGTGGGAGTTCGAGTCTCCCCGCCCGTACTGTAAAGGAAAGCCGACTTTTTAAAGTTGGCTTTTTTATTTGGGGTAACACATAGGTAACACAAATCATGAATCAAGTCCAAAACATTAGCACTTGCACCAGATGCATTGTTCTTTAAAGAACTAATTCCATTTTCCAAGGCACGTTTAGATGAATACATTTCACTAGTTTCAATTACTAGCTTTTAAACTAAGGGCTTCCACTATTAGATTATAATCTTTGATGTCTGGAATCATCAGTTCAATTTTTTCTAAAGGCTTAATACCATTAGTATAACCAGATTTAGCCGAATATCTTCATTTGTAAGGATGTTTTGAACATTACTTGCGTTTAATCCAAATTTAAACCCTCCTTCTTTTGTCTTTGTAAATTTCAAATTTTACCTTGATAAAGATAATTTTGTTTTAAATTATTAAAGGACATAATTTAAGGAAAAAAGCTTTAAATCGATTTACTAATTAAATCACCTGATAGAATAATACTTCCATCAGACAACAACTTTTTTTAATATGCAGAAAAAGAACTAATCCCTTTTAAGCTTTTTACAATCTGATAAATTTGATTGACCTATTAACGAACCAAGTCATAAATTTAATAGAAAATTAAGTTATTGTTTTTGAAAATTATAAGCCAAAAACGCTCAGAAGGAAATAAGCTTAATATTTAGTGTTATATCCTAAAATCTCAAATTACAGATTGTTTATCTTTTTGGATTCTTAATGATTAATTCAAATAAAACTTTTATAATTGTATTTGATGAAAAAGGGTTTAAGGAAAACTTATTAAATAGAGTTTATGATTTTTAGTTTACTTTTTTTTTTAAATTATTTTTTTTGGGAACCCAATATTTATATTTTTCAAATAGATGGTTTTAAGTTAAAATGGTATTCAATTCTTTTTGCTCTTGGTTTTTTTACTGGAAGGTTCATCATTTTTTATATTTATAAAAAGGAACAAAAATTTCATCCATCCATAGATATACAATTAATATTCATGGTCATTGGCACTTTAATAGGAGCACGAATGGGGCATGTACTGTTTTATCAAACAAATCTTCTTTATTCTGATTTTTTCGAGTTATTTAAATTTTGGAAAGGTGGATTATCTAGTCATGGTACGGCATTTGGTGTTCTTTTTTCTATGTCTTTTTATTCTTATGCCCTTAAAATAAAAGGGTTTAAAATACAAATTAGGGACAAATTGAAGCATGGTAACACCTATCTTCAAGTATTGGATAGAATGGTCATAGTTATAGCTCTTGGAGCGGTTTTTATCCGTTTCGGGAATTTTGTAAATTCTGAAATTATAGGTAAGCCAACTGCTTCAAATTATGGTGTAATTCAATTAAATCCTTTTACCGATAAACTAAAGCAAACCTTGCCATTTGTAGAGGCTGCAACGTATAATAAAACTGAACGTTTTTTGTCGCCTGGTTATCCTGTATTAGATATAATGATACAGTTTAAAAACCAAAAATATTATGAACAGAGAATACGGGCGGGAGTTGATCGCTTACTTTTAAAAATGATGCCCACTAGAGAGGGACAGTCTTCACACGTTATTAATCCTAAAGGATCTGATTTGGGGTATAAGTTTATAAGAACAAATAAGGCCTTCTATCTTAGTTTTGAAGCTGTGGGTGTTGTACGGCATCCTGTGCAATTGTATGAATCATTTACTAATCTTTTAATTTTTATTTTATTTTATTGGATCTGGTACCGAAAAAAAGAAAAGCTTCAACCAGGATTTTTATTAGGATTGTTTATGGTGATTTTATTTTCAATTAGAATTTTTCATGAGGTTTTTAAAGAAAATCAAGTGTCATTCGAGAACCAAATGTCTTTGAATATGGGACAGCTATTGAGTCTTCCTTTTATTGTTTTAGGATTGATAATTTTATCTGTTGCTATTTTTTCTAAAAAAGAAACTTCATACAGATAAAGCACAAAATTACAGATGCAATGCCAAATTTTTTAAAAGCGACATAATTTTTATTGCTTTGCACAATTAAAAATAAAGTTGTGGGCATAAATTAGTATCATGTTTCTTTTAGAAAAGTTATTAGTGAACCTATTTCCTTCACCCTTAATTTTTCATGAAATAGTTTATTTTCATTTTAGTATAAAAGTTTTAAAACTAAATGCTCTTGAGTTCTTTTTAACGTGAATAGCTCAACTGGACTAGCAACTAAAAAGGGGCAATTAATTAAGAGATTTAAGCTACTACATTTCTAATTCATTAATTAGCTTTGTAAAACACGCTCTTAATTTTTAACCCCAAAAGTTCAATTTAGGATGAACAAATACATAAAACAGCTTTATATACGAACATATGAACAAATAATTTTTTTATCAAATGTTTATATATATATTTATCTTATATTATTCATTATGAATATGATTTACAAGCCTTTTTTTGTTAGAAATATCGTTGCCTTATTGATGATTTTGTTCGTATTTGTCTCAAATCAAAGTTGTGTGGATAATAATTCATCTAAAGATTTTTTTTTAAAATTAAGGTTATTGATGATGAAACAGGGCGGGGAATTCCAATGGTTGGTTTTATACCCCTAAGTCAACAAAAATATTATACAGATAGCAATGGGCTTATTGCCTTTAATGAGCCTGGGTTAATGAACGAAACCGTTTATTTTGAGATTAAATGTGAAGGCTACCAATATGCCATGGGAAAGGACGGCAAAAGAGCGGTTTCAATGCATTGTAAACCTGGAGATAGTGCTATTGTAAAGATGACAAGAACAAATGTTGCAGAAAGGTTGTATCGTAGTACAGGGTTGGGTATTTATAAAGACAGTTATTTGTTAGAAGAAGACATCCCACTTGAAAAACCTTTATTAAATGGAAAGGTTTTGGGGCAAGACTCTAACTTAGCCACTATTTATAAAGATGAGGTTTTTTGGGTTTGGGGCGATAGCTTTTTGCCTCCAGAATATCATGGTAATTTTTCTGTTGCGGCAGCAACTACACCTTTTCCTAAAAATGGAGGGTTAGATCCTGAATTAGGAATGAATTATCTGTATTTTGAAAATGAAATAGGAGAATCAAAATCAATGATTAATTTAGAGAATCCTGGTTACGTTTGGTTCGACTGGTTGCTAAATATAAAGGACGAAAAGGGTGACGAGCAATTGGTTGTAAAATATGCTAATGTTAATTCCTTCTTTTTAAATTATGAGCGCGGTATTGCCGTATTTAATGATGATAAAAATATTTTTGAGCGTTATAAAGAAGTTGAAAAGTGGATGCCAGATTTTCATCGTTGCGAACATCCTTTTAAAGCTAAAGTTGAAAATAAATCCTATGTTTATTTGACCAATGAATTTAATTTTCAGCGTATAGTTCCACATTTAGATTCTTTAGCCGATCCAAAAAAGTACGAAACATTTACATGTTTAAAGGAAGGAACATCCTTTGATTTAGAGACTATTCAATTAGATAGAAAAAAAGATGGAAGTCTTAATTACAGCTGGAAAAAGAATACCGATTATATAAATTTAGAGCGACAGAATCAATTAATAAAATCAGGGAAAATAGAAATTTCTGAAGCATGGATTCATTTAGAAGATGTTGAAACTGCTAACAAACCGTATTTTGGGAGAGGCTCAATATTTTATAACGATTACAGAAAAAAATGGGTACTAATAACCGGTGCTACAGATACCTGGTATTCTGAAGCCGATACGCCTTTGGGACCATGGGTTTACGCTAAAAAAATAGCGGAACATTTGAGTTTTTTATATAACCCAACGCAGCATCCTTTTTTAGATAAAGACAACGGAAAGACTGTGTTTTTCGAAGGCACATTCACTAAATTTTTTAGTGATGAAGAAAAAGTACCTTACTATGATTATAACCAGATAATGTATAAATTATCTTTGGAAAATGAGCAGACTTATTTGCCAGCTCCTGTTTATAAATCAGGAAACACATATCAATTAAAAGAATTTTTTAAAGAGCCAATCGATGTTTCACAGATTGACGAAATTCCTTTTTTCGCCATGGCTTCTAATAGAAAAGTTGAAGGTTTAGTGCCTGTTTATTTTAATAAAAATGAGTTAACATTAAATAGAACAAGTAATAAGCCAGCGTTTTTTGCTTTACCCCCAAGAAAAAATAATCAAGAACCATTTTTAGGAACATGGGAATCCAAAATCCATTATGAACATTTTGATAATGCATTTAATTTAAAGATAGTGTCTGAAAACAAGGAATTAAAAGTAGCTACAAATAAGTTGCATTTTAATATTATAAAATGCAGAATTATAAACGATACGCTTTATGCAAAATTAAATCATAGCGAAGGTGTTTATAATTTAAAAGCAACCGTTAGTGCTGGAAAATTAAAGGGTACTTGGGCTAAGGAAAACTCTACATTTAAGGGCATATGGGAAGGTTCTTTAAAAGGAGAAAGAAAATGGTGGGCAAAATTCTCTCCATCAGTTGTGAATTTATACGTTTTTAAAAATAACGTAACAAATGAAGTCTATTATTCAACAAATGAAAATTTTAAAAAACCGGGGTTTTCAAGAAGTGAAGAGCCATTATGCAGAGTTTGGAGAAATCCATCAAAAGACTTGATTTTAGATTTTAAAACAAAACCGATTAAGTCACCTTCAATTTATTAAAACATTTAGTTATGAAGTTATATTTAAGATTTTTTTTAGTACTATGTTTAGGGTTTTCTTCTTGTAAAAAAGAAAATAAAAAATCTAAATCTAACCATATAGAATTAGACAGAAACGTTGAAAAAGACACTATTTTCAGTAAGCTAATTATACCAGATAACTTAGGTGTTACGGGAGCAGACGGAGTTATTTCTTTTCCATTATCTAACGGTTCATCGGTATTTATGATGGGAGATTCTTTTTTAGCAAAGGTTGAACATGGTAAACGAAATCCTGATTGTAAAATGATAAACAACACATTTATTGTTTTAGATAAAAACAAAAAGGAATCTAAAGCTATTTTTAAAGGAGATTTTAACGATCCAGAAACGATGTTAGTACCCAATCAAGATAATGGAAACCATGAATTTTATTGGCCAGGGCATGGATATGAGTATAAAAATGAATTGCATATTTTCATGTCTAGATTTGTTCATATTGACCCTGTTGATGGAGGTTGGAATTTTAAATACATAGGGACAGATTATCTTAAATTAGAAAAAGACACTTATAATATTATTTCAAGAGAGAATTTCCCGTATTCAAATATTAATGGTGTCCATTACGGTCATTCAATTTTAAAAGATGGCGATTACACCTATATTTATGGAACATGGCATGATAAGGCCAATGCAAATTTACACGTTGCTAGAGCACAAATGAACGATGCTACCAATAAACTAACTCGTTTTGAGTTTTTTAATGGCGAAAGTTGGTCAGAAAATCCAAAAGACACACAGCCTTTAAAAGGAATTAATAAGCTTACACCAGAGCAGTTTTCTGTATTTAAACATAGTGATAAATATGCTTTTGTAATGCAGGAACGTGGTCTTTTTACAGGGAATATTTATTCGTATATTTCAGATACCCCAACAGGACCATGGTATAATGAAAAGCATTTGTATCATGCTACAGAACAGGAAAACTCTGAAGATGAAATTTTTACCTATAATGCCATGGCACATCCGCAATATATTCAAGATAATAGGTTGTTGGTTTCGTATTGTGTTAATAGTTTTAATGTACCTAGTATCCATGAAGACGTAAGCTTTTATAGACCAAGATTTATTTGGGTGCCGCTGGAAATGATTTTAGAATAGGTCATTGATTTGATTGAAAAATAAACTCGGATGGTTTGTAATATCCATATGTTTTATTATATTTGTTTATATGTATGGACATAGCAACATTCAAGACTTACTAAAAAAGGTTAATCACGATAGTGTTATTCCTTTGCATATTCAAGTTGAAGAATTGTTAATGGACATTATAAAATTGCCAGATTATGTTGATGGCAAACTGCTCCCCAAAGAAGTTTCACTTGCAAATACACTCGGTGTTTCAAGAAGCACTATAAGGCAAGCAAGTAATAGATTGTCTGAAAAAAACCTAATTATTAGAAAAAAAGGAATTGGTACACGTGTAAATAAAGACATGGTTGTTACCAAGCTTGATAGCTGGTCTAGCTTTAGTAAAGAAATGTTGGAGCAAGGTAAGACTTTAGTTAATTATGAGTTTAATTTGAAAAAAGTAAAGGCCGATAAAAATGTAAGCAATAAATTAGGAATCGATTTAGATTCTAAGGTGTATAGACTCTCTCGTGTTAGGGGGGTTAAAGATGAATCTAAAGTCTATTTTATTTCTTATTTCCACCCCAAAGTTTTGCTGAAAAAAAGTTACGATTACTCTATTCCTCTATACGACCTTATTGAAAATGAGTGTGGTTATTATGCAGACATGTCTAAAGAGGAGATTACTGCGATTATAGCAAATGAAAAACTTTCTAAAAAGTTAAATATTAAAATAGGTGATCCAGTATTGAAACGTGAACGCGTTGTATTTGATAGAGGGAAATCAGCTCTTGAATATAATATAGGATATTATAAGGCTGAGAAATTTATTTATTCAGTTGAGCTTAGAAGGTAACTTTTATATACCATAATATTATCGCGAATTAATCAATATTTTTTTAGAACCATGTTATACTATGTATAAACATATAAACATTTACATACTATGAAGAAAATTTTTATACTGATTTGTTGTCTCTCACTTGTATTTTCAAGTTGTGAAGATGATATAAGATTAAATCCTGATGGATTTATAGAATTCAATGTCGATATTAATGGCAGTTGGATAATTGATAATGTTACTCAAAATGGTTTAGATATTACAAATAGATTAAATTTTCAATCGTTTTCATTAGATCTGAATTATGATGGTGTTAACCCATCTACTTTTTCAATACCACACACAAGTATTCCTTTTGGAATAGATTTTTCTAGTGGCTCATGGACTTTTGATGATTTAACATACCCTACAAAGTTAAATTTCACGGATGGAGGAGGAAATATGGTTGAAGTTAGTTTAGCTGAAATACCACTTTTATCAAAAGGAAATAGTTTAAAAGTGCAATTTCAGTTAGGATGTGCCGATAATACATATGTATATTCATTTAAAAAGAACTAAACGAAATCAAAATGAAAAATATATTTAAAAAAATAACAAAATACAGATTTTTGTCAATTATACTTTTGTTTGGGTTTTTGCTACTGGTTACCATGTGTGTTACAATACCTAGTGTTAACCAGCCAACATCGGCTACTGTAGGCGAAACTATAAGCATTACCGTTGATGTTAATGTCGCCCCAGCAGAAGACGCCTCTCATAATGTTGTATTTGGTGTGTTAGTTCCTGTATCTTGGAATGTAGCATCAAACGCTAGTGCTACATTTACTTCAGATAATGGTAACGGAACCTTTAGTCTAGATACTGGAACTCATGCCGATACTTTTGAAGCTGTTTTAGGAATTGGAGAAAATTATGGAGAAGTTGAATGGGTGGCATTTGTTTCTAATGAACAAGTAACTGGAGTTAACGGGGTTGGGTTTTCTGGACAAGTTCAATTAACATTAACCGTCGGAAATGAAAATATAAACACACAACTTGGTTACGCTGCAGCAGCATCAGGGTATGTGTCCGCTGGAGATATAGGATCTTTCTTTACACCATGCATGGAAGTTTCTGGAGGTGCAAATCCGCTTATCGATCTTTGTGGGCCACTGCCTTACCCAGTAACATACGAACCAATCTCGTTTACGGTAAAAGATATTATAAAAATAAATTTTGATGCATCAAAAGGAGATACTGGTTTGTTTGGTGCAAGCCAAGTTTATTTTTGTGGTAAAGCTATGGTTGATGGGGTTGCGGTAGAGAATTGTGGAACAGCCGCTATCAATACAATGGCTAATCTTGGTAATGACTTATGGGATATAACTATATGGCCTAATTCATTTTTTAGTGTATCTCCAAGTGCAGTGATTACAGACATGTCGTTTACATTTAGAAATACTGCGGGGGATATAGTAATTCAAGATCCAAATACAAATGAAGATTTCCTACTAACAGATAATTGCGAATAACAATCAAAAAACCAACTTTATGAAACTAAAAACAATAAGTGTTTCCATATTATTTGCATTGCTGTGCAATGTATGGACATTTGCACAAACGCAGGTTTCTGGCACAGTAACTGCGAAGGGAGATGGGCAACCGTTACCTGGAACAAATATTTTTTTTAAAAATGGAAATGTAGGTACTACAACTGACTTTGATGGAAGATATACAATTAATGTATCAAGTAGCGCAGATATTTTAGTGTTTACTTATCAAGGCTATCAAAATCAAGAAATTGCAGTTGGGTCTAAAACTACCATAGATGTACAATTAGTAGAAGACATATCGAGATTAGATGAAATTGTGCTTATTGGCTACGGCAGTTCCAAAAGAAAAGATTTAACTGGATCTGTTTCTTCCATAAAAGCTGTCGATATAGAGGCCGTTAAAGCTACTACAGCAGATGAGTTTATGCAAGGTAGAGTATCGGGCTTATTACTAACTCAAACCTCTGGACAACCTGGTGCTGCAACTTCTATAAGAATTAGAGGTAGTAGTTCAATTAATGCTGGAAATGAGCCATTATATGTCATCGATGGATTCCCAGTAGATAATAATAGTGATGTAGTTTCAGTAGGAAGCGTAGCAGAAGGGCCTAATTTAAATGCTCTATCAACATTAAGTCCATCAGATATCCAATCTATTGATGTACTAAAAGATGCATCAGCTACTGCGATTTACGGATCGAGAGGGGCTAACGGAGTTATTATCATTACAACAAAAAGAGGTGTAAATGGTAAGGCACAAATTAATTATGATACCTATGTATCGTTTAATGAAGTGGCAAAAAAATTAGATGTTTTGAATGGCTCTCAATTTGCTTATTATGTGAACGAAGCTGAATACAATGGTGGGCAACCAAGGCGATATACAGACCCAAATGGTTTTGGAAATGGAACAGATTGGCAAGATGAAATTTTCAGAACAGCAGTTATAAAAAATCATGACCTTTCAATTAAAGGGGGGAATGATAATGTAAGGTATGCTATTTCTACATCGTATATGGATCAAGAAGGGACTATTATAGAAACCAATTTTAAACGTTATAACTTAAGAGTGAATTTGGATTTTAAAGCTTCGGAAAAATTAAGTATTGAAAATTCATTTAGTGTTAACAGAAGCGACTATAATACAGCCAGGACAAATACAGATGGAGGTTTAGGAGTTAGTAGTGCGGTCACCGGTGCTTATCTATTTAACCCTTTATTACCGGTTTTCGATTCTGAAGGAAAATATACTAAAGGAAATTTTAGGGTGGATGATAATGGCGATTTTATAAATGAAATTAGCAATACTAATGAACAAATTGAAAATTTTGCAAGCCCAGTAGCTTATCAAAAATTATTAGATAGCCGTGGTAGAGCTACAAGGCTTCTAGAAAACCTTTCAATTAAATGGGAGTTAGTGCCAAAATTAACATTGAAAGGAAATCTAGGTGCAGATTTTAATATTCAAGAAGAATCATTGTTTAGAACAGCAGCATTAGATTTCGGTAACGAAGGATCCGCATTTGGTTCAGAGGCTAAAAGAGTCTCTAATAACCTATTGGCAGAAGCTACTTTAAATTATATAAATACATATAATGACATCCATAGCGTAAATGCATTAGTTGGTACTTCAATTCAGGATTTTAAATCAGAAGAGTTAAATGCATTAGGTCAAGATTTCTTTACAGAAAACTTTGGTGGAAATAGCCTTAATGATAGTGAAAGCCAAGGAGCAGGAACAAGTTTAATCGAATCACGATTACTGTCTTACTTTGGACGTGTAAATTACGCGTTTAAAGACAAATATATTTTTACCTTGACAGGAAGGATCGATGGGTCGTCTAAATTTGGTCCAGGAAATAAATTTGGTTTTTTTCCAGCAGCAGCTTTCGCTTGGAATGTATCAGATGAAGATTTTATGAAAAATTCCAATGTTTATCTAAAATTCAGATTGGGTTATGGTGTCATTGGTAATGAAACTATTCCTGCTTATTCAGCTCAATCTAGATTCGGAACGACATATGGTTATTTTAATGACAATTTAGCAGTAGGGATTTACCCTATCTCTCCCGCTAACACAGATTTAAAATGGGAAAGAACTGAGCAATTTAATGCTGGTATAGATGTAAGACTTCTTAATGATAATATAAACATTACTGCCGATGTTTATCGTAAAGATACCAACGACCTTTTATTGGGGCTACAGATTCCTTCACAAACTGGGTCAATTACTACAATCGTTAATGCTGGTAGCGTAAGAAACCAAGGCGTTGAGTTGGCAATAAATACAAGTAATATTAATACCGAAAATTTCAAATGGGATACAAATATTACCGCAGCATACAACAAAAATGAAATTTTAGACTTAGGCGGTCTAGACGATATTCCCACAGGAGGAAATATACTTGGCATAACTGGTTGGCAGAAATTGGTCGAAGGTGGAGAAATAGGAGCATTTTACGGATATGTTTCAGATGGTATTATGCAATTAGAGGATACACCTGCAAACACACCATTATTTGCTACAGATGGAGGTGTTGTAATTCCGGGGGAAAGAAAATATAAAGATTTAAACGGAGATGGAGTTTTAGATGCTGAAAATGATAGAAAATTCATTGGTAATCCAATTCCTGAATATACTTTCGGATTTAACAATAACTTCAGTTGGAAAGGATTCGATCTTAACATATTCATGCAGGGAGTTGCAGGTAACGAAATTGCTAATTTTAACAGAGTTAATTTAGAAGATTTAAACGGAAGGAACAATGTGTTATTAGAGGCGTTTTCAAACAGGTGGACGCCAACAAATCCAAGCAATACATATACAAGAGCTAGTACTGGTGTTAGAACAAATAGATTTTCAGATATTTATATTGAGGACGGATCTTATTTGAGATTAAAGTCGGTGACGTTGGCTTATACAATCTCATCTCAATTTTTATCTAAGCTTAAAATAAACAAAGTAAAAGTTTATGTAACGGGTAAGAACCTATATAATTTCACAAATTACACTGGAGTCGATCCAGAGGTAAGTTGGGGAGGGCAAAACAACGCGTTAAGCGCAGGAGCTGATTTTGGAGGTTACCCTTTATCTAAATCTTACTTGTTAGGTTTTAATGTAAACTTTTAATAAAAAATCTTTGTATTATGAAAATATATAATTTAAAAAAAATGATTTTACCTCTAGTAGCCATAACGCTAGTATGGGGTTGTGAAAGTCTTTTAGATGAAAAGGTAAAAACATTTTTTACAGAAGATACTTTCTATCAAACAGAAGAAGATGCAAGACTTGCAATTAATGGTATTTATGGACATTTAGGTGCTACTTTTGATGGAGCTCTAAATGCCAATGGCATTTACTTTACTAATTATTGGACTGTTAATGCACTAGCTTCAGACGAAGGAGTAACAAGTTTAAATTTAGGCGATGGGTTTAATCAAATTTCTGTTATGGCTCATGGTCCGGATAATGCAATCGTTCTGCAAATGTGGTCTAATATCTATTTGGGAATAAACGCTGCTAATTTGGCGATTTTAAATATTCCAAATATCGATATGAATGATGATATAAAAGATGCTCTTTTAGGTGAAGCCCATTTTATGAGAGGTTTATTGTATTTTGAGTTGGTTCGTTTTTTTGGAGAAGTCCCTTTACAATTGGAACCAACAACAACCTTTGAATCAAGTGCCTATTTGCCAAGAAGTACAAAAGCAGATGTATACACACAAATTTTCTTAGATTTTACGATTGCAGAAACATCATTACCAGATGCACAAGTAGGAGTAGATAATGGACGACCAACATCCTATTCTGCAAAAGCATATATCGCAAAAGCAGCATTACAACAAGGAGGAAGCGAAAATTATCAATTAGCAAAAACGAAGTTAGAAGAAATTGGAATACAATCTGGTGGTCAATTCGATCTTTGGGATGATTTTGGCGACGTATTTCTAATCCCAAATAACAATGGTAAGGAAGTGTTATTTGCAATTAGTTTTTTCGAAGGATCTGAAGTGTTTTCAACCTTATGGGAAGGAGGTCATTTAGTTTTTAGAACATTACCAAGTGTTTATGGTGGTCGTCCAAATGCTGGTGGAAGAGAGCAGCCAACACTTAACTTATATAATGCTTTTGATGATAACGATCGTAGAAAGGAAGTAACTTTTATGACAGAAGATATTATTAATGGAGAAACTATTGATTTTGGAGGACCTAGAGTTGTTAAATACTGGGATCAAGTAAATGAGTTCGATGTAAATGGTACTGCAAACGATTTACAACTTATTCGATACGCGGATGTACTTTTAATGTATGCAGAGGCTTTAAATGAAATTAACAATGGATCTACACAGCCAGCTTTAGATGCTATTAATAGAGTAAGAGCCAGATCTAGAATGGATGCAGGAGCATTGCCAGATTTAACAGCAATGGGTTATGAGGATTTTAAAGATGCTATTCTCTTAGAAAGAAGAAAAGAATTTGTTTGGGAAGGTCAGCGTTGGTTTGATTTAGTTCGCTATGGTAAACTTGCCGAAAAAGTAAATAGTGCAAAACCAGGTTTGCCAGTTGCCGAACCAAAACATAATTTATTCCCAATACCACAAAGAGAAAGAGATTTAAATCCTAATCTGGACCAAAATACGGGCTATTAAAAATGGTAAAAACCAATTCAATATTAAATAGAGGAAATAACAGCAAAAATAAATTGAAAATAGAAAGAATATTGAGTGTTATAATAATAGCATTCAGTATTCAACTATTAAACGCTACACCTCATAACATTGCTCCAAAAGCAAAAGTTACTGTTTCTACTTCAGAATCAAATTTCCCTGCGAATAATGTAAATGATGGTGTTATTAGAATAGATAATCAAGGCGAATGGGCTTGTGAGGGTTTTAAGCGCGCATGGGGAGAGACTAGATTACCGTGGATACAATTAGAATGGGACACGCCGCAATCCATTAATAAAATCGTGTTATATGATCGTCCAAGTTACAACGAGCATACTGCCGGTGGAAAACTAAAATTTAGCGATGGAAGTGAAATTACTGTTACTACCATTCCAAATAATGGCGCTCCAAAAGCGATTTGCTTTTCAAAAAGAAAAGTAAAATGGGTGCGTTTTGTAGTTACAGACGGCGAAGGATTTAATTTGGGTTTATCTGAAATTGAAGTATTCCCTTCAATAGAAAGTACCACAGATTATGTTTCAAAAGTTAATCCATTCATTGAATCAGCTAAAGGTAGATATTTCTTTTTTACACCAGGAGCAAGACCAATGGGAATGGTGGCTGCTGCACCAGTAACACGAAATAAAAATCAATATGGTGGTGGTTATAATTATAACTCCACAGAGGTTTTAGGTTTTGGGAATGTGCATGGTTGGTGCCTATCTGGAATTCAAATTATGCCAACTTTAGGAGACATAAATCCATCAAAAGGTGCGCAAGCATGGAAATCTGAATTTAGTCACGATGATGAAATTGCAATGCCAGGATATCAGCGTTTGTATTTAAAAGATCATCACGTTTGGACAGAATTAACCAGTACAAAAAGAACAGCATTATATCGTTTTAGATATACCAAGGATGATGAAGCTAACATTTTAACAAATTTGGGCGGTTATTTAGGAAATTCGACCATGATTAATGCAGATGTTAAAAAAGTAAGCGATACAGAATTTGAAGGTTCTTTTGATTCTGCAGGACGATTTTGGGGCGGACCAGAAAAAGTTAAAATATTTTTTGTAATAAAATTTGATAAAGCATTTAAGTCTTTTGACGGATGGAATGAAAAAGAAAAGTTAAGTAACATTTCAGCCTTAAAAGGCATCTCGAAAATGACACGTCGTGATTCCATTGTTTTTCCAGGAATAATCACACAAAGTTATTGGAATGCACCAACAACAGGTGTTTCGGCAAAATACGATGTAAAAGCTGGAGACCAAATTCAAATGAAAGTAGCCATCTCATATACTTCTGTTGATAATGCTAGAAAAAATATGCAAACTGAAGCAATACATTGGGATTTTAATAAATATAAAAATGAATCCATTGCTATTTGGAACGAAAAACTTTCAAAAATAAAAATTAAAGGAGGCTCAGATAATCAGCAAACAAAATTCTATACAGATTTATGGCACGTTTTATTAGGTAGACATATTCTTAATGACGTAAGTGGTGATTATCCAGATTATACACAAGCTACAGATCGTTATCATAACTTTTCGGTAGTAGATTTAAAAGTTAGAAAATTGCCAATGGTTAACGGTAAGGCAAAATTCAATATGTATAATTTTGATGCGCTTTGGCTATCGCAATGGAACCTCAATATACTTTGGGGTCTCGCATGGCCAGAAATTATGGATGATTTTTCAGCCTCATTAGTACAGTATGCAGATAATGGCGGTTTACTACCTCGGGGGGCTATTGCTGGCGGCTATTCGTATATTATGACAGGTACGCCTGCAAGTAACTTAATTGCTAGTACGATGATGAAGGATTTGATGACTAAAGTGGATACTAAACATGCTTATAAACTAACTAAACAAAATCATATGCCAGGTGGTATGATGGGAGATAATCCAGAAGAGCTTCAGTTTTATATAGATAATGGTTACTGTCCTGGTAATGCAGGTAAGACACTAGAATGGGCGTTTCAAGATTGGTCGTTATCACAAATGGCAAAAAAGTTAAATAAGAAAAAAGATCATAAGGAATTCTTAAGGCGTTCTAAAACTTGGCCTTTATTATTTAATGAGGAATTAGGTTTAGTACTCCCAAAAGATGCCAAAGGAAATTGGATGCATACAGATCCTTTAAATGGAGAGGGTTGGATAGAATCTAATGCATGGCAAGGTACATGGCAAGTATCTCATGATATTGATAAGCTTTCAGAAATTATGGGAGGTAACGACAAACTTGCCGAAAAATTAAACTACGCTTTTGAGCAAGCGGAGCCTAACGATTTTGTTTTTGGGTATAGCAATGGATACATTAGTTATGCTAACCAACCAGGATGTTCAAATGCCCACGTATTTAATCATGCAGGTAAACCTTGGCTTACTCAATATTGGGTACGTAAAGTCAATGAACAAGCTTATGGGGGTGTCACTCCAGATGAAGGTTATGGCGGACATGACGAAGACCAAGGACAAATGAGTGGTGTGAGTGCCCTTATGTCTATGGGGTTATTTAGTTTAAGAGGAAATAATGCCATAGAGCCTAGATACGAATTAACCAGTCCTATATTTGACGAAATAAAAATTGAGTTAGATAACAGGTATTATAAAGGCAAAGAGTTTACAATTACTACGATAAATAATTCACTCGAAAACATGTATATTCAAAGTGCTTCATTGAATACTAAAGTGTTAAACACGTATTGGTTTTTACACGATGATTTTCAAAAAGGTGGCCATTTAGAGATTGTTCTTGGGCCTAATCCAAATAAAAATTGGGGTAAGGAAAATTAATATTTATGGCAATAAATTTAGGTTATGAAAACTTCTAGTCGAACTAAATATTTTATTTCGTTAATAACGCTTCTTTTCATAAGCACATTTGCAGTCAATGCGCAATGGGCATATTCAAATAAGCCTGTTTCTGTAATTGTAGCACCAGATCATGATGACTGGAATTATAAATTAGGGGAAAATGTAAACTTTAATATTACAGTTTTGAAGTTTGGCAATCCAGTTAAGCATATTGAAATTGCTTATAAGGTAATGCCCGAAAAAATGGAACCTTGGCAATCTGAAACTATTACGCTACCTGAAGGAAAATATACAGTCAAAGGCGGAACAATGAAAACACCAGGTTTTTTAAGGTGTGCTGTTACAGCAATAGTAGATGGACAAACATATACAGGTACAGCTACTGCTGCATTTGAAGCCAACAAGATCAAACCAACTACTACAATGCCCAAAGATTTTGTTGAGTTTTGGGATAATGCCAAAGCTGAAGCAGCAAAAATACCTATGCTTCCTAAAATGGAACTCGTGCCCGAATTAAGCGATAGAGATATTGATGTTTACCATGTAAATATCAGAAATTATCGTTCCAACGCTAAGGTTTATGGTGTTTTGAGTGTTCCAAAAAAAGAAGGGAAATATCCAGCAGTATTAAAAGTTCCTGGTGCTGGTGTTTGGGGACATTTTATGGTGCAGGATGAACATGTGAAGCAAGGCGTTATTACGTTTGAAATTCGTATTCACGGCGTTCCGACAATAAGTAAAGAACCAAATTTACATGGCGATTTATGGAATGGTGCACTTTGGGGTTATTGGAATATAAATCTAGATAACAAGGATCATTATTATTATAAACGTGTGTATTTAGGATGTGTAAGATCTGTTGATTTTATTAGTTCGTTAGATAAATATGACGGCGAAAATTTGGCGGTATATGGTGGAAGTCAAGGTGGTGCTTTATCAATTGTAACAGCAGCTTTAGATAGTAGAGTAAAATATTTAGTGAGTTATTATCCTGCATTGTGCGATTTAACAGGTTACCTTCATGGAAGAGCTGGCGGATGGCCTCATTTATTTGATAAAACAAATGCGTCACTAAACAATACGCCGGCCAGAATAGAAACTTCTAAATACTATGATATTGTAAATTTTGCTCGAATTTTAAGAACTCCAGGGTTTTACGGTTGGGGTTATAATGATGCTGTTTGTCCACCAACCTCAATGTATTCAGCATATAATGTAATAACTGCTCCAAAAACTTTGAACATCATGCCAGACGAAGGGCATTTTAGCTACCAAGAACAAAAGGATAAAGCGCATGAGTGGTTATTTGAAAAATTATTATCAAACTAAAAGAATTAAAAAAATAAATGAGAAAGTATCTGTACTTTTTTTTAAGCATTCTTTTAATCTATTCTTGCAAAAAAACTAGCACTAATAGCAATAAAACATTTCAAATATTTAAACATAATAAAACAGGAATCAATTTTTCTAACGATTTACCATTAGACGGCGATTTAAATATTTTAAATTATATCTACTATTTTAATGGTGGGGGTGTTGCAGCAGGCGATGTAAATAATGATGGATTAGTCGATTTATATTTTACAGGAAACCAAGTGTCAAGCAAATTGTATCTAAATAAAGGGGATTTTCAATTTGAAGACATTACTAAACGATCCAATACAGGAACAACGTCTTGGTCATCTGGTGCTGCAATGATTGATATTAATGCCGATGGCTGGTTAGATATTTATGTCTGCGTTTCGGGTAGTACAGATTCTAATAAAAGAAAAAACCAGCTATTTGTAAGTCAAAAAGATGGTACATTTAAAGAAATGGCAGAGGCTTATATTTTAGCAGATACATCATATTCTACTCAATCCGCTTTTTTTGATTATGATTTAGATGGTGATTTAGACATGTATTTACTAAATCATATGCATGAAATGCAGGGTTTAAACACACCAAAGAACAAAAAACTTAATGGCGAATCTGAAAACACAGATAAGTTGTATAGAAATAACGGTTTAGGTGATAATGGACATCCTGTATTTGAAGACGTTTCAAAAGAAGCTGGTATTACCATTGAAGGTTTTGGCTTGGGTGTTGGTATTAGCGATATCAATCAAGACGGATACCCAGATATTTATGTGTCTAATGATTTTGTATCCAATGATATTTTGTACATCAATCAAGGCAACGGAACTTTTAAAAATGAAATCGATACGAGCATAAAACATCAAAGTCATAACGGTATGGGCAATGATATAGCCGATATTAATAACGATGGATTCTTAGATATTTTAGTTATGGATATGTTACCAGCAACCAATGCTAAGAAAAAAACGATGCTTAGTAAACCAAACTATGATTTCTTTGAATATGGTAAATATATTGGCTACCAGCCGCAATATATGCGTAACACATTGCAACTAAATAATGGTTTAGATACTAGTAAACCACATTTTAGCGAAATAGGGCAATTATCGGGAATTAGTAGTTCAGACTGGAGTTGGGCAGGTCTTTTTGCCGATTTTAATCTAGATGGTAATAAAGATTTATATGTTACCAATGGCTATTTAAAAGACATGACGGATTTAGACTTTATTGTCTATAGAAAGCGGCACTCTATGCTTACAACAAAGCAAAAATCCGATAGTATGTATTTGGCAAGTATTATTAAACTTCCAGAAATAAAGCAACAAAATTATTTTTATAAAAACAACGGAGACTTAACTTTTACAGATGTTTCAAAAGAATGGATTTCTGCGTCTCCAACCTTTTCAAATGGAGCAGTTTATGTAGATTTAGATAATGATGGTGACTTGGATGTTGTAGCAAATAACTTAAATGAAGAAGCCACTGTTCTAAAAAACACAACAGTTGAAACATCTAAAAATAAGTACCTTACATTAAAATTTAACGGTACAAAAAATAACCCAAACGGTATTGGCGCTAAAGTATGGGTTTACTCAAATGGGAGTATTCAGTTTGCCGAAAATAATACAACCAGAGGATTTCAATCAGCAATGGCGCCTCAATTGCATTTTGGGTTTCCTGAACACACATCAATAGACAGCTTAAACGTATCATGGTTTGATGGTAAAAGCCAAATTTTAAAAAACCTTACTTTAAATTCTACGCTTGTTTTAAATTATGAGAACGCAAGTGCTAAATCTAAAATAAATAAAGAGTATTCAAAGCCTCTTTTTACTGAAATCACAAATGAGGGTGCCCTTCAATTCAATCAAAAAGAATTAATTTTTCCAGATTTTAAAAGAGAACCTTTAATCCCTCAAAATTATTCTAACAATGGGCCAGCAATAACTGTCGCCGATGTTAATGGAGATAACCTTGATGATATTTATATTGGGGGCTCTTTTGATTATTCAGGTAAGCTTTTTAAACAAAAAGCTAACGGCACGTTCGATTCCATTTCTACGCCTTTTGAAAAAGGCCACGAAGATATGGGATCACTATTTTTTGATGCCGATAATGATGGAGATAACGATTTGTATGTCGTTAGTGGCAGCAGCGAAATTTTTGATGAAGGCTATCATCAAGACAGACTTTACATAAATGATGGAAAAGGGAATTTTTCAAAATCAAATAGTTTACCAGAAATAAATTCTAGCGGAAGTTGTGTTATAGCTTCAGATTATGATAAAGATGGTGATTTAGATCTTTTTGTTGGTGGTCGTTTAGTACCAGGAAAATATGGAGAATCACCAAAAAGTTACTTGCTTAATAACGAAAAAGGAACGTTTAAAGGCATTACCAATTCAATGTTTGGAAATACAAAATTAGGCATGGTTTCTTCAGCATTATGGACAGATTATAATAATGATGGTTGGATAGATTTAATGCTTGTGGGCGAATGGATGCCAATTACAATTTATAAGAATAACAACGGAAAATTCTTGAAAAAAATAGAACTTGAAAACTCGAATGGTTGGTGGAATAGTGTTAATGGTGGCGATTTTGATAACGATGGCGACATCGATTACATTATAGGAAATCTTGGTGAGAATTCAGTTTTTAAAGCTTCAGAAGCATACCCTATCACACTGGCTTTGGGCGATTTTGATAATGACCGAAAAATTGATCCTATAATTTCTATATTTTCTAAAGATGAAGATGGAGCCTACAGGAGCTACCCTTTTGCTTCACGAGATTTACTTGCAGATCAAATGGTATTTGTAAAAAAGAAGTTTCGTACGTATCAACAATATGCATCAGCAACGATTAAAGATATTGCTTTAGATACACCTTATAACACGCTTAAAACAACAAATTTAAAAAGTGTTTATGTAGAAAATTCTGGAAATGGAGCATTTAAAATTTACGATTTACCAATACAAGCACAATTTGCTCCAGGAATGGGAACAACTATTAGCGATTTTGATTTAGACGGAAATTTAGATGTGCTTTTAGTAGGTAATTTTTATCATGCAGAAGTAGGATATGGGCAATATGATGCATCTCTAGGATGGTATTTAAAAGGTGATGGAAACGGACATTTTCAAGTTCAAAATTTTAATACAACAGGTTTTATGGTTGATGGCGACGCTAGGGCTTTAGTGCAAGTGGCAACAGCAAACGGAAACCTTGTTTTAGCAAGCCAAAATAATGACGATTTAAAGGTTTTTAAAGTTGAAACTAAAGGCAAAACAATAAAGCGTGATGCTAAAGCTATGTATGGTATCATCAGTTTATCAAACGGAAAAAAACGTAAAATCGAATTTTATAATGGCGAAGGCTATTTATCGCAATCTTCTAAAACAGTTACTATTCCAGAAGATGCCACTATTAAAATTTTTAATAATTAACGAGATAATTTAACACAATCTCAATTATAATATAAAAATATATGAACACTGATTTCGCATTAGGAATTGATATTGGAGGAAGCCATTTGGCAATTGCGATTGTGGATATTAACAATAAAAATATCGTAAAAGATAGTAAGATACATATCGCTGTTGATAGCCAGCAAGATGCTTTAACTATATTGTCAACCATGGTTGAAGGTATGAAAACATGTCTTAAAAATCATAACCAAACTATTCGAGGCATTGGGATTTCAATTCCTGGACCTTTAGATTATGAAAAAGGGATTTCTAAAATATTCAACTGTAATAAATACAATAAACTTTTTGGTGTAGATATTAAGACATATATATACAATCATTTAAAGAAATTCATCAATTCACCAGATGAAATAGTATTTGTAAATGATGCCAATTGTTTTCTTTTAGGCGAAGCTTGGAGAAACTCATTAACAGGAAGCAATGTTACTGCTATAACACTTGGTACAGGTATTGGTTCTGGTTTTATGACTGGCGGAGCTATAGTTAATAAAGCGAATAAAGTTCCAGCTAATGGCGAGATTTATAATCTGCCATTTAAAGGAAAGCGTGGAGAAGACTGGTTGGGAACCAACTGGTTTTTAGAAACGTATAAAAATAAAATGGGGCACACTGCAGATAATGTTAAAGTGATTGCTGATAAAGCTCAAATATCTAACAAAGCAAAACGAATTTTTGAGGATTTCGGAACTCATTTAGGCGATTTTTTGTCACCACTACTTCAAGATTTTAAAACCGATTATTTGTTTATTGGTGGAAATATTGCCAGAAGCTATAATTTGTTTAGAGATAATTTTCAGAATAGTTTAAACGGTACAATTCCTAAAGTTGTGATTTCAACAGATACTGAAGATTCGGCTATTTTAGGAGCTGTACAAAAAATGATAAGTAACTGTAAGACACAATTGAGAAATAAAAGAAATACGAGTCAGTTTTTAATGCCAATTAATGGTGAAGACAAAGAAAAAGATGGTTATGAAGTTTTTCCAACTTTTGAAATTAATGATTCCATTCATCAAGGTTATAAGAGTTTAGCAAAACAAATAGCCACTGAGAAATCGGTGGTTATAGATGGGTTTATAGGAATATACTGGGATGATTTTATATTGCATCTTACCAAAGAGCTCAATACTCTTGGGGTTAATTGCATAACGTATTCTGTTGATGTTGCATATAAAGATGTTGAAACTATTGATAAGCTTATCGAACCTTTTTTAGGTGGAGATGATGCTGTTTTTGGTAGGGTATTTACTGGAGAATTAAAAGATTTCTTTGATGAAGTAAAATTGAATAGTATTCAAAAAGATGACAACACATTAAGCATCATATTTGGTTGTGGTGCTTCATTAAGTAATTGGAGAAGTAAAACAATTTATGTCGATATTCCTAAAAACGAAATTCAATATCGATCTCGTTCTGGCTCGCTTCTTAATCTTGGGGCAGAAGAAGTTTTACCACCAAAACTACAATATAAGCGCATGTATTTTGTGGATTGGGTGGCATTAAACAAACACAAAGCAAATATACTAAGTGATATTGATATTATAGTTGATGGACAATATTTTGAAGATATCTCGTGGGCTACTGGAAAAGCCTTAAGAGATGGGCTTAATCAAATGTCCCGTAGTGTATTTAGAGCAAGACCTTGGTTTGAAGCTGGAGTTTGGGGAGGACATTGGATAAAAAATAAGATTGTAGGATTATCGCAAGATGTAGTAAACTACGCGTGGTCTTTCGAACTGATTGTGCCAGAAAATGGCGTGGTATTCTCTAATAACAAAACACGATTGGAAGTCTCTTTTGATATGCTCATGTTTAACGATCATAAAGCCATGCTTGGTGATGCAGCAGAAACATTTGGATACGAATTCCCTATTCGTTTTGATTATCTGGACACGTATGATGGTGCAAATCTGTCCTTACAATGTCACCCAACACAAGAATTTATTAGAGAGAATTTTGGTGAAACGTTCACACAAGATGAAACCTATTATATTTTAGAAGCAGAACCTGAAGCTCAAGTATATCTTGGATTTAAAGAAGGTGTGCAACGCGAAGAGTTTCATGCGGCTTTAAAAGAAAGTAATGACAAATCCGAAACGATGGATACTGAAAAATACATTCAGAAACATCCTGCTAAAAAGCATGACTTATTCTTAATCCCTAACGGAACTATTCATTGTTCTGGTAGAGATAATTTGGTGCTGGAAATAAGTAGTACACCTTATATCTATACCTTTAAGATGTATGATTGGATGCGATTGGATTTAGATGGCAACCCACGTCCTTTAAATATAGAACGTGGTATGCAAGTGGTTAATTTTGATTGTCAAGGTGATAAGGTTAAGGATGAATATATTTCAAAAGAAAGTATAATAGATAAAGGAAACGATTGGCAAACAGTACAATTAAGTACACATCCAAAGCATTTTTATGAGATTTTTAGATTTGAATTTCATAATGAAATGTATATGCAAACCAACAACCAATGTCATATTCTAAATTTGGTTGAAGGCACTAAAATAAAGGTAGTAACTGGTTATAGAAGTATGATAATTCATTATGCCGAAACATTTGTTATTCCTGCAAATACCAAAAACTATACTTTAATAAATCTTGGTGATGATACCGAAGCAAAAGTGATTCAATCTAACGTAAAGCCAGATTTTTGTAGTACCAGATTTTAACAACTCTTTTTCTTGAAAGATAAGAACTAATAAACACTAACTAAACAAATACCATGGGAAACAAAAAATACTTATTAAAGATTACCATTATAGGAGCTTTGGGCGGATTACTATTTGGTTACGATACCGCAGTAATTTCAGGAGCTATAGGCTTTTTAGAAACCAAATTTAGTTTAGGTGTTAACCAAAAAGGGTTTGCGGTTTCCTCTGCAATATTCGGTTGTATTTTAGGTGTAGCCATTGCGGGTTATATAGCAGATAAAATAGGGCGAAAAAAAACATTGTTAATCACAGCATTTTTGTTTGCCGTTTCGGCTATAGGGTCTGCCATTGCTGATAGTTATATGTTTTTTGTAGTCGCAAGAATTATTGGCGGTGTTGGTGTTGGTGCTGCATCTATGTTATCACCATTATACATTTCGGAAATTGCTCCAGCAGAAAAACGTGGTACTTTAGTATCCTTATATCAATTGGCCATTGTTTTGGGAATAAATATTGTTTTCTTTTTCAACTATAAAGTGGCGCAGTTTAGTACTGAAGCTTGGAATATAGAAACTGGTTGGCGTTATATGGTAGGATCAGAAGTTATTCCTGCTTTACTGTTTTTTATTGCATTATTTTTTGTGCCAGAGAGCCCAAGGTGGTTATCTAAAGAAGGGAGACATGATGAGGCTTTAAGTATTTTATCTCGTATAAATTCTGAAGAAAAAGCAAAAGAAGTTCACCAGGAAATTAAAGCAGCTTTAGGTCAGGAAAAAGGAACGTTAAAAGAATTATTTGAGCCAGGTTTACGTATGGCAATGATTATAGGTGTTTTTCTGGCATTGTTTTCACAAATTACAGGTATTAATGCCATCATGTACTACGCGCCAGAAATATTAAAAAGTGCAGGTTTTGCTGTAGATTCTGCTTTAATGCAAACGGTTATTATTGGCATTGTTAATACCATCTTCACTTTTGTAGCCATAAAATATATTGATAAATTAGGAAGACGTACACTCTTACTTTGGGGTGTAACTGGTATGGCTCTTTGTTTATTCGGCATAGGATTATTGTATCAATTAGATTTAACATCTGGACCTTGGTTGCTTATTCTAATTTTAGGCTTTGTTGGTTGTTTTGCAACGTCTTTAGGGCCGATTCCTTGGGTGTTGATTTCAGAAATTTTCCCAACAAAAACACGTGGTATTGCTATGTCTTTAGCTATTATGGTGCTTTGGGTTGGTGTAGTTTTAATTTCGCAATTCACACCAGTTTTATTAGAAATGGGCGAAACCATGACGTTTTGGATATTTATGGCAAATGCTATAATACTTGTAATATTTACTTATAAATTTATTCCTGAAACCAAAGGAAAAACCTTAGAAGAAATTGAACAAAGCTGGAAAAAGCACTAAATTATTAGCTTATGAAAACGTTAAAATGTTGTCTTTTAATCGCTTTGTTGGCTATTTTAATAAGTTGCCAAAAAGATAAAAATTATCAATTAGATAAAAATATTCTTGCTGCATTAGGGGCAAAACATCGCAACGGACTCACTGCTAAAATTGAAGATTATAAAGCTAAAATTGCTTCAGATTCCACAAATATTTATAACTATTTAGGTGTTTCAGAAACGAACATCATTTTATATGCTTTTGGTTTTAAGCCAAGAGAGCAAACTATTCCTGAAGCAAAACACATGTTAAAAAAAGTGTTTGTTTTAGACTCGTTAGATTCTAATGTTCAAAAAATAGCAGGCATATTAAGTTTTATGGATAGAGATTGGAATGTAGCTGAACAATCATTTAGAAAATCTATAAAAGCAGACTCTACAAATTTAGGCGCAAGACATTGGTACACTTTATATCTTATGGCTATCAAGCGTATTGATGAAGGGCTTGCCCAATCTGATTTGGTGGCAGAAATGGATCATACTGGCGATTATTTAATAGCTCGATCTTCCATTTTCTATTTCATTCAAGATTACGAAAAAATGAAACCTTTAATGTTTAAAGCTATTGAAAAAGATTCTACAATACCTTGGACATATGATTGGCTGGGTATGGCATATAATGGTTTAGAAGCGCATGAAGATGCGCTTGAAACCTATTTTAAATCTTTTGAACTATCTGATGGTACAGTAGAAGTTGGAGGCGGTTTAGGTCATGCTTTAGGTGAAGCTGGCGAATATGAAATTGCAAAAGAGATGGCTAATTATTATAATGAAGCTGCAAAAACAAATTATTTGCCAGCGTGCCAAAGAGCCTTTATACATTTGGGTATTGGTGAAAACGAAAAAGCACTTGATTTGTTGGAACAAGCTTATGAAGAACAATCTTGGTTTCTCCTTTTTATGCAAATAGAACATTGGTATGATCCTATTAGAAAAGATGAACGTTTTCAAGATATTTTGAAGAAAATGAATTTCCCTGAATAAAAAAGGTAATGTCATGTTAATGGTGTGCCTAAAAAAGATGCGCACTCACCAAGAAGTTATAGTTGGGGTGATTACTTTAACACGCAGTTTTACATTGACCCAAAATAAGAAAGTGTTTTTGAAGGAATGACACAAATTCATTCGATTTGGGCTGGGAATTTTGGAAAAAAATGAAGGCTATTGTTTATAGTGCTGTTGAGTACCTTAAATTCTTTTTTCAAATAATTCCGATGCATCGGAATTGTATCGTATTTTATTCATATTTCACCTTTATAAACCGTGGATGATAAATGGTAGCATCCTTCTGAATATCTTCCCAAAAATTAAGAGTAATGGTGTTATAACTAATCAATAATTCACCAGGTTTCGATAAATGATAATGCGCTTTAGCATTATAAGGCAATAAATTCTTTTCGGCATATTCTGGAGTAGTATATACTTGATGCACTTTTCCAAAAGGGCCAATAGGACTTTCTCCTACTTGAATACCCACTTTATCAGAAATACCTAAAACTTGAAACGTTAATAAATAACGACCATCGCCAGTTGGCGTTACGCTCAATTCATTAGAAACACCATCCGCTAATGATACTATTTGCTGTTTATCCTTTACCCAGTCGCTACCATTCCAAAAAGTATAAGAATCGAAATTTTCAATATTTTTTGGCAACGTACGTGCAGCTACTAAACTTTTATCACCTTCAATAACGCCATAAATGTAAACATAACCATCAGGGTTTGGCGCATTGGCTTCTTTGGTATTCACAAAAACACCACAGCCAAAATAAGCACGTTTTTGAGTATCTTCATGAACAAAGCCTAATTCAGTTGGTATTTGAATTTGGGTTTTTATTCCCTCCTTAGTTGGGTTTTTAACTTTAAGTAAACTAATATTTGTTTGTTCAAAATCGAAAACATTAGAACCTGTCTTATGCACATGATAAGCAAAAATGTATAATGCATTTTCTTTTTCATGATTAATGAAACCATCACCTAACCAATAATATTCGTTCTCTTTTGCCAATACGTTGTTTGGAATAAAATAGGATTTCGGTTTTCCGTTTTCATCCGTATTAAATTCAAAATCTATCTTTGCTTTATCAGGCTCGTTACCATGCATCCATGCCGTAGTATTATTTACCATAACATTTCCGGGTTTTGGCACTCCATTTTCTACTTCACCAATATAGGTATCACTAAAAATAAATAAGGTTTTTTTGTCTTTTACTTGTTGTTCTTCTTTTCCGTTAAGTGGAATAGTAAAAATACCATCGGCAGCAAACCAACCAGATGTGCGCTCCATAAGTGCTGTCCATTCTGGAGCAGCTTCGGCAGTAAAATTTAATTCTTTTAAAGGTTCTTTTTTAGTTTCAATAGTTTCCTTTTTTTCTGAATTTTTACAAGCTAAAAGCAACACAATTACAGCAATTGAGACAAAATTTAAATACTTCATAATTTATTTCGTTTTATTCCACCCTGCTACATTAATAAAGCGTGGCCTGTAATTATCGGCATCACTAAAAATGTCTTCAAATTTTAAGCTGTTAATATTATAGGAAATGAGTAGATTATTTTTTGTTGAAAATTGTTCGTGCACAAAAGCATTATAGGTAATAATGTCTCCATTGGTTTCTGGTGTGCAGTATAAGGTTTGCTTATTTTTAAATGGTCCCAAAGGCGATTTTCCATTATATATAAAAAGTTCTGGGTCTAAATCATAGTTTTGTGTCATTAAATAAAAATCATCATTTCGTTTCAAAATACTGAATTGCTCTGCAACACTTTCAAACAATGGCTTACTATTTTCAAAAGTTTCAGTCCATATATTTTCTTTAGAAAGGTATTCCCAAGGCTGTGAAATATCAGTGCCTTTAACACGCGCTACATGTAAATATTTAGCAGTAGCTTCTCGTTTTGCGCCATAAATATAAGTGTAACCATTTTCAAAAAGCAGGAAAGCGCCATAGTTAATACCTTGAAAAGGCATGCGTCGCTCTGTAGAAATAACTTTAAAATCTGGTAATGAAAGTGTTACTAAATCAACAGCCTTATATTCAAAACCAATACCAATATCTTCATCTGGCTTGCCTAAAGCAAACATCATAATTTGTAAGGTGTTATTATAAATTTGCCCATGCCCTGGCCAATACCACCAATTAGGTTCTGGTGGTTTTAAAAAAGCTTCAGGTTTTTCGAGAGTTCCTCCATGTAGAGTTTTAAAAGTGTTTTTTGTTTGAAGAATGAAGGTGTTGTTGATAAGTGGTTCGCTAGAATTTCGACTTCTGTTTTCATCAACTTCACCTAAAAAAGTATCGCCAAATATCCAAATATTGGTTGAATCATTTAATACGATAGAATACGTGGCGTCACCACCTGTCCAGCCATTTTTATTACGAGTAAATAAGCTGTCAAAATGCATATTTGGAATGGCTTCAATATGTGCATCCCAACAGGAGTCAGAATCTGTGTTTTTTATGCCTTTTTCAGCAACACTTTTTTTACAGCAAACAGTTGTAAATATTGAGAAAATTAAAATAAAATGCTTAAATTTCAATGACTTAATAGTTTACTTAAAAATACAAATTAATTAGATATTATTGTTGATAAATATGCCTAAATTAGGACTCGGTTTATACAAAAGTTTACTCACAAAAAATAACTTTGAGTTTGCGCGTCAAGCGGGAGCAACGCATTTAGTGGTGCAGTTGGTAGATTATATAAAGGGAGGCTCAAATCCTACGCTTTCTGAAAATTATCTGAATGGTTGGGGAATTACCAAAAATCAGAAAAACTTATGGGAATATGATGATTTGATTCGATTGAAAAAGGACATTGAATCTCATGGTTTAATTTGGGAAGCTATTGAGAATTTTGACCCTTCGCATTGGTTTGATATTTTGTTGGACGGTCCAAAACGAGATCAACAAATGAGCAACCTTAAATATATGGTTGCTAATATTGGAAAAGCAGGCATCCCAATTATTGGTTATTATTTTAGTATTGCCGGTGTTTGGGGTTGGACAAATAAACCTTTTGGACGTGGAAATGCGATGACTGTTGGGTTTAATGAAAATCATATAGATATTAATCAACCCATTAAAAAGGGGATGGTTTGGAATATGACTTATGATACCGAAGCTTCTCATGAAAATTTGCCTAAAATTACGAGAGAAGACATGTGGGAACGTTTGTCTTGGTTTTTAAAAGAAATTTTGCCTGTTGCAGAGGAGTATAGCATTAAAATGGTGGCACATCCTGATGATCCGCCAATGCCAGAAATGCGAAATTCAGCGCGATTATTTCATAGCATAAAGGAGTATGAAAAGCTATTGACTTTATCAGATAGTCCAAGTAATGGTTTTGAATTTTGCATGGGAACCCTTCAAGAAATGACCGAGGGCAATGTGCTCGAAACCCTTGACAAGCATAGTGCAGCCGATAATATTGGGTATATTCATTTTAGAAATGTAAAAGGGAAGGTACCTAATTATCGTGAGGTTTTTGTTGATGAAGGCGATTTAGATATGGCAGAAGCCATCCGTATTTTAAAGAAAAACAATTATCAGGGTATTTTAATTCCAGACCATAGTCCAGCCATGAGTTGCGATGCGCCTTGGCACGCAAGTATGGCATATGCTTTGGGTTACATGAAAGCCCTAATTGATACGGTATGAGTAAAGATTGTCGCATAAATGATAAAGGAGACATTAATGGTATGAAAACCATTATCATGGAAAACGAGTATCTCAAAATTGGAATTTTGGCTGGCAGGGGAAGTGATATTTTTCAGTTTATTTATAAGCCAGTTGGAATTGATTTAATGTTGAAATTGGATAAAGATATTATTAATCCTCGTGATATTTTTTCGCAAAAACGAGATACTAATTCGCAATTTGAAGATTATTATTATGGTGGTTGGCAAGAAATTTTACCCAACAGTGCACCAATAAATTATAGAGGAGCAGAATTAGGGCAACATGGAGAAGTGTCTTTAATTCCTTGGGATTATGACATTATTAATGCTTCAAAAGATGAAGTGCGTGTAAAATTATGGGCACGCCCTTTACGATTTCCTATATTAGTTGAAAAAATACTGACTCTTAAAAAAGGAAGCTCGCAACTATGTATTGATGAAACATTAACCAATGAATCTGATACGCATTTGCATCTTATGTGGGGGCATCATATTGCCTTTGGATTGCCCTTTTTATCTGAAGGTGCAACTATTGAAACCTCTGCGACTAAATTTTTAGCAGAAGAAGCAATGCCAAAACACAGACTGTTTAAACCTGGAGAAATTCAAGTTTTTCCAATGGTAAAAACTATTGATGATAAACAAATTGATGCTCAAAAGATATTAAAATCTACTAATAAAAAATTTAGTGATTTGGCATATTTAAGTGATTTCACTGAAGATGCTTATTACAAAATTAAAACCGATATGATGTCCTTTTCAATACACTGGGACAAATCTATTTTTAAATCCTTATGGTATTGGCAAGAGCGCTACGCCACACAAGATGCGCCTTGGTGGGGGAAAACGTATGCTACAGCGTTAGAGCCATGGAGTTCAAAATGGGTGGCAAAACCAGATTTGGAACGCATGGAAAAAGAATGGCTAAAATTAGAACCTCGTCAGGTCATTAAAACCAAATTAACCACAAATTGTGATCATTAATGAAAAAAGCAACTCCAATTTTTGATATTAAACCGCAACATGGTGAGGGGCCGATTTGGTGTCCAATAACTCAAAAATTCTATTGTGTTGATTTATTGAAAGGCGATTATTATAAAGTCGATTTTAAATCAGGAGCTTTTGAAACATATAATGTTGGTCAAGAATTGGGGGTCATGGCTTTATGTGATAATGGACAAATTGTTGCTGGTGTTCGTGATGGTTTTGGGTTTTATGATGAAAGCACAAATCAACTAAAATTAATTGATAATTCACCTGAATTAGAGGTTATTGAAAGACGAATGAATGATGGCGCTGTAGATCCTAAAGGACGTTTCTTTGCAGGAACTATGGAATACGATGGTGCTAATGCAACAGGAAAGTTGTATTGTTTGCATCACGATAAAAGTTGGGATTGTTTAGAAGAACAAATTTTTATAACCAACGGTATGGGGTGGAGTCCTGATGCAAAAACCTATTGCATGATTGATACCTTTAAAAACGTGATGTATGCTTATGATTATGACGTTGAAACAGGGGGAATCTCAAATAAAAGAAATCATATTCAGTGGAAAAAAAATGAGTATCCAGATGGTATGACCATTGATAGTGAAGGTGGTTTTTGGGTTGCCATGTGGTTGGGTAGTAAAGTAAGCCATTTTGATGCATCTGGGACTTGGATTGAAGATATTCATGTGCCAGTATTGCATACTACAAGTTGTTGTTTTGGTGGGGAAGATTTAAAAACCTTGTTGATTACAACATCTAACTTAAATCTTTCCGATAAAGAAAAAGATGAAAATCCAATGGCTGGACGTTGTTTTTTATATAAAACAGACGTTGTTGGTCAAATAGAACCACGATTTAAAACTTAAATTATGGCAAATAGAAATATAATTATTACTGGAGCAGCAAAGGGTATTGGAAAAGCTTGTGTAGAATATTTTTTGAATGAAAACGATTGTATTATTGCTTTAGATAAAGATGAAATGGCGTTAAAAAAACTAACAGATCACCAGAATTTACATTGTTTCACTTGTGATGTATCAGATGGGAATGCTGTAAAAGAAACCATTTTAAAAGCGATTGAAACGGTTGGCGAGATAGATGTTTTAATAAATAATGCAGGTATTCAAAAGTATTCATCAGTTACAGAAACTGAAGAGGATGACTGGGATTTAGTGATGAATGTTAATTTAAAAAGTACTTTTTTATGCGCTAAATACACGATTCCTTCTATGAATAAAAAAGGAAAAGGTGTGGTTATAAATGTATCGAGTGTTCAAGCGTTTATTAGTCAAGAGCGAGTCGCTGCGTATACCACTTCTAAAACTGCTATGCTGGGTTTAACACGAAGTATTGCTATAGATTATGCGCCGAATATACGTTGCGTTGCCGTTTGCCCAGGAACTGTTGATACGCCTATGCTTCGCGATGCCATTCAAGAAAGTGACAATCCAAAAAAGGTGTATCAAGAATGTATAGATATGCATTTAAGCAAACGTATTTGCCCGCCAGAGGAAGTTGCAGCTCTTGTTGGGTTTTTAGCAAGCGATAAAGCAGGTTCTATTACTGGGCAAGCATTTAGGGTAGATGGTGGATTGGGTATTCATATTGGTGGGAATTAATTTTTTAGATTAAAGATCGCTTTGCTGTTAGAATCCATAATCAAGACTGATTGATACTTTTTTGTTATTTTGAATCTTATTCAATAACAATCAGAATTAAGTATTTAATGTTAAAAAACCTCCATCAATTGGGTAGAAGCTACCTGTAACAAAAGCGGCTTCATCTGAGCATAAATAGGCAATTAAACTAGCTATTTCATTAGGTTTTCCCATTCTGCCAATCGGTTGGGTTTTAGATAGCTTTTCAAACATTTCAGTTTCCTTACCAGGATAGTTTTGATTCAAATAGTTATCTACAAATGGCGTGTGTACACGACCAGGGCCAACAGCATTACAGCGAATGTTATAAGCAACATAATCTTTTGCTATAGAAAAAGTTAAAGAATACACAGCGCCTTTACTTGCGGTATACGCAAAACGATCTGCTAAACCAACCAATGAAGCTACCGAAGCCATATTCACAATGGAGCCACCGCCAGACTTTTTTAATAATGGAATAGCAAAGTGCAAACAACTGTATACGCTTTTTACGTTAACGTTGTAGATTTTATCCATGTCTTGTGGCGTTGTATTTTCAACATTCCCAATATGAGCAACACCAGCATTATTAATAAGGATATCAAGACTTTTTGATCGGTTGAATATACTTTGAAATAGTTCGCCAACTTTTTCATGATTGGTTAGATCACAATGATGAAAAAAGGCGTTTGCTTTATTTTGTTGAATCGTTTTTGCAACACGTTTTCCGTTTTCTTTATCTATATCTAAAACATGAACGGTGGCACCTTGTTTTGCTAAAACATGACAAACACTTTCGCCAATACCCTTCCCTCCTCCAGTTACTATAGCTACTTTATTAGTTAAATCAATCATATGAAACGAACTTTTGCTGTTGAGTTCCTAATCCTTCAATGGATAAAACCACTTCGTCTCCTCGTTTTAAGTAAATAGATGGATTAAATCCTAACCCAACACCAGGAGGTGTTCCCGTCGAAATTAAATCACCAGCTTCTAGTTGCATGAATTGAGAGAGATAATATACAATATAATCAGGTTTGAAAATCATGTGTTTGGTGTTTCCATTTTGCATAGATTTACCATTTACAGAAAGTGTCATGCCTAAATTCAATATATCATTAATATCTTCTTTTAGTACTAAATAAGGTCCAACTGGAGAAAACCCAGGGCAAGATTTTCCTTTAACCCATTGCCCTTCTTTTTCTAATTGAAATTCGCGTTCAGACACATCATGAACCAAAGTATAACCAGCAATATGCTGTTCGCCTTCTGCTTCATTGTTCAACATATAACAATCTTTATTAATAACAATTCCTAACTCGACTTCCCAATCGGTTTTGGTGCTTTTTGGAGGAATAAAAATATCATCATTTGGTCCAGAAAGCGTATTTGTAGCTTTCATAAAAAGTACAGGTTCTTTGGGTGTTTCCATACCAGATTCTTTTACATGATCCGAATAATTTAAACCAATACACATAATCATTCCTGGTCTTGCAATAGGACTTCCAAGTCGGATAGAATTATTTATTTTAGGAAGTGATTGCTGATTTTTTGAAACGATTTCTTTTAGTTTTGAAAGACCATTATTTTGAAAGAAATTATGATTCCAATCTTCAAAATATTGCGAGCAATCGTAACGATTATCATGTATTTCTATTCCTGGTTTTTCTGAACCTTTTTCTCCGTATCTGATTAATTTCATAGTGATAGTTTTTAAAATCTATATGGACTGAAAAAATATTTTGCGTCTGCTGTACTTAATTTGAATGTATCTGTTCTAAATGGAAGCGCCGGTAATTTTTCTGTGTTTACTAAGTCTAAGTCCCCTGGATTATCCGACCATGCATAGCGTACATATTTTGGATTTTTAATGTTTTTTGAAAACACAATGACTTCGTTGTTTTCTTTCAAATAAGCTTTAGCCCATTCAAAAACACCGTCTTCACCAGCAATGGCAAAACCACGCAAATAGCCATGTTTATCCAAGCTTTTTAGTTGACTGCCAAAGGTATTCATCTTAATAATAATTTTATCAGCTTCTGAAATATGACTTTTATAAGAAGGGCTTCTTAAAAGTTTACCATTGTAATTATCGTACATTACTAATTGCCCCAATCGTTTACCAACATCCATTTTGTTGGTTGGATGTATATCGTTTGCAGCACCAATATCAATGGTTGTAATTACATCAACATGTTCCATTTTTGCAGCATTGGTTTGACTTTCTCTTATTTCTGCCCATTTACTATCTGTTGGTAGCGTATCTTCTTGTTTGTAATTCGCCAACTGCACAATGTAAAAAGGCATATTTGGATTGTTCCATTTTGTGCGCCAATCGGTAATCATAGTTTTTAAAAGTTGTTCGTATTCCACAGCGCGATTTTCATTAGCTTCACCTTGATACCAAATAACACCTTTAATTGGTAAATCATGAAGCGGTGCAATGCTACCGTTATACAGCAGCGTCGGGTATGAAAACAAACTACCATTTACCACTTTTGGCGTTGGAAATTTTGATGTATCAATAGTTCGTCCTTTTTTATATTTCCACTCACCATTTCTAATGTTATTTCCCCAAAATGCATTGGTATGCATGCCTCCTTTTCCTTCAACATCAAACACACGAACCGCTATTGTGTTTCTTTTTTCTCTTAAAATACCTTTTGGAACTACATAATTTCTAAAATTCATATTCCCAAAAGTTTCGCCTACTTTCTGTCCATTTACCCATGTGATATCGTAATCATCAATTTGAGATAAACCTAAAGTAAAATCTTTTTTAAATTGTTCCTTTTTTAAATCGAAAGTTCTTCGAAACCAAAAACTACCATCATGATTTTTGTAACCAAAATCTTCAAAAAACGCAGGTATATTTACAGTTTTCCAATTGGAATCATCATAATTATCAGCGTGCCATTTTTCATCTAAACCAATTCCTTTTAGGTAATGTTTTTTATCCCATTCTTTTCTGAATACCTCTAATTCTTTGTTAATAGTTTCAAAGTTTTTATTTGTTTTTGAAATATCGTTGGTAACTTCATCAAACTGCGAAAACTGTTTTAACGCACCTAAACTCATCCAAGTTTCAATAGTGGTGGCACCTAAATTACTGCTCACCAAACCAATAGGAACATCTTGATTTTCGACTAAATGCCTTCCGAAAAACCAACCTGTTGCACTGAAATTCTGAGCGTTTTCTATAGTGCCCTCTAACCAATACACAACACTTACATCATCTTTAGGCAAATAGTCTGTGCCAATGCCAACAGCTCCCAAACGTAGTTTTGGGTACTTCATTTTTGCCGTGTCCTTTTCGGTATAATTTATCATTTTAATAGAATACTGCATATTAGATTGACCTGCACATAACCACAAATCTCCAATCAAAATATTATCCAATACCTTATTTTCTTTTCCTTTGAAGGACAGTGTAAACGGCCCTCCATAGGACATAGGATTCAGAACAACGTTAAAATCACCTTTTTTATCAGTTTTTAATTTGTGCACCTGATCTTTTATAGTAATTTTAAGAGTTTCATTGGGCTGTGCTTTGCCTTTAATAGGAATGGCTTTATCGCGAGGCAATACCATATTTGAAGTAAATATTTTTGGTAATTCTATCTGACCGAAAGTTACAATTGGAGATATAATTGCAATTAATAAGAAGTATTTTATTAGTAATTTCATTTTATTAGTAATTCTCTGATTTCAAGAAAAGCATCATTGGTATTTCTTAATTGTTCATGTTGTTTTATTAATTCTGTTTTCATTTTGAACATAATTATGGAGAATACCACCATAAATTCCCCTTGTTTGCTATGAATGCTCGTTTAACATGATGAAAAGGATGTTGGGTCTTCCTTCTATTTCTTTATTTTCTATTTGACAAGAAACCATGTAAATTCTTGAAAACAGAAAGAAATTCCGATGAATTATATGTTTCAAATCTATTGCCTTTTAGAGGGTTTAAGATAAGTAATTTTTGGTATGTACATACATACTAAATAATAATTTATGAATGAACTTATATTTTTGTGTGTTTTTGTTTAATTTGGCATTTTATTAAGATAAATTGATGATTCAAGATTTCATGAAAAAGGCTATAATTTTTTCTATGTTTATGTGCTTATTTTTGGGATGTAAGGCAGAAAGAGAACCTATTAATGTAACTCCTAAAGATCTTCATAGCGCCATAGATAAAGTTGTAGGTATTATGGTAAACGATATCTTTTCACCTCCAGTTGCCAGCAGAATTTTTGTGTATCCTAATATTGCAGCCTATGAAATTATGGCTCAAAACAATTCAAATTATAACTCATTGCAAGGTCAAATAACAGATTTAAAATCTATTCCGAAAGTAGATAGCGAATTAGTGAATTATAATTTAGCAGCGTTAATCGCTCATTTGGAAGTCAGTAAAACTTTGGTATATTCTAAAAATATAATGCAAAATTACAGCGACAGTTTGTACACGTTATGGTCGTCAAAAAACAAGAAGGAATTTGAGGCTTCAAAAAATTATGCGATGCAAGTGGCTGACCATATTAATACATGGAAAAATACAGATAATTATACTGAAACACGTACAATGCCTCAATATGTTGTTAATCAAAAAAATCCTGCGCGATGGCAAAAAACACCACCTGCTTTTATGGATGGTATTGAGCCACATTGGAATAAATTAAGACCATTTGTTATTGATTATTCAGCTCAGTTTAAACCTATTCCACCACCTGAATTTTCGATGGATAAAAGCTCTTTATTTTACAAAGAATTAAAAGAAGTTTATGATATAAGTAATGCCATTACAGAAAATGGTGATGCTTCAGAAGAAGTAGAAATTGCCCAATTTTGGGATTGTAACCCTTATGTTTCTGTAACTAGAGGACATTTAATGTTTGCGGTAAAAAAGATTACTCCAGGAGCACATTGGATTGGTATTTGCAAGATTGCATGTAACGAGTCTAACTCAAGTTTTGAAGATACCATTTTTACTTATACTAAAACTTCTATTGCTATTGCTGATGCTTTTATAAGTTGTTGGGATGAAAAATACCGATCTAATTTAGTGAGACCAGAAACATTAATCAATAAACATTTTGATGAAAACTGGAAACCTATTCTACAAACGCCGCCTTTTCCTGAATATACGAGTGGGCACTCTGTAGTTTCTGGTGCTGCAGCAATAATATTAACTTCAATTTTTGGTGATAATTTTGCTTTTGATGATGATACTGAAGTGAAGTATGGATTACCTATAAGAAGTTTTGAATCATTTAATAAAGCTGCTGATGAAGCTGCTATAAGTAGAATGTATGGAGGTATTCATTACAGAGAAGCAGTTGAAGTTGGTCTAAGACAGGGTAGAAATTTAGGGGGTTTTGTGATTGAAAACCTTAAAATGAAAGTCAATTAATAACTATTTTATCAATCAATAATTTTGATGTTTTTCCAGGACGGATCATGCCATTACCTTAAGGTTCTTTGTCAGGTTTCTGTTCTAGTAATAACTAGAAATATCATTTATGATTGTTTAATTCTAATGAATTTAAGCATATTTAAGACCACTTATGCTAATTGAACAGCATATCTGTATGATATTGGTACTTTATAAATTAATAATGAGGTATTAATAGTAGCTTATTATAATTAACATCAATGAAACTGTATGTATCTATATACACACTTTAAGTGCATCTTTATTTTATAATTATAATCCTGAATTACTATATGAGTTTAGTTATTCGAGAGTATATTTCAGCACGGTCAGAATTTGAATAGATCTTCGTTAATATTGGGAATAAAAGCTATTCGGCTATAATCGATCTGCTGTTGCCTATAAAAACTGGATAGATTTACTCTAAACCTGAGTTCGACATAAGGATTTAGTAAAAAAAGAGCTAACTGCGCTGTATTTTCTGTTTCAAATTTAATGCTTGGTTTCTTTTCTTGAAACGAATAAGCTATAAGGCTAGCGACCAAATTAGTAATAAAATTGCCAAAACTTCTATGTCTAGAATGTTCAGCCTGGGTTATGTTTTTCAGCTGGTCATTTATAGTCTCTATAACGGATCGTTTTCTAAGCAATATTTTATCTCTCATAGTCATCATTACATTTTTCATGTTGTTTCTAATGCCCGTTATCAGATGCAACCCTTGATCGAACAATAATGCTGAGAGTTGCTTGGATATATAGCCTTTATCAGCATATAAATTACCGAATATATTCTTTAAGAAGTTATCTTGTTTCAGAGGAGTTCTGTCATCAACATTAGCCTGAGTAATAATAAAATCAAGCAGTTCCCCTTTATCGTTTATAATGATATTGAGCTTAAATCCATAAAACCAACCCATGGTAGATTTACCAATGGTCGCAATATCTTTAAATACCTTATTTTTCTTTATTCTTTTTTTATTGCATGCACGTATTGGTGTAGAATCTATAAAAGATATCCCTGTACACTCGCCTAAACAACAGGTCTTCATATATAGCGTTAATGGCAGCAAATTGGACTGCATTAACTCAACAAAACGATTATAAGAAACTGTGATTGGAAACTCTTCTTGAAGTTCTTTTCGAACATAGTTAACATAGAAGTGCTTAAAGGTTCTTATGCCACTTAAGTGGAACAGAACAGTTATGGGTACTATCTCACTAGTAGACATCTTAAATTTACGTTTTCTTCTCTTTTTTCCTGTGGAAAGTTGACGTTTTGCTAGAGCGGGATCAAAAACAAGACAGAAATCATAAGCAGAATTATTTTTAATGTATTGAATTCCAATGATTTAATATGTTAAATATTCTGCTTTTTCTATCCTAAAAACTTGCTTTTCTTACGTCGAACTCAGGTTCTAAACAATAATTTTTTTGGAATAGTTCTTCAGCTAGAAACTCAATAAATATGCGAGGAAAAATGAAAATAATTTTATTGATTTTTTAGTGTTCAATTTAACTATTGACTATTTAGAAAATCAATTATTGCCTCTAAAACTTTATCTGCATTTTTAGGAATAAAATTACCTTGATATCCTGGTAGTGCTAAGATGAGTATGCCTATATGATTTTTGAAGCATTTGGGGTGAAACTTTGCCGCCAGCAATATTTCCAAAGCTATGTCTAGCTATGTGATTAGTGATTTTTTTATCTATTTCAGCTAATTCTGAAATCGTTTTAAGGTTTGAATTGAATCTTTTAATTGAAGATTTTATTCTTGAGTAAATGTCTTTAGAACCCTTATGTGAAACGGTTTTAAGTTCAAGAAAAATGTAATTAGAGCTTGACTTTTTATCTTCTTTATAATACTTTATAATAATTTGATTAATTACTAATGGTATTTTTAAAGAATCCACTTTGTCGTTTTTACTCATTTTATAATGGATTCTATCACCAATGACATCGCTACATCGCATTCTCAAAACATCAGAAATTCGAACTCCTGCCAAATAAAAGGAAAAGAGAAATACATTTTTAGTATGTCATATAAGTGTATCTTCTTTTAAATCTAGGCCTTCAATTTTTTTAATTTTATCTCCATCAAGACCAATTTTTACAGTCTGCGGGTATTTTATATAACTAGTTTTTTAATTAGCGAAGACTTAGGTGCGTATTCTCACCGTTTACTGTAAAGAAAAGTGTTAAATCCAGTTTACACACCATAAGTCCAATACAAATAGAATTGTGTTTGTTCATCCCCTCTTTTGAAATGGCTGTATGAAAATGTATTAAGTAAGATATATTGAATAGCTGGATTTAAACGTCTGGTTTCGTGTCAATACAAAATTCAATAGGCTTAAACGTACCGCCATTACTGTCCTCCGCGGAGCATGCAGTTAGCCCTACAATTAAATTCTGTAAAGCTTCAAATTGAATATAGTCTCCAGCCACACTTGTTGGCGGCAAGACTGATAATTTGCCTTGATTATCAAAAACCACATTCATAAATATATTAAAGGCATTTGGGATATCATCTTTCTCTATATTAAACTGCTCTAGATTTTTATATAAATTCTCAAAACAGCTAGGATGATAGCCCTCGTAATCGTACATAATTTTAAAGGTCTCAGGACTGCATGGAGCTAAAAGAAAGTCGTTTCTACCATTGGTATCCGCCAGTATGCGCATCATTTTATTCGATCGGTTGCTCCAAAGGTAGTTGTCTTTTGTTATGAGAATGGATTCTTCAAAATCCATAGTTTTTCCAGAAGAAATTTTCTCTTTTATATGTTCACTATTAAACAAAACCATGTCGCTCACTTGACCTCCCTTTGGATCGATTACGGTAAGAAGGCTGCCTTTTTTGATTTCGAAAGCAGCACCTTTTTGAGGTTGAATGATATGTTTTTCTATCATAATTTAATTATGGTTTTACGCTAAATGGACATTTCCAACTAGCATCATTATGCTTTCCTGAATATTGCATGGCCTCACTCATTTTGCCAAAATCATTTAGAACTGGATTGACAGAACCACTAAAGACTTTATCCCTTTTTCTAATATGATTTCTCACATTATTATAAAGACCGTGTTCTCTTAAACGTTCAAATTGCCAATGCAAATTAAATACCAAAATAGGGAATTCGGTTTGTCTTGCTTTTCTGGAACTTTTGGGGTGCAAGCCAATTATATAAAAGGCGTGGCCTTTTATGCTAAAACTAAAATCGACATTACTTGGATCATTAGATACGGTAGGGTCCCACGGTTTATCGTCATATCTATTAATCAAAGTTAGAAGTTCCCACAAGGTATCTTCAAAATGTGTTTCACTATCAAATGAAATTTGAGGAAATGCGGCCGCATAAGATTCGAAACGATCCGTCTTAAAATCGTAGCCTTCGATATATTTGTGAATATTCTTTAGTAAGTTTTTCGCTGTGTCTTCAGAATTAAAGTCTTCGTAGGTATCATAGGCTAATTTGTCCTGTTTTATCATGGATTGGGCCATAACACAAGGATGGTCGGCATCCACAACAAATGCATTCATAATCTGTTTCACATCGACGTTTTTGCCAGATGCGCTTTCCGTTCGATTTTGTATCGTATTACTATGTTTTTTTATAATTGTAGAGGGAAGCATAAAATAATTCTCGTAGTTAAAATATTTTACTGTATCTAAATGTGCTTAATTAAAAAGCCCAAATACTTTTAATACAGTCTTTGAGCTTTATAGGATGTTATAGAATGTCTTCTAGGTAATCTGCTTTATTACAGCTTGCTTGGATAGCACTACGCTGTTTTTGTAAAACTTGTTTTGTTGAAGAATCAACCGTGCAACTTTCTAGAACATCATCATAATCTTCTAAGGCTGCTTTTTCACCATTGCGAACTTCCTCTAACATAGACTCTTCGTTGTCTGTAGAAAATAGTGCTTTAGTATCCATCCAAACTCTATGAAGCCTTCCAGCAACACTCCCATCTTTTTCCTCAACTTGCATACCGTTAGCTACGAGACTGTTTCTTAATTCAGATCTAAAACCCCTTCTTTCCTCAGCTTTACTTTTGAAAAAACTTTTTAAACGTGTGCTATCAACATTTTCACACGCTTTTTCAAATCCCTTTTCAGCGTCGTAAGCTTTCTCTAATAAATCGTTTAGCTTATTCTCTGTACTCTCATTAAATATTCCCATAATTAAATTCTTTTTCTATGCAGCAAAATGATTGATGCTTATTGCTTACATCTTTTGTTCCATACAAAATTAAGGGTCAAGTATATCGGAAACTATCGCAAATAATAGAAATTTTGACTCGTAAGAATAATAAGATTAAAAGGGTTTTAAATATTGAAAGATCGAATTTAAAATTTTACTGTTTACAATGATAAATGGTATGATAGAGACAAAAATTGGTGGTATCGAGTTATTTATTCGTTTTACTCTTTCTTAATTTTCCGTACATAAAAATAAACCTCGGAAACTATGGCTAGCAAAAAAAAAGGCAATTCTAAAAAGCAAGATCAACTAGATGATTTTATTGTAGATGGAAAAGATCAAACACTTACCTCACGGCAAGGTGTTAAAGTAAACGACACTAATAATTCCTTGAAATCTGGTGAGCGGGGTTCAACCTTATTGGAAGATTTTCTGCTTAGAGAAAAAATAACAAGTTTTGATCATGAGCGCATTCCAGAGCGTATCGTTCATGCTAGAGGAAGTGGAGCCCATGGTTTTTTTGAACTTTACGAGTCGCAAGATAAATACACAAAAGCTGAACTGTTTACTGATACTAAAAGGAAGACGCCTGTATTTGTACGATTCTCAACTGTTGCTGGATCCAAAGGCTCTCCAGACTTAGCGCGTGATGTGAGAGGTTTTGCTGTGAAGTTCTATAATGAAGAAGGTACTTGGGATTTAGTAGGAAACAATATGCCCATATTCTTTATTCAAGATGCTATGAAGTTTCCTGATTTAATTCATGCTGTGAAACCAGAACCCAATAATGAAATTCCACAGGCGGCTTCTGCCCATGATACATTTTATGATTTTATTTCTTTAACAACGGAAACTCTACATAACCATATTTGGGCAATGAGCGATCGCGCCATCCCAAGGAGTCTTCGAATGATGGAAGGTTTTGGAATCCATACGTACAGACTTATAAATAAAAAAGGGGAATCGCACTTTGTAAAATTTCATTGGAAACCGGTATTAGGAGTCCATTCGGTGACATGGGATGAGGCTGTTAGAATCAATGGTGCCGATCCCGATTTCCATCGTCGTGACTTATGGGAAGCTATCGAAATGGGACAGTTTCCAGAGTGGGAACTAGGCTTCCAAATAATTCCTGAGGAAGATGAACATAAATATGATTTTGATATTTTGGATCCTACCAAGTTAATTCCAGAAGAAATGGTGCCCGTACAAATTGTTGGCAAAATGACATTGAATAGAAACCCAGAGAACTTTTTTGCTGAAACCGAGCAAGTGGCGTTTTTACCTGGGAATATTATTCCTGGAATCGATTTTAGCAACGATCCGTTATTACAAGGACGATTATTCTCTTATAGAGATACGCAATTATCAAGATTAGGGAGTCCTAATTTTCATCAAATCCCAATCAATAAGCCGTTGGCTCAATCGCATCACAACCAAAGAGACGGTCACATGCAAACAGAAATATCTAAAGGACAAACAGCTTATTTTCCTAACACATTAGGAGGCGGCTGTCCGCATTTAGCAAAAATTTCTGAAGGGGCTTTCCATAGTTATGAAGAGCGGATAGATGCCAAAAAAATAAGATCCCGAAGCACAAGCTTTAGCGACCACTTTTCTCAACCAGCATTGTTTTACAGAAGTTTACAAGAATGGGAACAGCAACATGTTATCGACGCTTACTCGTTCGAATTAGGAAAAGTAAATCATGACCATATAAAGAGTAGAATGCTTTGGCTGATAAAACAAATTAACAATGACTTGGCAAAGAGCGTCGCTGATAATTTAGGAATGAAAATTCCTAAAACCATTGATAATCCCATCAATCAAGCAATTGGAGCAGACGCCACGGTAAAGGATTTCCAACCTTCAAAAGCCAAAAATTATCTTGATGAATCACCAGCATTAAGTCAGAGCAATACAAAATTTGAATCTATTGCAACCCGACAGGTGGCTGTTTTAGTATCCGATGGTTTTTCTTTTGAAGATTTTGACAAGGTTCGGAAAGCACTAGAGAATAAAAATGCTGTAGTAAAACTTGTGGCATCTCATGGGGGCACTGTAAAGTGCGATAATAAAAAAGATCACAAAGTAGATACCTCTATTGATACGACCGAGAGTGTTCTTTTTGATGCTATTTATATTCCTGGTGGAAAAAAATCTATAGATGCTATGACTAAAGTTGCCAAATTCGAGAAATTTGTTTTAGAGACTTTTAAACATTGCAAGGCCATTGCAGCAGATAACGAAGGAGAAACATACCTCAGAAATACACGAATTGATGACTATTTGGATGACGATAAGGCCATATTCATCAACTGTGAAGTTCAGGATTTTATTAAGGCAATAGCGAATCATAGAAATTGGGAGCGGATGCCTGCAACCAAGTCTATAGCGGTTTAATGAAATTTTGAGTTTTTTGAAAAGCCGTATTGACAATCTGGTAAAGGCTAGCCTGATTCAATTCAGTAAATCCAATTTCAACAGACAGTTTAGATCCAGTAAACAGATGAGTCCGAGACAATATAAAAAGAGTCCTTAAGTTTTCTTTACGTATTTGGTGATAATCACAATTTGTTGCGGCCCAACTTTACCTTCAATATATTCTGCATTTTCATAATCTAACCGAATATTTCTAACAGCCGTACCTTGTTTAGCAACCAAGCTTGTCCCTTTTACTTTTAGGTCTTTTATTAAAACAACCGAATCACCATTTTCTAGAATGACACCATTAACATCCCTATGGATTATTTTGTTGGCAGCCTCCTCATGCTCGCCAGTGGCGCGCGCTAAAGCTAATGCGTCATCATCTAAATACATCATGTCCAGTAAATCTTTAGGCCAACCTTCGTTACGCAGCCTTTGAAGCATTCTCCAAGCCATAATCTGAACTGGAATATGCTCACTCCACATGCTATCGTTTAGACATCGCCAATGATTTGAATCCATATCTGTATTGCCTTCAATTTGATCATAGCAATTACCACAAACCAATACGTCATTCGCCACGTTTTCATTTAATGACGGCGGAATGGTATATTGTTTTAAACCTTCGGTTGACGTACATAATTCGCAGGTGTTGTTGCTTCGTTCTTGTAATGTGTGCAATACGCTCATGGGCTGTTATTTTAATTTTGCAATAATACATTTAAAAAGCAGGGTTCACAAGTCTGTGTTTAGGGATGTTTCTTTAAAACAAGAAAAGGACACATTGAGCGTCCTTTTCTATTAATTATTACAGTAATTTATTTGGAAAGATCATGTATATATGTGTATACATAATCACCATGAACACCTGTAAAATATTTAGCCCAAGCTTTTCCTTTTGCTCTATTGGCTTCATTATCTGGAAAGGCTTCTTCCATTAATTCGTCATCTCTATCAAACATTTTATCTAAATCTGCCAATGAATCCAAATAAAAAGCTTCGATATACTCTGTTTTATCTGAGCCCCAAGCATGTACATTTGGATAATATGCTTTAACGTATTGATTTTTTTGTACAATAGTAGCATTTCCTTCCATTCTTAATTTTTTAAACTCTTCATTTGTGCCGTCTTCAGGAAATGCAAAATAACTTTTTTTCACGTAGCAAACCATATCCTTTGTTGGTCTTTCGTCCATAAATTTGCCTCCTGGTATAGGCGCATAAATTTCATCTGAATGCTCATTTGCATAATACGAATTTAGATTTTTTAAGAATACTTTTCTCTTTGCTTCATCTGGCCATGCGGCTTTTTCCAGCTCGGCATTCCTGTCTCCAAACTTGCCCATATCTTCCCAAGTGGCAAACGTTTGTACTGAAAGAAACTCGCTATTGTCCGCCGTCATATTATGTAAATACATAGAAGACCCCAATATAAATTCATTTTTCATGGTTACTTTTTCTAAATATTCTTTTTCAGCAGCTTTCCATTCAGACATTTTAAAATCTTTCTTATCCATATTCCAATGATTGGTAGTCACAGTAATGAACTCTGGAATTTTGGGAGCGTCGTCTTGCGCAACAATAGTTGTACTAAATAGCAAAAGCGTAAGCACTATTGCTGTAAAAAATTGGTTGGTTGTTTTCATAATTTGTCAAAAATTAAAGTTTATTAAATTAAATAAATGAATACTACTTTAAGATTTGGGACAACAAAAAAACTAAGATTTAGAACAATCTTTTATGCGCTATTAAATTCATGGTTATGAATTAGGAGAATATAAATGTACAACAATAAACTAATCTTATTGTCTAAAAGCAATAAACCTTTCTATATTAAGCTATCCCTTAACTTTTTAGTCATGCCTTTTACCACCATATCGTAAGAATGATCTATAAGTTCCAAAATAAATTGTGGCTTTAATTCACCTTCGTGAATATAAACACTGTTCCATTGCTGCTTATTCATGTGCCAACCAGGTTTTATGCTGCTATAGGTCTCTCGGAGTTCCAAAGCATAATCTGGATCACATTTTAAGTTGATAAAACCATTTCCAGCTTCCCATTTTTCTAAGGACGCCAAAGCAAACATTTTTTCCAACACTTTAAAGACTAAAGTGTCCTTATCAAAAGGAAAGTGTTCAGTCACTCCCTTTTTACTTAAACAATAATCTCTGTATTGCTCTATATTCATGTTTTTAAATTAATGAACGGTTTGATTTAATAGATTATAACAGGCGTTCCATTATTTTTTCTGAATGCTTAATTGTCGTATAGCCATATTGTTGATACAGATTATGAGCATCAGATGTTTTTAACATCCAAACTTTACAGGACTGAAGTTTTGGTTCTTCATTAACGGCTTTCATTAATTCCTTGGAATACCCATTGCCTTGATGTTCTGGCAAAATAAATACATCCATAAGATATGCAAATACAACGTAATCGGTTACCACCCTGGCAAAGCCAATTTGTGCTCCGTTTAAATACACTCCAAAACACAAGCTATGATTGATAGACCTTTCCACTTCTTTAAGTGTCCTTCCTTTCGCCCAATAGGCTGTTTTTAAAAAATTATGAATAATATCTTTTTGAAGCTTTCCTTTATCAATAGATATTTCAATCATTTCTCTTTTACTTCTTTAATACTTTCTTCATCAATCTTCAACGCCGAATAATCCAGTTTCCATCCTATGGTTTGCACAATGGTTTCTATAAGCAAAATACTTTCTAAGGCCTCTTTTTGTGCCAGTTGCAATAAGCCACTTTCTGGAATTTTTGCCTTTATATGTGCTTTGGCTTCGGCCTGCAAACCCGTTAGATCTTGAGCAGCAAACCGATTAAAATAGCCCTCTTTTTTGTCGTAATAATTCAAATTTGTTTCAATAGATAAAACCTCCGGTTGGGGAAAATCTTCGAGAATAACTTGCTTTCTTTCGGTATCGGCTTTTAATCTAATTTTAGACAAATCGTAGCCTATATGAGCTTTTGCATTTATAACAACCAGTGCCTTTTTTCGACTTGCCACCAGTTTTAAAAAGAGTTCTTTTACATTTTCGTAGTGGTATATTTCAGCAAAGTCGCCTTCCACCGTAATAAATTTACAAACGGTTTTAATCTTTTCTAAAAGCACCACAGATTGTGCATTTACTAGCTCCTTTCTTTTAAGTGATTTAAGATAGGTAATCACACCCAAACTAGCTAAAACACCAACTATAAGTCCTAAAAATCCTTCCATTTATGCTATGATTTTATATAAAATTGGTTTGCTTGGTGATGCATCATTTTCAAAAGGTGCTATTTGTAAATTTAAAAAATAAGCGCCGTCTTTTACTTTATTGGGTACATAAATAAGCTCTGTAATAGTGCAATTTTTCCGTAGATTGCCTCCATAATTCCAAAAAATTTTATGCGCCAACAATTCGCCTCCATCTTTTTCTCTATCTACACTTGGTAAATCTATAAGCAGATGTTTAATCCCTTTATTTACTAAATAATTCATGGCATCCTCTTGAAAATAGCTCCAATTCGTATGCGAATATTGCCTAGATAATTTATCCTTCGTATTAGGAATGGTTCTAATAACCACAGCATCCCGTCTTTTGCCACCTAAAGCAGATTCTAATTGTTTTCTGGAAATCACCTTGTCTTTCAAATAATTTTCTGGCGCCACGGTAATGACTTCGGCATGAAAAAAGAATTTTTTCAAATATTCATTTATGGAATATACTTCCTCAGTAATATGTCCAACACATTCGGTATGTGTGCCATGAGCATGCGGATTAAAATAGATATTATTGAAATTAATACTGGCGCCTTCTTTTACACTTGCCACCCACTCCCCATCTTTTTCGGGTTCTATTTTTGGTTCATTGACATACCACGCGTTGACATTATTTTTGGATGCTCTAAGCGGCATTGAAATATCTAAAGGTTCTGAAAAATCAATCTTATAAGACCTTAAGTCTTTTTTTATTATGGCTATCATACTCAAATATACTAAATCATAAACAGTTCTGAAGCCATTCCATCTACCAAAAATTCACCTTTATTTGTGACTATTAATTTATGATCTTCGAGACTTAACAACTCTTTTACAATGTATTTATTTGCCTCATGCAAAAGATGTTCCGAATAGCTTGCCCCGAAATTGGTGTCTATCTTTTCAAGTGATACACCCCAAATGGTGCGCAGCCCCGTCATGATATATTCGTTAAATTGGTCTTTTTTTGATAAGATTTCAGATTCATTCGGTAATTGGTTATTCTGAAGTGCATGTATATATTTTGAATTATTGGACACATTCCAACTTCGTTTATTTCCATAAAAAGAATGTGCTGAAGGACCAATACCCAAATAGGGTTTCCCTTGCCAATAACTGGTATTATGTTTTGAAAAGTAATTAGGCTTCCCAAAGTTTGAAATTTCATAATGCACAAAACCTGCAGCTTCCATCTTTTTTACTAAATGATTAAAATGCGCCAGTGCCAAGACTTCATCTAGAGGTGGATATTTCCCGGTTTTAATAAAGGTATCTAAGGCCGTTTTAGGTTCTACTGTCAAGGCATAGCTAGAGATATGATTTACGCCATAACTAAGAGCTGTTTCGATATTAGTATTCCACTTCTCCAAAGTCATATCTGGGATTCCATAAATTAAATCGATGGTTATATTGTTGAAATGCTGACTTGCCATGGACAAGCATGCCTTCGCTTCTTTAGCATTATGTGCCCGATTCATACTTTTTAAATCGTCTTCAACAAATGACTGTATCCCAATGCTCAACCTGTTAATTGGACTTTTAGACAAGTATAGTATGACATCATTTGTTAAATCATCGGGATTAGCTTCTAAAGTAATTTCTGGATTAGGAGCGACTTCATAATTTTTATAAACTGAATGTATTATTAGCTCTAATTCAGATTTTGACAGCAATGATGGTGTACCACCACCAAAATAAATGGTTTCGATAATGTCGTTTTGAAGCTCATCTTTTCTAAGTTCCAACTCTTTTACCAACGATTGAATTAATACATCCTTCTTCTTTAATGAGGTTGAAAAATGAAAGTCGCAATAAAAGCACGCTTGCTTGCAAAACGGAATGTGGATGTAGATACCAGCCCCTCCCAACCTCCCCAAAGGGGAGGAACTGTCACTGTTGTTTTTGAGTTTCTTTTTGGTCAATATGATTTTATTAGAATTGCAACTAATTTTTCTTTTTGCGTAGATCCACAATAGTAGTTGTTTTTGCTCCCCCTTTGGGGGCTGGGGGGCTATTCTGCTTTACAAACGCATCCCAACCTGAATAGCTTTTACCCACAGTTATTTTACCAGAATTATAAAAATGACAAACTGCTGCGGCCAGACCATCAGTAGCATCCAAATTTTTTGGAAGTGTTTTTAAACCTAATAAACTTTGAAGCATTTTAGCCACTTGTTCCTTACTTGCGTTTCCATTGCCCGTAATGGCCATTTTAATTTTTTTGGGTAAATATTCTGTAATAGGAATTTCTCTACTTAAACCCGCGGCCATAGCAACCCCTTGTGCTCGACCCAACTTGAGCATACTCTGTACGTTTTTACCAAAAAACGGCGCTTCAATAGCAATTTCATCTGGGTTATGGGTGTCTATTAATTCAACAGTTCTTTCAAAAATCAGTTTGAGCTTTAAATAATGATCCTTATATTTTTTTAAATCCAACTCATTTAATTGCATAAAGGTCATGGTTTTACCTGTGACCTTGATAAGACCAAAACCCATAATGGTAGTGCCTGGATCAATCCCTAAAATAATACGTTCTTTATTCATTTTCACAATAATAACAACCACTTAGCGATATGGACGCTCCAACAGTTAAGGTTAAAAGGTTTCCATTGAATGATCCGAAACCTTCAGAAATCGGGCTAAACCCGTCACTAAATCCAAGAATATATGCGGTATCCAAATACAGGGTTAATTTATCTGAAATGCCGTAATGAAATTCAATTCCAGCCATGGCATTTAAAAAAGATGTATCATTTTGGGTGAAATTCCCAAGTGGCTTAATCATAGAAAACCCAGGGCCTACATGAGCGAAAGTTCCAAATCTTGAAGGCAAAAAATTAAAAATTTGTGATGCGTCATAGACCAGTTGCAGGTTCACCCTAGAGTAATTCAATTTAAAATCTTGAGCAAATTTCTGATTGGAGATTCTACTAAACCCATAGTCCAGTTTTGCTCCCAATGTCCTAGAAAACATGTACTGCACACCAAGATTAACTGTTGGAAAATTATAGGTTTGCCCCTCAAAACCAGACACAAAACCATCTCTGGAAGGGTTATTTAATCCTAAAGCCACTTGGGCTTTAATGCTGCTCGTGGCATTTTGTGCATAAGTACATATTATTCCCGATACCATTAGAATTATTGAAAACAGAACATTTTTATAAATTTTAAAAGTAGGAATCATAAATTATTATTGGTTAATTGCACAAATGATTATGTATAACAAGCTATCCTACAAAACTAAACAATTCTTTTTGGTACTTCTAAAAATAGGTGTGCTGGTTGGTGCTTTTTATTTTATTTACGACCGCCTTATAAATAATGATCTTTTAAGTTTTACTGATTTTTATAGTTTTACAATCAAAAATGATGCTTTTTCAGTAAAAAACATCATCTTTTTATTGATATTAAGTTTTTTTAACTGGTTTTTCGAAATTCTAAAATGGCAAATTTTGGTTGACCCTATTAAAAAACTGATCTTTCCGCAAGCCTCAGAACAAACATTAGGATCTTTAACGGCTTCATTATTGACGCCTAACCGCATTGGTGAATATGGAGCAAAAGCCATGTTTTCCGATCGCTTTAATAGAAGCCGGATTCTACTGATTAATTTATTAGGTAATATGTTGCAAATGTCTGTAACCCTACTTTTCGGAATGATTGGTTTTAGCATTTTTATTTCTCAAAATCCACTTCAGTTTAATTACTCTCAATTCCTAAAAGCAATTTTAATAATTTCCGGAATCCTTTGTTTTTTAATCATCCAGTTTCGATTTAAGAAACTCTCGATCAGAGGCTATTCATTGATTAAAATCAGGTCTTTTATTTCAAATTATCCAAATAAGAATACATTCGCAGGTTTTGGCTTGTCTGTTTTTAGGTATCTTATTTTTTCATTTCAATTTTACTTTATCTTACATATTTTAGGTGCAGAACTCAACTATTATGATGCTATGGTTGTGATTTCATCCACCTATTTATTATCGTCTATATTACCATCAATTTTTGTCTTAGACGTTATTATAAAAGGAAGTGTTGCGCTTTACTTGTTCACGCTTATTGGCATAAGTGACCTCGTGATATTAAGCGCAATCACCATCATGTGGCTGTTTAATTTTGTATTTCCCAGTATTTTAGGAAGCATGTATGTGCTGAAATTCAAACTACCTGTAAACTTAGAATCAACATGATATTAGCTAGCATTATTATATCCGTGTTATATGTCATCCTTATTGGAAGTTTCGTTTATGGTTTCGACAAAATTCCTGTCTTTACCTTGCAAGACCTCCCTAGCAAAACTAAATTCTCAGTCGTTATCCCTTTTAGAAATGAAGCTAAAAACCTACCTGCCTTGTTGTTATCTTTAAGCAAGTTGCAATATCCCAATCACTTATTTGAGATTATTTTGGTTGATGATGCCTCAGAAGATGACTCCGTTGCGATTATAAATACGTTTTTAAATGCAGATCACACACCACTTTCGCCTCATATTTCACTTATTAATAACCAACGTCATAGCAATTCTCCGAAAAAAGACGCTATTACTACAGCTATTAAGCATTCAAAGTACGAGTGGATTATAACTACCGATGCTGACTGTATGTTGCCTAAATTCTGGCTAGATAGTTATGATGAATGCATTCAAAACACAAATGCAAAATGTGTTATTGGACCAGTAAAACTGATGGGGACTTCACGATTTATAGATCGTTTTCAAATCTTGGATGTGGTGAGTTTGCAAGGCGTGACGATAGGTGGTTTTGGCATACATAAACCCTTTATGTGCAATGGTGCTAATTTTGCTTATAAAAAATCTGTATTTATAGAACTAAAAGGTTTTAATGGTAATGATGATGTGGCTAGCGGAGATGATATCTTTCTGTTGGAAAAGATGTCTAAGCTACATCCTGAATCTACACATTATTTAAAATCTGAACAGGCCATGGTGACTACAAAGCCAGAACCTACTTGGAAAAATATACTATCCCAACGTATTCGCTGGGCGTCTAAAACAACTACTTCCAATAATCTTTTCGGGAAATTAGTTGGACTCATCGTTTTACTTATGAATGCCTTGATTATAGCTACTTTATTACTATTTACGTTAGGCCTATTTAAAGCCAAGGTCCTGCTCTATATTTTGTTGATTAAATTTAATATTGATTTCTATTTAATTTATAAATCAGCAACGTTCTTTGATCAAAAACAGAATTTAAAAGATTATATCATAGCATTTATAATCTATCCTTTTTTCATTGTATTTGTAGCTATGGCATCCATGTTTACTAGCTACACTTGGAAAGGAAGACACTTTAAACGCTGATTATTGCACACTTATAACCAGTGGTAATTGAAACTCTGTCTTAACTTGTTGCCCACGTTTTACCGCAGGAAATGCTTTAGGCAGTTCATCTAAACTTTTCAAAAGTAAATTTTCGATATTTGGAATCTCTTGTCGGGTCAAACTGTCCATTTGAGACTTTAAAATGGACAAGTCGCCAGTTTCTGAAATATGAAATTTTAAATAAATGGTATCGTTGATATCTTCAGTTACTACAATATGTTCCTGTTGCAAATAATTGGAAATCCCTTGAGTAAGAATCTGTTGAAAGCAATCTTTCCTATCTATATTGGATGTTAAAGAATCACACTCAGAAAAACTGGGATATACATCGACCTCATTCCAATTAAAAGTTTTGAGCTCTTCTTCTAAAATCGCATCAGCAGATGTTTTTTTTACATTAAAATAGTCACAGGACCAAAGCGTGCTAATGATAAATAAAAAAACAATTCGTTTCATGGATTACAACTGAAACCGAAAAGTACAATTTTTTTTAGATTATTGTGTTATTCTTCATTCTCATTGGCGTTCAGAAATTGTTCTTTTTTAAGCTCGTCTAAGCGATGATTCGCAATAGAAGTAAACGCATAAGCCAAATTAGGATACACGGCTTCTTGATCTTCGTGTTGCTGGTAATATCTAATGGCAAGACTATAATTTCCATTTAATTACAAACTTATTAGCAACAGATATAACCGAAGACTTCGCTTCGGGTTTAATTTAAATGTTATACATAGTAAAAAAATTATAAACTTGAGTTCGATTAATATTCAAAATTTAACCAACTTTAATTTCAACAATAAATAATTCTTTTTTATATCCTGCAAGGTTTTATTTTGACCTTGTAGGTATTAGAATTACTCAAGATAAACCTACAAGGTTTTCAAAACCTTGCAGGATTTTAAGTTAAAAATTTATTAAACGATAATAAAAGTAGTAGAATGTTTCTAATCATAACTTACCCTCATCGATTTCAAAAATAATAGGTAACGAATAGGGTACATTCACCTTTTTACCTTGGTGTTCTCCTGGAATCATTTTCGGTAATGTTTTAATCACCCTAATTGCTTCTGCTTCCAACTCTGGATGTGGCGCTCTAGATTTTACACCGGTTATATTACCCTGATTATCAATTTTAAAAATAACATTGATGCGCTGTCTACCTGTTAAGTTTAATGTATTTGCAAGCTTAATATTGAAATTTTTATTGACATGGTCAGAAATATTTCTCGACATGCATTTTTTGCGTTCTTCATTATTTGTTAATGACTCGCAACCTGGAAAAACGGGGACTTCGTCAATAATTCCGAAGGGAATATCGACATCGTTAAGCACATCGCTAAAAAATGGATCATTGAGTCCGTTTTCATTCGTTAATACCAATAGCCCTTTTATGGCTTTCACATCAGCATCTGATAATTCACCATGGATTTGGATCTCGTCAAAAACGGCCGATATCTTTTTGACTAATTCCGTTTTTGGGGACATGGCATTATAATCGTTTACAGATTTTACTAATTCAGGATTTAATTCACTTTCTTTCATAATTTGAGTGAGTAAACCTAGTCCACGTTCCTCGGTTTCATTTATATCGCCTTGAATTTGAATTTGATTTTTTACCGCTTTAATTTTCTCAATGATTTCTGTAGTCACTTCTTCATTTATAGCGGAGTTTTCATCAACAGACTTACTGTTTTCTGAGCACGATGTATAAATAAGCATCCCAAGTATTATGGGTACTAAGAGAGCATACTTGAATAAATTAACTTGTTTTGATTTTGATTTTGATAACATAACGATTCGTTTTTTGATTAATGATTGTTTAAAAAATGGATTGATAAAGGAGACGTTTTTAGTCTCAAAGACTTGTGACAATAAATTTTGATAATAGTGCTGCTTATTTTGTTTTTTAATGGCGTTGGCATCTGCTATAAATTCATGAACCGTCATTATTTTCTGTTGATACATATAAACTAATGGATTGAACCAGAAGATGATCCTAAGGAATTCAAAAAACAATAAATCTAAACTGTGCTTTTCTTTGGCATGGATGTGCTCATGTTTTAAAATAGCATCCTTATCCTTAGTATCTATCAATTCTCCTAAAAAGATATAGTTGAAAAATGAAAAAGCCACAGTGCTTTTTAAAAGCGTCACTAAGGTGAAGTTACCTTCGTATATTTTTGGGTTATTGATAATTAGCGCCACAATTTCAATAAACTTATACAAGAAAATTATACCAGCCACTGCCATTCCTGAATACATGACGATTTCCCAAAGCGGCATAGATGTAGCCGTTGAATTTGAAATTAAAGAAGCAGCGTTATTTTCAATGATTCTTTTTTGACCAATAAACACTTCGGGTAATGCAATTATGAAGTTATCTGACACCACATTTTTAAAACCATCGATTTTTATAAAAGGAATAATCAATGATAAGACTGTGGTTATAAGTAAGTAGAATCTGTTATAGTTGAAAAATGTTTCCTTTTTTAAAAAAGCATCATAAATCACTAAGAAGAAAAGCTGAAAAACGACGGTTTGTATAATATACGGTATCATGGCTATTCATTTTTGTTAATATCCTTTAAAACGGATTCCAATTCATCTAGGCTGATATCATTTTTTTTCATAAAAAATGACACCATACTCTTAAAAGACCCTTGAAAGTAATTATCAACTAGTTTATTTATCGATTGATTACTATAGTCTTGCTTTATTACTAACGGAAAATAAATATGACCTTTGCCTTCCTTCTCATAATCGACAAACCCCTTATTTTCCAAAATCCTAACTATGGTCGATACCGTATTATATGCTGGTTTCGGCTCTGGGAATTGCTCAATAATGGATTTAACGTTTGCCTTTTTCAACTGCCATAAAATTTGCATGATATCTTCTTCGGCTTTTGTCAATTGTTTCATAGTTTTCGATTTATCGGTTTGATGCTATAAAATAATAAGCATAAACTTTCTACAAATATAACTAAATATTTAGTTTGAACTAATTTTTTAGTTATAAATACTGAAATTATAATCAGAAGTGAATTCCCATTAATGAATTTGACGGTGTTATTTTATTTTTTTTCACTAGCATCCGAAAGTTTTTAGAGAAAAGCAGAAATCATAGGTCTATCCCAATGTTTTCGTTTAAAATATTAGATTATCCAGAAAATAAGTCTGCGTCAAACACCCATTCCTTTTGTGTAGTAAACGTGACCTTACGCACGCCTTCTCTTACGTGATTGCATACATAATCCAGTGATAGATAATGATACAGGCAGAATCTTATTTTTTCTGATAAATTGGAAAAAGCAACTGCTTTTTTGGAGATAGTTCGTTTTATGAGCTCTAAGAGCAGATAATTTATCAGGGCTACATATATTTGGGACTTTACTGCATTTTCACTGGTTCCCCAAAAGGTCTTTACCTGTAGGTTTTGTTTTAAGGCTTTAAAAAACAGTTCTATGTCCCAACGTTTCTTGTACAGTTCCGCAATGGTACCGTGCTCCCAGTCAAGTTGGTTTGTAACAATGGCTATCACTTTGTTTTCATCTTCTTTATAGACGTGTGCCAATCTTAGTTTTTGTTCTGAAATCCCTGTTTCCATTGCCTTGTTTGAAGTCAGTTGGATTATTTCATCTTTCAGTATATTTTGGTCAACGTTATCCGGTAATTCTAGTTCTTCTATCGTTTGGTACAACGTATTGGACTTGATCCTGGTAACAAATACATTTTCTGCCTTTATCCTGTTGAGCATCAGTTCAAAATCAAAATAAGCCCTATCTTCAACTATAATGGTGTCTTTAGGATAAATCAATTGCTTTAACCCATATCTGTCGTGCACCTTTGCTTCTGTAATATTTACCACATCCGGTATCATTAAATTGTAATCCCAACTTGTATGTAATTTAATGCCCCCTTTTGCTGTCCGAAACTCTGCCCAATCAAACATGGCCAAGCATAAGGATATCGTTGAGCTATCTATTAGTTTAACAACCTTGCCCTTGATCTCTTTTATGATGTGGGTATTGTGATGTTCTTTCAGCACTGATTTATAATGGCTCAATAAACGATAATACAAACTCTCAAACACGCGCCAGTCCCTGATTTTATTGCCATCACTCATTGTGGAACGCGCAGGGCTTTGGCGCAGGCCCAAGTCGTTTATGAAAATTTCGCTTACTCCGATCCCTGCCGATATATCATTCAAGCTCTGGCACTTATTGAGCTGTCCGAAAGTTAGTGCTACAAACTGATCGTATGTTCTGTATTTATGAACACCTTTGTCCGTTTTGTAAGTATTTGTGCAACTTTTAATTAACCAAGGTGGTACTAAATCTAATAGTTGCCGAATTATTGGTTTATTGGTATTTTTGTTTCGCCTGAAGAGTCCCATATTTGAAAAGTTTTTCGTAGAACTCTAAAATAAGGGATTCTGAGGGCTTTTTAAAATAGCGACTTTCGGATGCTACTGAGTTAGGTAAGCTCTGTTAATCCTTTATTTAAAAAAACCTATTTTGAAAATTTTTAGAAACGCTTTTTCGTGAGAGAGTTTTAAAATATCTTTTGGCGTATGGCCAGCGCAATATAAAACCCCAATGATGCTCCCTGCACTAGTACCTGAGACTCTGTTTGGGAATATATTATTTTCGTTCAAAGCTTGTAGCACACCAATGTGAGCTGCACCACGCACTCCACCACCTAAAAGTGCAATTCCAATTTCATCCATAAATTTCTACTCTTTAATTATTTTCAAAATCGTAGGTAATACAACTAACAGAAGCGGTAAAGCAAACACCAATCCACCTATAACAGCAATTGCCAGCGGTTGGTGTAGCTGTGCGCCTGGGCCAATACCTAAAGCCAAAGGTACCAGTGCCATAATCGCAGCAAAAGCAGTCATTACTTTAGGACGTAAACGTGCTGCGATTGAGTATTCAATTTTTTCAATATGAGATAAGGATGCATCACTTTCCTGATACTGCCTGTAGGTAAAAATTGAGTTCTCACCAATAACACCAACAATCATAATAATACCTGTATAACTTCCAACATTTAAAGGTGTTCCTGTTAAAAAGAGGCTCAATAAACTTCCAGCAACTCCTAAAACTGCAATTACAATGATGGCCAATGCAATCTTTACTTTTCTAAACAGAAATAATATCACAATAAACACCAGTAATATGGCAGATATTAATATCATCATCAATTCTTTAAATGCCTTCTGCTGTTCTTTATAGGCTCCACCATATTCAATAGTATAACCAGCAGGAAGCGAAATATTTTTTGTTATATGGCTCTGAATGTCCTTTAGTATTGAGCCTAAATCACGATTGTTTAATCGCGCCGTAATCACACCCATAGATTTTTGATGTTCACGATTGATTTCAGCCACGCCTTTACCCATTTCAATCGATGCCACTTGATTGATAGGCACACTGGAACCATTAGGTAATAAAATAGCGGTGTTTTTTATATCAGATACCGAAGTCTTATTAGCATTAGGATAAATAAGACGGATATCTACCATTTGCTCTTTATCTATCATCGAGCTTACTACAGTGCCTTCAACTTGGGTTTGTAACTGCAATTGGAAGTCGGCAACGGTCATTCCTAATTGTGCAAGTACGGGAGCGTTAGGCACTATGGATAGACTTGGGCCAGCAACAATAATACCGTCATTTACATCTGCTGTTCCTGAAACAGTTTCAACTTCTTTGGTAATTTCCTGCGATAAGCTTTCCAAGGTATTTATGTTAGTTCCAAAAACTTTTATCTCAATGGGCTGAACTGAACTCATTAAATCCCCTAACATATCTCCAATTACCTGACCAAAATCAATCGTTAACTGTGGCACTTTTGCTTCAACATGCTTTCTTATTTCGTCAGAAACTTCATCGGTTGTTTTACTCCGCTTATCTTTCAGCTTAATCAAATAATCACCACGATTAGGTTCGGTAATAAAAAAACCCATTTGTGTTCCTAATCTTGCTGAATAAGCTTCAACTTCAGGTTGTGTGTCCAAAACGCCGTTTACGATTTGCAACATCCTATCGGTCTCTTCCAATGTGGTGCCAGATGGACTATTATAATCCAAAACGATACTTCCTTCATCCATTTCCGGCAAAAAACCCGAAGGTAATTTGGAAGGAATAACTATAAGAACAACGACACAAATCAGCAAAAAAGAAATTCCTATAATTGGTTTGCCCAAAATGCTATGAATCCATTTTGTTTTCGGCTCATGCTTCCGCTTAACCGATTTATCTCTTGTAAATATAATTGACAACACGGGAACAACCAACCAAGTGACCAAAAAAGAAGCGGATAAAGCAATAATCATACTGAATGCCATTACTTTAAAATAAGCACCAGCAACGCCAGTCATTAAAACAAAAGGAATAAAAATCACTAATGTACTCAACGAAGAACCTATCATTGCAGGAAATAAGTGCGTTATGGCTGCGTGCGCAACCCAAGGCATTGATTTTTCAGGATGTTCTTCTCTTATTTTATGTATTTGTTCAATGATTATGACCACATCATCTATCATCAATCCAATGGCTGCAGCAACAGCTCCCAAAGTCATTATATTAAAGGTATAGCCTATAGCGTCAAGAATAATGAGTGTTAAGGACAAAGACACAGGAATGGTAAACAGCACCACCATACTTGCAGAAAACGAGCGCAAGAATAGAATGACCACCAACAGTGCCAATACCAAACCAATCCACAACACATCTTTGATACTTGAAATACTGGTGTTTACAAAATCGGCTTGTTTATAATACGGTTTTATCACCACGCCTGTAGGTAATATTTTTGAGAGTTCAGCAACTTTCTGTTCAATGGTCTTATTGACTTCAATAAGATTCGCATTCGGTTGCTTTACTACTGCGATAATTGGCACATTTTTACCATTGGCAAGGATTTTTACGTATTCCTTTACCTCCCTGACTTCAATGTCAGCAACATCTTTCAGCCGAATTAATCGATTGGGACTATTTATGATAACCAGATTTTGTAAATCTTCAATATCATCCACTGCATTATCGGTAAGCGTCAGATACATTCTGTTAAAATCTGTGATGTAGCCATTAGATTGTAATAAATTTGAATTGACTACAGTATTTTGAATTGTTGATATAGAAATCCCCAAAGACTTGATAACATCTGGTTTTAAAATAACCTGAAACTCTTTGTCTTTACCACCTATTACAGCGATGTCTGAAACGCCTGGTGTAGCAGCTAAAAATGGTTTTACCTGATACTTTGCAATTTTCTTTAAATCTACTTGTGATAAGCCTTCTCCTTCTAATGAATAGCCCATAACTGGCAAAATAGATGGGTTCATTTTTTCTACGGAAAACACGGTGTTCGGTAGAATACTTCCTTGTGACTGATTGATAAAAGATTCAATTTGCGCTTTGGCAGTATTAATATCCATATTCCAATCTAAAAAGACCGAAATCTCACAACTTCCACGGGATGTAGTACTGCGTATGTATTGCAAGCCTTCTGCACGACGGATGATGTTTTCTAAAGGTATCGTCACAGTAGTCATCATTTTGTCCACGGGCTGTTGCCCTGCATCTGCAATCACTTTAATCTTCGGAAACGTGATATCTGGAAATAAGCTTGTCTTTAAATTCTGATAGGTAAAAAACCCTCCAATAAGTATCAGAATACCTATGGCAAGCAACGGAAATTTATAATTGGAATGCAGTTTTTTCATCTGTTCGTATTATTTTCTAAAAAAGGTCAGATGGAATTCGCCTAATAACTTGTTGGTTGTGATTAAATATTTATATCTGCTCATTTCATTGTTTTTTGAAGCTTACAATTGTTGAATCCTGCATTTGATAAGCACCTTCTGTAATCACCAAATCATTGACTTTAAGACTTTCCGATTTTACTTGAACTATGGAATCGTTCTTAAGCAGTGGCACTACTTTTTGTTTTAATGCAAGAGAGTCATTGGTTACTTTCATTACTCAAAATTCCGACAATAACTCATTGGTCTGCAAAGCAATTTCGGGAACAGTCATTGCAGTTGCATCTTCTTTGTAAATGGTCCTAACCTGAACATTTAAATTTTCAGGAAGATTCGCTTTTGGCAAAGCAATTAAAAACACCTGTGATTGTGCTACTGGGTCTATGGTAGGTAAAGTTCCCGTTACTTTCGCATTCAACACTTCTCCATTTTGCAAAATAATTTCACACGATGACCCTATTTGAATGGCGTCTTCATATTCGTAAGGTACATTTACTTGTATTACTAACGACTTTGGTTGTGCCACAGTTGCCAATATATCTCCTTCAGCTACATAATCATTGGAAGTGATATTGAGTACTGTAAAAACGCCTGAAGCATTACTTCTTATGGTAATTGGACTCACAAATTTTAATAACGAACTGTCTATTTTCGCAGCTTCTTTAAGTGCGTCTTGTTCTTTAGTTCTAACCGATGCAAATGTTTGTCCGTTATGAATGTTATCCCCAATTTTATATTTCATCCAAGAAATATAACCGGTTACATTAGAGCGGATATTTTCCTTTTCATGATATTGGGTAACGCCATTAAACGTGAGGTATTCTTTAATATTGTTTTGTTGAACAGCAACAACGCCAACACTAATTGGTGCTTTTTTTTCTGAAACCGCATCAACGTTTTTCTTACAAGCAGAAAAATCTATAACTAGTAATAAAGTGGCTATATATTTAAAGTATTGTTTTTTCATGTGTTTTTTTCTATTGTTTTTTAAGGACACATGCTGTTTGCTATTAATCGTTCCGTTAGGCGATAATGCTATTAACATGCTCGTTTCATAATCAATTACCAGTTTATAAAGTTATACTGGCTTTGTAATAACCAGTAGTTGGTTTGCATTTGAAGTTTTGTGTAAGCATTTAGTTTGTAATTCTGAATGACGTTTAAGTAATCTACAATAGATACTTGCCCTTGAACCAATTTGCCCTTGTAGATTTCTAATATAGTTTCTTGCCGTTTCAATTGTTCTTCCAGCAATTGCATAGCTATTTCCAGTGCTTGTATTTGTTGTTCGATACTCTTAATACTGTTATCTATCTGCACTTTTGAATTCTCCCTGTAAAACTCTAAACTCTCTTCTTTTAAAAGACTTTGCTGTGCATTGTACTTGCGTTGCTTTCCATCATAAATAGAAATCGCTAACCGCAGTCCAGCACTTGCACCAAACCTTCTGTATATATTAGGAATTTCAACGGCATTTAGCCCTGTATTTGCGTATGCAGTTACCTGTGGTTTGTATTGATTCTCAAAAACTCTTTGATTGGCAACAATTTGCAGACTATCATTTTGAAATCTTTTCTCGTAGAAAAACTTTGATGGATTTTGATTGTTAAGAAAATCAGGTTGTTCTAATTTGTCAATCTCGCCAATTTCAGTACCGCTCAAATTATAGAGCTGATCAATGGCTACTTTCAGGTTGTTTTGTATTTGTTGCAATTCTAATTTCTTACCGTCCATATCCAATTGCAACAACAAATAATCACTTTCCATTAAAACAGCACGTTTTACTAATAACTCTACAACCTGTGCTCGCTTTTCGAGGTCTTTAAGAATTTCGGTTGTAAAAGCCTCTTGCAATTGTAATTGGTATGCCATAACATAGGCATCCGTTATATTTTTAACGATGTTATGTGTGATTTCTTCGGAAGAAAGTGAAATCGTATTGTTGCTTATTTTATTTTGAAACAATAAGTTATCTGTGACCGCTTGATTAAATAAGTTTTTGGTCACATTGATTTGCGTAGAATATAAACCTCCATTTGTTATACCCACGTCATATCCAAAAGCAGTATTGGAAGGTGTTGTAGTAATCTCTATAACCTTTCCATTATTATCAAAATAAGGAGCTACGAACACCTCTGAAGTGGCATTGACTTGAAAAGCATTATTCTGAGCTGTAATTATACTACCTTGAAGTTCTCCAATCTTGAGAAGGTTGTAATTTTCTCGTAGTACAGGCGCATTTTCTTTTGCCTTATTTACAAAATAATTAAGAGTAACTTTGTCCTGAGCAGTAACAATTAAGCTTATTAAAAAAGCTATTGCAAAAAATATTAATGGCTTCAATATAAAATTATTAAGATTAGTCTTTTAGATGATTATAAATTTAAAAACACTTTTTAAGTGAAGAATAAGTTCTGAAGTTCCAATTGTGCCTGACAAGAGAAGGAGTTATCATAACCAACCAAAATTATTACTCCTTCTCTTACAGGGCTTAATTTAAAAACACTTCTAAACTTATAATTTATGGTAAATGTATTTGTGAAATCTAAAGATTGTTTAAAGAATTTTGTGCTATTATTCGCTTAAACTTTTCATGAGCTAAGAATAGAGAGTGCGTATAAATATCTGCTAATCAATGGAAAAGACTCGTTTTTATAATACCTCCTTGTAAAATGAGCCATACGGTTATACTTTCACTAAAGTAAAAAAGGAATGAAATCCTAAATGAAACCAAATCAAATGCTATTAAAAACATCAAAAGCTGATGGCTCTGATATGAAAGAAATTAGTAAGCTGGAAAAACAAGGTTTATTGATACTCGATGATTTTGGACTTAGAGCACTAGGCAGTGTTAACAGATGCTTTTTTATGAAAATTATTGAAGATAGACATGGTAAGAAAGCCTCTATAATTGCTTCACAATTACCTGTGGAAGCATGGCATCAAATCATTGGAGGGCAAACTATTGCTGATGCCATTTTGGATAGAATTGTACACTCTGCCCATAGAATTAACCTTAAGGGTGAGTCAATGAGAAAAAAATTAAAGAAAAATCACTAATTTTAAACCACAAATGAATCGAATTTCAACACCTGTTTTACCCTGCTCACTTTAATCCGGAATAGGTGGTTCACTTTTACCACTTTTACGGTTCTTCCTCATATTTGGGGAAACATCAACCAGTTTGAGATAATATCACCTTCTTACGCAATAGATCAAAGCTAGCCCTGCCATACATTTGTCTTTTTATACTCTTTATCCGGTTTACATGGCCTTCCACAGCACCATTGCTCCAGGGCATGTTAATTCCGTTTTTAACGGCTTTAATATCCCTCAATAAACCATTGGCAAAAGAGGTTAAGCCCGGCATTTTGTATTTTGAGCGTTTTATAAATTCAATCCATCGGTTTATATTGCCACATCCTCTTTTTAACATCGTTTTGAAAATCTGCACCAATTTTCGAATGACCTGTAGTTCTGATATATTATCTAATAGTGTTTGTGGATACTTTCGCTCATCAGGATCTTTAATAACAGTTAAGCAAGAACCAATATATTTAGCCAGTGTCCTTGAACTTAAGGGTTTTATATAGGGGATTTTTGAATTTGTGCAAAATCCGGCGTGGATATTTCAAATCTTTCCTTTATGATATTTATATTGTGGTAAGCCTGCGTTCTACTTCCTTTGTATCCCAATTCATAAATCTCGTCTATTATATCTTTCATCATATATCCTTGGTCATTTAATCGAGCAACAATGTGCTGGGCAAATAACTCAATATTGGTTGACTTAGAGCTTATTCTGGGAGGTAATGATTCTAGTGGGAGATATGAATGAACAGTATTACGGCTTATGCGCAAATCCCTTGCAATCTTTCGTTTAGATATGCCCTTAGCCTGTAATTCCTTAACCTTATTGAAGGTATCCTGCCTCTGGTCTACTTTTATTTCAACTATTTTTTGGACTTTTGATAATGGTTGCGACTTTTTTCCCTTATCACAGCCTGCATTCTGACCATCGGACATATTTAAAAGCCCATTGCTTTTATCTTTAATAAGCTTTTTAATTTTTGGATTCACACTTTTGAAATACTTGTCCAAAGCATCGGATAGGTTCATTAATAAATGAAATCGGTCCGCGACCTGTTCAGCATTTGGACAAACTTCATTGATAGCAGAAGCATACGAACTGGCCCTGTCTCTGGTAACAATTTTCACATCAGGATATTTTGACAGCCACTTTTTTAACGCTTTGCCCTGTCTCGAAGGTAAAATATCAATAGGCTTTGAAGTCTCCATATCAATGAGGATGGTTCCGTAACTTATCCCTTTTCGGTATGCAAAATCATCAACGCCAAGCACCTTTGGCTGTATTATTGGTGGTAGTTGTTGTCTGTGGACTATTCGTGTAACGGTTGAGCTGCTAACCGAAATTAGTAGTTGTTTAGACAGTATACTGCCCAGTTTTCCTGTTAATTCAATTGACAAGGCATCCAGTATCTTTGATACCCTTTTTGTTCTTCTTGAATACCTCAGAATATATGGTGTTTGTTCTGAGAATACTTTTCGGTTACATTGTGGGTTTTGGCATTTAAATTTGCGCGTCTTTAGGATAATAGTGGTTTTGTTTTGAAATACTGGAAGATCTGATAGTGTTCGGGTATAATGATCGTGAACTTTATTGCTATATTTTTCACATTTCGGACATTTTGATCGCTTAGCTTTTACTGATGCGTATATTTTAACAATGGAGCAAGAGTAATCAATATTATTTACAATTAGCACAGGCATGCCAATCAGTTGTTTTATGGTCATAAGCAGTTGTCTGATAACTACTTAAAGATAATAAATATGGTCTTACAAAACAAAAGAATATGCTTTTATTTATCTGATTATCAACAATATAAGACGCCAACCAATGTTTGTGGATTTCCCCAAATATGAGGAAGAACCACTCTTACCGGATTATCCAGTTGTGTCCAAGACCTTTGTAATGAAGCATTTTGCCCGAAATGCAGCTTTTTCTGTGGAATTTCAGGGGAATGGGCTGAATTTCTCTAAATCTGTACTCATTAATACCAAATATATAATATCCTCAAAATGTGTTAATGCTATTATGTAACTTTGGTTACACTCAATTCGTGTAAAGAATATTATATTTGAAACCTGAATGAAGTTAAATAGAAACATCGCACTAGCATTGGTTTGTATTTTCTTGGTAAAATTTGTTACCATAGATGCCAATGGTCTAAGCGTACTATTTAATGGGAGTAACATTTCATTTGTTAAGCCTTTATGTAAAAAGAAAAATTCTCCAAAATTATCTAAAGACAGCATTAATTTTTCGAATATTGAAATTTCTTCTGATCAGGTCATTAGTCTAACGGGGTTTTGTAATTCTCAGTTTCACTTGGAGCTATTCTCTTGGAAAACGGGTACTTCCGAACCCAATGCAACTTACAACAAACATTTTTCTTCAAGATTGAGTTATCTATACTTGGATAATGTTTCCCCGCCTCCACGCTTGTTTTAATAATCATTCCACAACATTTAAAGTAGGCGTTACACTAGTATTTTTTTAGAGAAAAATACAAACTGATACTATATTTCAGTAGGCACCGCACAAATCAAATTTTCTTTAAACATCATTTATAATGACGACAAAAATTTTAATCAACCGTCGTTCCATACAACTGTTACGCGTTTTGGTGAGCGGCATATTCTTGGTTGCGGGAACGAACCATGTACTGAATATTGAAAAGACAGCCAAACGGATAGAACAAGCTAGTTTTAAAGGGATCGCTTATTTTTTTGGCGAGCCTCAACTGCTTATTGTTGTATCTGGCATCATAATGGTTACGGCTGGTTTTTTATTCTTGATAGGATTCAAAACAAAATGGGCGGCAATCATCTTAATGATGGTACTCATCCCAATCACATTAACGGTTCAGGTGGGACAGATCACCACACTTGGACCACTATTTAAAAACATTGCCATTTTAGGTGGACTTCTTTTTTTTGTACTGAACGACACCGATAACCTTTTAAAATAAATCAAAATGAAAACATACATTTTTAGTTCAATCCTTTTTTTACTCACGTTGTTTAGTACCGCTAACTTACAGGCTCAGCAAAACGTCAATAACAGCAAAAACAATTACGTGGTACTTACCAAAAAAATACCGCAACTGCAACCTATACTGTTAACGGCCGAAGCACTCAAAGAAGAAGATGGCAAAGCTTTTGGCGATTTTCAGGTCATCATCTGTGGTAAGGAAATAGGTGATATTACCGATACCGAAAAAATAGCTGCTTTTATTGAAAAAGCAGAAAAGGCTGGAGTGCATCTTGTTGCCTGCGGTTTTTCGCTCAATAAATTCAAAGTCGATAAAACAAAAGTCCCCAAGGAAATGAAGGTAGTGGAAAACGGTATTCTCTACAATTTTCAGCTTCAGAAAAAGGGATATAAAAACATTAGTCTTTAATTATGAAAAAATTGAAGAAAAAATTTCTGGCAATTATTTCCATTTTGGTACTATTGGTATTCTTGGTTGCCTGTAAAACTGAAAAATCGAACGAAATAAAAACCAGTATAAAGACAAAGGACACCTTGAGCATTACCGTGTTGCAAACTGCCGATATACACGGCCAACTCGATACACATCCCGAACTATTTTGGGAAGATGACGAAATAGTCTTCAAAGACCGTGGCGGTCTTGCCAACATTAAGACACTTTTTGACCGAGAACGCAAGAAAAATCCTAATAGAACCATCATCGTCGATGGCGGCGACCTTATTCAAGGGAGTGGCTATGCAGCATTGTCAGAGGGAAAAGTAATGCCCGAAATCATAAAAAATATGGGCTATGACGCAATAATACCAGGTAATTGGGAAGTCGTCTATGGTAAGAACATAATGATGGACGTGATGCAAAGTTATAATACTAATGTAATCGCTCAAAATATGTTTCACGAAAAAAATGAAAAATCACTGTTTCCTGCCTATTGGATAAAGGAAATTGAAGGGGTGCGTATCGGTTTTATAGGGATTAACGACCCCGATGTTCCCGTACGGCAAAATCCAATTTTCAGTGAAGGAATTACTTTTAGCGGACTTGACGATAAACTGAAGGGAATGGTGGATGATATCAAGATTAAAGAAAAAGTAGATGTACTGTTCTTGGTCACACACATAGGGATTTTTAAACAGGTAGAGCTCGCCAATAGTCCCATCTCTGAAAATGCAGATTATATCTTGGGCAACGATACCCACGAAAGGGTACGCGAACCCATTCAGGGCAAATATGCCAAGGTTACCGAACCGGGTGCTTTTGGTTCCTTTGTGGGGAAACTTACACTTAATTTTGTAGATGGAAAGTTGGTCGGAGATGCTTACAAACTTATCGAAGTTGACCCGGAGGTATTCCCGGCAGATAAGAAGATACAGGCTCTTGTAGATACTGCCAAAGCACCGTACAAAGAACACCTGGAAACGGTTATAGGCTATACCGAAACACCCATTTACCGATACCTGACCGTTGAAAACCCTATGGATAATATGATTACCGATGCTGCTCGCTGGAAAACTGGTGTGGATATCTCCATTTCAAACGGATTCCGGTTTGGTAATCCCATTGTTCCAGAAAAAGGAAAACCTGCCCCCATCACAAGGGCAAACTTATGGAACCTCCTTCCTGTAAACGAAAAGGTCAAAACTGGAAAAGTAACAGGAAAACAAATCAAGGACTGGTTGGAAAAGGAAATGCACAATGCCTTTTCCCAAAACCCTACCGAACGTTTCGGTGGTTGGCTGGTGCGATTTTCCGGGATGAAAGTAGATTTTAAAAGTCAGAATGAAAAAGGTCATCGCATCAGTAGCATAACAATTAATGGCGAACCTATGCAAGACACACAGCATTATACTATCTCTGCCTGTGTACGACCTGGCGACCCGATGGACAATCTGTGCAGAATGCCCAATGTAAAGGAAGTTGAAGTAATGGATTACACCATACACGATGTGGTAGAAGAATACCTAAAAGAGAATTCTCCCGTATCGCCCATCTTGGAAGGGAGGGCATACTGCGAATATCTCGGTAGGTATTCGTTTTCAACCGTACCCAAAACCGAATATAAATTTCATTAAGAAAAAATTATGAACAAGAAGCAAAAGAAAACTTGGATACAAAACGGAATTTTTGCTGTTGTAGCCATCATACTATACGCCACTGGATTGCACACTGAAGTCATTGGTTTTATGCAGCGCGGGGTTTTAGCTACCGGACTGATGAATCCTGATATCGAAGAAATATCACAAGTGCGAAACCATACTCTTGAGAAAGATAACGCGCCAATGATAACCAAAGCAGATTTTAACCTAACGTTGCTTGATACTGAAGGCAATACCAAATCGTTGAAAGACTTAAAAGGAAAGGTAATATTTATGAATTTTTGGGCAACGTGGTGCCCGCCTTGTGTTGCCGAAATGCCAAGCATCGATAAGCTGTACGAAGAAATGGGTGATGAAGTTGCTTTTGTAATGCTGTCGCTTGACCAAGATTTTGAAAAGGCCAAGGCTTTTTCTAAACGCAAAGGGTACAGCCTTCCTATTTATGCCCCGGCAAGTAACCTTCCTACGATGTACCAATCTTCCTCAATCCCCACTACCTATATCATAGATGCCGATGGAAATTTAGCATTAACACATAATGGTATGGCCGACTATGGTGCAGCAGATTTTAAGGAATTTTTAAGAAGTCTGAAATAGTACACTCCGAATTTAGAGTAATTTTTACAAAAATTTTACTGCAAAGCTTATATTCGGATTGATGCTTTTCTTAGACTACAGAGGTATGTACTGACTGGATTATGAAAATGGATTTTCCTTCTCCGTAGGAAGTAAAGCGGACTTAATTTCAAAGATGTAGATTGGGAATGAAGTATCCATGCCTTTTTTTTTGGCAGGGTTAGTATAATGGAAATCGAAATCTTTGATATTATGTCCAAGACCTTGCACAATGAAGCGCATTTACCGCAATGAAGCTTTTTCTGCGGAATGCAGGGAAATGGACTAAATTGGATGTAATAAATAACTTCAAAGATGAATTAATCTAAAGGTACTTGAAGTTAAAAATATATTTATGAGTTAATGAAGTGATTTAAACTTTTTAAAGCAAATTAAAAAGGGTTGCCGATATTTGCGTTACCATACGAAAAATATTAAAAAGCAACCCCTTATGTACACAGTACTAGACAAAGATACAATAGAAATGGAAATTATTCCACACCTACCATTACCAAAACGAGGATTTCCACCAACGGTCCCCTTGGTTGAGATTGTTAATGCCATTCTTTACAAGCTGAAAACAGGTGTTCAATGGCACCAATTACCAACGCGGGTGTTTTTTGAGGAAAAGTCGTTATGTTGGGAATCCGTATATTATCATTACCGAAAATGGAGTGTCAACGGAGTCTGGAAGGCGTGTTGGATAGGTTTCTTAGATAAGCACAGAGCAAAGCTAGACCTTTCTAGTGTGGATTTAGATGGTAGCCATACACCAGCCATCAGAGGAGGCGAACAGGTGGAATATCAAGGCAGGAAAAAGCGAAAGACCACCAATGCGCTCTATTTGAGTGACAGACAAGGGTTGCCCATCGCAATGTCTGAACCTTTAGCGGGCAACCACAATGATCTTTATGATATCGAAGTGCAATTTGAAGTGGTTACCGGAACACTAGAACAAGCGAAAATTTCTGTAGATGGTCTATTTCTCAATGCTGATGCAGGATTTGATTCAAAAGATTTCAGAAAATCCTGTAGCAATAAAGATATTAATGCCAATATATGTTTTAACAAACGTAACGGAAATACAGAAAGGGACGAATATTTCGACCAAGACCTATACAGCCAAAGGTATGCCATAGAACGAACCAATGCTTGGATGGATAGCTTCCGATCACTGCTAAATAGGTTTGACACAACGGTCGCTAGCTGGTTAGGATTTAATTATCTGCCATTCATTGTTATAGCTCTCAAAAAATTTAAAAAAAAAAGAAATACAAAAAGTTTAAATGAGTTCAATATGGCTAGTTGCATAATTAGTACCATTTTTTACTTAATAACTCAATTTCATTTTTTGAAGTCTCTAACATTTCTTCAGCTATATCAGGATACTGTTGTATTCCAAATACGTTGATGGCTTCAGTAGGAATTCCCATAAGACCGAAACAGGCAGTTAACAAAGGTGTTGCAAAATTCATACTTTTCAATGGCTCTGTTCCGAAATCACTTCCACTGGTCATAAGTACCAATGCTTGTTTATTTTCACATAAGCCTTTAGGTCCTTGTTCAGTTGACTCAAAGGTTTTTCCAGCCTGTACCACTGCGTCAACCCAAGCTTTTACTGTTGCTGGTAATGACATATTATACATAGGACTTGCCAAAACAAGAAAGTCTGTAGCCAATAACTGATTCATCATTTTGTCATTCTTATATAATATTTTATGTTGCTCATCATTTAGTTCCATTCCTCCAAAGTTTCGATTAACATATAGATTTAAATTTTCTTTTAACAATAAATCTGGAGTCTCTTCAGTTAAATCAAGAAACGTTATTCGGGTTTTTCTTTTATTCTTTTCTATAAAATAATCGACCATTTTTTTAGTGTTTGAATTATCTCTTGGAGTATAACTTATAATTAATGTTTTATTCATTTTCTACCCTACTTTTATTTATAATGTCAAATTTATATTAAATTTGCTATACAAAGCATATCACTATACTAATGTATACCAGTATATTTTAGTATAGTTGTTATATAACAAAGCCTTTTTAGATGAACTCTGTAAAAAACAAAACGAATGCTTATACCCCAACAGAATGCAAAAAATTTATTCTTCCTGTTCGGGATGTTATCGAATTAATTGGTGGAAAATGGAAGTTACCAATAATTATAACGCTCTCTTTTAAAATTCATAGGTTTAAAGAGTTAGAGCGACAAATTGAAGGAATTACTCCAAGAATGCTATCGAAAGAATTAAAGGATTTAGAAATAAATGGATTGGTCAATAGAGATGTCTTTAATACTATGCCAGTTACTGTTCAATACAGCCTTACCGATTATGGAAAGTCATTAGACAAAGTAATTGAAACAATGAGGGATTGGGGTCTAACACATAGAAATAAAATAATGAATGAATAACTATGCCTTACCCGAATTCTATGAAAAGTACCGATTCTTTTCCCTTAAGTTGCCATTTTATTTTTAACATTTCGAATTAAAAGATGATGCGTTGCTTTTTTTGAAAAGCGTTAATGTGCTTAACAGGCTAAAAAATGGATTATCCTCTAGAAGTAGGATTTAAAGCGGACTTTATTTCAAAGATGGAAATCGCAATCTTTGACATTGTGTCCAAGACCTTTTAATGAATAGTTACTAGAAGTCTTTTGATGGAAGTATTTTACGAGTTCAAATTGCGGTCATATTGTATGATAATAAACCCCTCTAACGAAGAAATGAAGTTGCAACTTCTTGAAATTTATTATTTCATCTAAGAATTCATAGGGTTTAAACATAAAAAGAGGCAATAGGCATCAATAAGAATGTTGCTCTTAAAACACTTAAATGTTGTACCTATGTTGTACCCAAGTTATAAAAAAAGCCCTCACATTTCTGTGAAGGCTTGATTTTACTAGTAGCGGGAACTGGACTCGAACCAGTGACCTTCGGGTTATGAGCCCGACGAGCTACCTACTGCTCTATCCCGCGATATATAATTGAAATAACTTACTTAGCTTTTAACTTGTGGCTCATAATACCAATCAAATTATTTCGGACTGCAAATATACAACCCTTTTTAAATACTACAAGAATTAATTTAAAAAAATTACTGATCAATACTATTTGCTTGAAAATCCATGATTTCGGAATAAGAAAATTTTACAGAAATTTGAATAGGATTACAACAGACCTCACAATCTTCAATATAAGTTTGAGAAGTTACTGCTGTGTCTAATAACATGGAGATGTTTTGCCAACAATGCGGACATGTAAAGTGATGTTCTAGCATAATGCAAAACTAAAAAAAAGACAGCACTTACTGGCTGTCTAATCAATTTATGAGGAATTGGCCATTCTTATTCTTTTTCAAGATCCATTGTTGCTGTAGAACTTTGCATTTCTAAACGCATCAAACTTGGTGGATTCTTTCCTGAAACGCTAATATACTCTTCGTTTAGGTTATTATCACTTACCATAAAGGTATTCAGGTTTGTTAAGTTCATAAACTCAGCAGGTAAATCCCCTGTAAGTTGATTTGTGGACAACAGTAATTCTTCTAATTGATTAAGTTGTGCAATTTCCACTGGAATTTCTCCAGTTAACTGATTATCCATTAAACTCAATTTTTGCAGGTTTGACAATGCATAAATATCATTAGGGATAGTACCTGTTAAAAAATTACTTCCTAAAAGTAGTTCCTTTAAATTCGTTAATTGCATTAAGGTTTCCGGAATAGTTCCTGATAGCTTATTACTGTATAACTTTAATGATTCTAAATTTTCAAGTTCGCCTAATTCATTAGGGATAGTGCCTTCAAAACTATTCATAAACAACTCAAGTGATCTCAGGTTTTTTAATTTACTCAAAGTCTTTGGTAAGACTCCTGATAATTTATTAAACCCCAAATTCATATGACGTAAATTCGTTAAATCACCAATAGCCATTGGAAGTATACCGTTTAGATTATTGAATTGTAGATTAATTCCAACTACCTTATCATCTTCAATAGTGACACCGTACCAAGTGCTGACATCGTCTTCAAGGTTCCATTGAGCGGTCCAATTGGCACCATTGGTTTCATTATATAGTGCTACTAATGCGGATTTCTCAATTGGTGAAATTTCAGCAAAAGCGTAAGCGGTAAGAAATAGGGATAGTATAGTAAGTTTTAAAGCTTTCATTAGAATTGATTTGGGATTAATTCTCTCACGAATCTACTTTAAAATAAGATAAAAAACTATTTTAATCGATGAAATGCATTAAATTTTAACAAATACATCAAATAAAATGCAACTTGAGCAAAAAGAGATCTTGGTATAAGGGTCTTTATTTTTTAAATTAGAAATTAATACTTAAAATTTCTCCGCTTATTTGAAGTAATTGCAATTCTGCTAATTTTGCAGAATATTTTGCTTGGTTTCTAGTTAATTCAGCATTAAAAAGATTCATTTGGGCTTGTCGAAATTCTATAGAATTTAGTTGGCCAAGTTTAAATTTTTCCTCTGTTCTATTAAAATTATTTTGGGACGTTTTAATATTATCTTCTTGTAGCCTGTAGATATTTAATTTATTCTGGTAATCATCCCAAGCATTATTAAAATCCCGTTCCAAAGCAACTAAAAACTGTTCTTTTTGAATGTTTTGAGCTTCTAGATTGATTTTTGCATTTTTTACCCGGGTTATCGTGCTTCCGCTGAACGAATCCACAAAACGGACTTTGTCTAAACAATCTTCACGATAAAGCTTTTGACAAAGGGTTAATTAGTGTTGACACAGATTACAATATTTCAGTTTCTAAATATCTATTGGAATATGAAAAAGAAAGAAAAGACACTTGTTTTTCAAATTTCAACAATAAAAAAATAAATTTACCTGATAAGTTTTTTCCTAAAATTGAATTTATAGAACAACATTATTTCAATTATCGCAAAAATGAGTATAATTAATAACCTTTACATTTCTAAAATTGACAATTCTTCTATTAACAATCAATCCTGTCCTAAATAAAATTTAGGCACAATAAATTTAGCCATTTTACTGGCTTAACCACTTTATTTTATAGATTTTCAAAAAAGAACCCCTTGTATATTTTTATTTGGAGGAGGTTGCTCTTTTGCAAATGGATTATCCAGCCAACTGTGTAGTCCTACTTTAACAAAAAGATTTAGCCCAATAAACGCGACCAGATTAGATAAATACCAAGCGTGCTCTGCTTGTGTTTTTAGGGCTTTTAAAATCAATATCGTTATAAGTGCTGTCCAGATTTGTATCATTACTGCGTTTTGGCCTGTGCCTATAAAAGATTTGAGGTGCAACTGCTGTTTTATGTCCCTAAAGAAAATTTCCACTTCCCATCTAGCCTTGTACAGTTCGGTTATGGTGTTTGCTGTCCAAGACATTTGATTGGCAATGACCTCAATGGTTTGTTGGTTTTTATCGTCCCATAGCGCAACTCGATGCAGTTTTCTAGGGTACTTGTCCTTGGTTTTGTTACCTGTGAGTTCGATAATTTCATCTTTTAGGACGTGCTGATGCCTTTTTTCAGGCAGTTCTAGTTCTTTTAGGGTTTTAAATTTAATGTTATCCTTGTGCCTTTCCAAAAAATAAACACCGTTGCTGTCCCAGGCATTCAAGAGTGAAAAATCATTGTAAAACCTATCGGCAACTATAACGCTTCCTCTTAGGAGCGGAACATCATAAGCGCCCTTGTTGTCCGCTGTTTTGCCATCTGTAATGTTTACGTACGCTGGTAAATGTCCATCGTAGTCAAGTAGAGTATGCATTTTTACCGCACCTTTTTTTGTTTTGTATTTTGCCCAATCGAACAAGCTTAAACAAAGACTTATCGTGGTAGCGTCCAGCAAGAATATTTTTGATCTTATCTTGAATTTTGTACGCTTCATATGAGCCTGCTGTCCTAAACTTTCTAGCAGAACATAATAGTAATCCCTAAAAAGCTCCCAACTTCTGTTTTGGTTTTGATAGCCAACCGTAGATTTTGACGGTGTCTTGCCCATGGCTAAATGATTGAGATTACCAGTTGCAGAACGTAAGCCATTGCTAATATCTCGGAGCGACTGGCTCTTTGCAAATTGACAAAAAAGCATAGTGACCAAGTGAGACCAACTATTAAAGCCTTTCTAGTGCTTATCTGTTTGATGAAATTTAACTAGCTTTTTAAATTTAGAACGGTCTAATTTTGAAATTATTTGTGAAAATAGAGCTACATTTACCATAAGAGGATGGGTTTTGTTGTGCAACTCAAAAATATTTGAGATACTTGACTTTATCCTCTTATTTTTTTAAAACGTTTAGGACGCTATTGATTAACAATAGAGGTATTAATATTATAGTTGGGGAAACAAATCCAATTTTAATTTCAGCAAAAAACTTTGGTAATACTATTTTAAGAAATGAATATATTCAATTCGATGATAAGTTAAATACAAATATCACTTTTAAAATTATTGAGGATAATAATCTACCTATTTCAGATGATGATTTAATTGAGGTAAATTCAATTACTAAAGGTCATAAGTACATAAAAAGGATTTCAAAATTAGCTGAATTAGGTTACCAAGTAAATTTTGACTCTTTTGATGACGATACTTTCAAGTTGAATCTTCAAGTAATTGATAGTGATTTACCAGAAATAGTCGCTCATATTGTGAAGATAAGTATGTTAGTAGTATAGTGAAAATTAATAAAGTAATTAAAAAAATTAGAGAAGACAACCCCATGAATTATGACCTTAGCCAAGGACATAAGTTTTATGAATATCGAATAGTGAATTTCTTAGTTGAAGCCGCTTTGGGTATGACCTCAAAATCAGTATGGTCTGGAAAGTATGATACAGTAGGTGGAATAATAATCATCAAACCAAATGCTGAAATGCTTTGTTACCATTTAATCGATTTTAACAAGTTTAAACAATACTTGAAAAATTCTTCAAGACTTGATAATCCATCAGGTTCTAAAATGGGATATGGTACAGTATATAAAGATTATAATGGTTCATTTATCAAATTGAATTTTCAAATAAAAGCATAGTTAATATTGTGGAAAGCCAACGCTACGAGCCATACACATTTACAGTCGCTTCATCCAAGCCTCGCCCAAACTGTAAAAGGAGATGGCTCTGCCAACGCTCAAAATCAATCAGAACTTAGAAACAAAAAAGCAAGCATTTTGTTTTGCTTGCTTTTTCTATTTATTCGTGGGGAGAGCAGGATTGAATATCCTAGTTCCCCATTCGTGAAAATGAAAAGTAACACCGCTAGCGCAGTGCACTTTTTTTATTTCAAAAGGTTTTCCGAAATAAATTTCTCAAACTTTTTGAAATAAAAAAAGTTTGCATTACCATGCAAACTTTTCGAGTTAAAGTGGGGAGAGCAGGATTCGAACCTGCGAAGACGTAGTCAGCAGATTTACAGTCTGCCCTCGTTGGCCGCTTGAGTATCTCCCCAAAACCGTTGGCAAATATATTATTGTTTGTTAATTCTGCAAAACAATTCAGCGATTACTTCTGCAAATACGTCCAAAATTATTTAAGGTATTTTGAGTTTTTAAAATCTATAGTTGGTAACGCACCCTAAACGACACAAAACGGGGTTGAATAAAAGTTTCTGAATTGGATACTGCTATGTTACTGGCACTATTTCTAACCCGAGAGTCTATGTCTAATAAATTGCTGGCCCTAATTTCGTATTCCCATTTAGCATCTTGATTTTTACGGTATTGCAGGGTGGCATCCCAAGTTTCAAAGGACTGCGATGGCTGCGTATCGCTATCTTGATTGGTGTATGTATATTCTGTTCGAAAGGTGAGTGCCTTCCATATGTAGGCGTCAAACTCAATAGAGGGCGCATTGGTAACAAAGGTATTGGATGTTGTGCCTAAATTATTATCCGAAACACTGTATCGATACCTTAGCCTGACATTGGGTGCGATTCTAAAGTTTGTGCGCAACTCTGGGGTATAACCTTGCGTAAAACGCTCGTTTAACGATTGTCTGCCCTGAATAAATTGATTACTTTTGCTGTAATTAAAGTTGGCCGATAAACTGGCTCTTAATTTACCAAACGTGCGCTGCACACGCCCATTGGCCGAGACATTTTCGTCAGCAAAATTAGAGTTAAAAAAGGTGCTGGTTCTAATGACATTCTCGAAGTTGGTCAACCCTCTAATCTGATCTATATTTTTAGAATAGGAAATACGGCCAAACACATTGGTGTAATTAAACAAATTAAAACTGCTATAAAACAAGCTGACATTGTGCGATAGGGCATTCTGCAAATCAGGTTCGCCAAATTGAATACTATTAAAATTATTTAAGACCAAACCTTGTGCTAAACGGGTGACATCTGTAAACTGGTTTTGCATGGTATAGCGCAAGGTTAGACTTTCACTCTTTTTAAACTGAATGCGGGTTTCAAAATCTGGTAAAAACCTAAAAAATTTATCTTTAAACGCGTCTCCAAACTGACTATTTTTGTTTCCGTAAGCATGTAAAGAAAACCCAGGTGTAAATGTAAATTTGCCTGTTTTTAAGGTATAGTGCATGCCTACATATACATCGCTAAAGTTATATTCTGTGTCATTTGTAGCGCGACCTTCGTTAAATGTTGGTGTTGGATTAAACTGCGAACCATCCTCTAAAAACTGAAAAATATTGGAGTTGAATTCCTGACGACTTAAGATGGTCCCAAGCGTGAGATTGATATTGCTTTTTGCATTAAGGATATTGTAATAATCTAACTTGGCATCGAGCTGATTGGACTTTATATGCCTGTTTTGCCCTAAATCATAATTGTTTAATGTGGTATTTAAACCTAAAGCATCGGCCGTATTATCAAAGGCATCCCTGTCTTCTGGATCTGTGTCATCATTATTTGAAGGATTATTTACCAATAAGGCATTGTAAAACGGGTCTTCATTTTTTATTAGATGCTGCGCTTCAAAAGCGAAGATATTTGTCTCGTTGAGTGTATAATAATAATTAAGATTTTGATTAATGCTAAATGGCGTGACCTCATCTAACTGATTTGTATTTCCAACTACTGAAGAGAACAGGTTTTGAGTTTGCACGTCTTTTGAAAAACGACCTAAAATATCGTAATCCAATTGATTGCTAGCATTTGGCTTATAAGAAGTGCTTAGTTTAAGCAATCCTTGATTGGAGCGCTCTTTACTATTTTGCTCTGTCGTTTCATCTGGAATTCCTAAATCGGCATCTGTATACTGTACAAAACTCTTTTCCTTTGACAAAATTCGACTACTATTAAAGATGGCGAATCCGCTTATATCTAAGGCTTTATTTGGCGAGTAGCTAAAATTTGAAGCTGCCAATTTATTTTCAATTTCTAAAGCATTATTTTGATTGGTTAAAAAATTAAGACCATTATCCCCTAAATTAATAGTGGTGCCGCTACCTCTACTTGGGGCTCTAAAACCACCCCCAAAACCTCTAATATCACGACGCGTCAAAGCCAATTCGCCAGTATTATTTAAGTCCCCTATAAAATTAAGACTGAATTTTGGACTGTAATAGAAGAGTTTTAGTTGAACTAAATACAATTCATTATCTGGTGATGCGCCACCTCCTACAGTAACATTGCCAAACCAAAAATTTTCCTTGCCTTCTTTTAGCTTAATATTTAATGCTACATTATCCTGATTATTGGTAACGCTACTTAACTGTCCCACTTCCGAATAATTTCGCAATACCTGAACCTTATCCACCGCATTAGACGGAATGTTCTTTGTGGCTAATTTGGTGTCACCATCAAAAAAATCCTTGCCATTAACCATGAGTTTATTAACTACTTTACCCTCTACTTCTACTTGGCCATCTTCATTAATTTCTACTCCAGGTAAATTTTCAAGCACATCTTCCAGTTTTCGTTCTGTACCTTTATTAAAAGAATCGGCGTTATAAACAATGGTATCTCCCTTTATAGTTACTGGCATTTCGTACACCAGTTCTATTTCATCTAACGCATTATCATTTTCTAGAATAAAATCTTTTGTAATGGGTACATCCTTTGTTTCCAGCAGTACTTCTCCCGCTTTCATACCGATATAACTCACTTGCAGTTTGTAGTTGCTGTTTTTGCTTAAACTAAGCTTGTAATGCCCATCACTATTAGTAATGCCATAAGAATCCAATGTTTTTGTTTCTTGATTTATAGCGACAACATTGGCCAATTCTAAAGCATTACCTATGCTGTCCTTAACCACACCTTCTACTTTAATTTGGGCAAAGGATATGTTAACTGCTAGACAGAGCAGAACAAAATATACTATCTTCATAATATTAGTTGTGATATATGATTGATTAATGTGGGATCGCGTAATTAGCCTCTGTTTCTTCTTCTACCACGGTTCTCTCTAAACTCTTTCATTTTTTCGGTAATGATGTCCTTGTATTCCTTTTTTGTTACTTCTTTGCCTTTATCTAGTTCTTTAATTTTGATCTTTTCCTCAGGATTCATGATAATTTTAGAACATAGTAATGTGGTGTTACCAACGCTAACTTCGAGAATTAACCCGGGAAGTCCCCAATAATCTCCAGGACCTTGACTCACGGGAATTGTTGGCGTGTACCATGCCTCAATCGTTATCATTTCGATGACTTCTTCTTCGGGTTCTGCGTCTAAATTTGCTGTATCGACAGTTTCAGTAGAATCAGATTTTTTCTCGTTATCATCCCTATTTCTATTTCCTTCCCAAGAAAAATTAAACCAAGACGTATCGAACACTGGCCGTTTACAAGTCGCTTTAAAAGCAGTATAATTCCCGATTTGTTTTGTTTCCGTACCCATTTTCCAACCTAGCGCTTTCAAGTCTTCTTTTATTAAAAATTGCTTCCCATAGAATTCTTGTTCTTGCAAAAAACTATTTTTTTTCACATTTTTGTATTGAGGTCCTGGTGTAAAATTAGCTCCCCAGGAGTCGGTTGCTCCAGAAATAGCATCCAACTTCTCATCTTCTTTATAAATCGATTCCTCTCGGTTGAACGTTAAAATATAGGTTTTTTCTAACCTATTCTTTAAACGTGCCTCGATTTGTTTTTTACGTTGTTCGCTCATATTGGCTCCAAAACGTCCTAATTCCATGGGTGTTTTTGAAAAATAGTAGGCTTTGCCTTGGAAATCTTTTTGTGCGTTTACAGGGTTTGAAAATAAGAACGATGCCGTGATGAACGTAATTATTGAAACTATAGTCTTCATGAAGCTTATTTTGTCTAACGAAATTAATTAAAATTTAAACAATAAATATTGATTTAATAAATTTTATTAATTAACCTGAATTTCGTTATTCATTTAGACTTAGTCTTCTGAAAATGGTTTAGACCCTAAACGTTAAAAAAAAATTAAAGTTAACCGCCTATTCTTATCATGACCCGTTCGCCATCATCAGCACCAGGTCTTGAGCGAAATTGTTCCATCATTTCCTTATTCTTCTTTTCCATAATGGCATCAAACTTTTTTTGTGTGACCGCTTTGCCATGATCTGGCTCAACAATTTTAAAAGCGTCTTTGGGATTTAAAACAATTTTAGTACAGACCAAGGTTAAATCCCCATCGTTTACTTCCAATATAAGCCCCGGAAGACCGTAATATTCTGCTGGCCCATTGTTTACAGGGATTTGAGGCGTGTACCAAACGGTGGTGATACGCTCCTCTTTAATCTTTTCAATATCGCCCTTTTCGCTCAGTGTTTGCGTGGTAATTGAATCTTTATAAATAGCTTTAAAGCAACTATAATCCCCTATGTTTTTAGTTTCATTTACGAATTCCCATCTTCTATTCGCCAAAGTATCCTTGATAAGAAATAGCTTTCCAAAAATTTCTGTTTTATTCGTATAGCGATTTTCCTTATTATTTTTATACATGATATCTGACCCTTCGGACACTTGAATTCTAATCCCAGATTGTATCGGAGTTGGAGCTTCTAATTTTTCATTTTTCTTGTAGATAGATTCGTATTGATTAAAGTGTAAGGTGTACTCCTGTTGAAATTGCTTTCGTAATTGGTCTTGAATCTGTCTTTTCATTTCTGAATTTTCATTGTCCTCATCTATTTTTAAATCGACTTTCCTGTGGGATTTGTAAGTGGCCATGCCTTCAAAATTTTGTGACCATAAGCCGTTGGCAGAAAAAATAATGAGTAATGCAATAACTGTTCGTTTCATGATTGATGTGTTTTTAATGCGTGTACAAATATGATAAACAATTTATTTTTAAAGCGTTAATGAGTGTTAACGAGTGTTAACCGATTAGTTTATCAACCAATTAAGATATATTTTTGAAGTTATGAATACCTCAAAATACAGGTGGCTCTTATATATTATTGTAAGCACAATTGCCTTAACCATAGTGGTTCAAGGCTATTGGAATTACAAAAATTATTTACGGAACAAACAAAATTTTATAAATCAGGTCCAAATAAGTTTTGATAATGCCCTCGACACCTATTACGCAGACCTTGCGGAGTCGAATCAAATGACATTTATCGATATAGAATCTGATAGTTTGAAGTTTAAGAACGAATCTTATAATAACAAGGCGGATTCCATATTCTTAAAATTCTTAAAAATTCAGCATGAAATCAAATCAGATAGTAATTTAGATATGTCAGGTTTTACACAAATTACGGGAAATGATAGTGGCTTCACCTATTCCAAAAGTCAAAATAAGATCACCCAAATAAAAGTATTAAAAGGCAAAAAAGCATCCGATAGCATCAAACTGGTTAAAGGCATTAAATCTATTTTTATATCTATTCAAAATGACACTTTAGATTTTCAAAAATTGAAACCCATCATGTATGAGGAATTTAAAAGAAAACAATTGGATTTTGAATTTGCCTTAAAACACTACAAAAAGGATAGTATCATCAATGGCTTTAATTCAGACATTATAAATCCTGAGTTCTTAAAAACAGCATCCAAATCCACCTTTTTAAAACAAAACGAAACCTTAGAACTCCTTTATCCTAATGCTACAAAAATCATATTAAAAAGAAGTTTATTGAGTATTCTGCTCTCTTTATTATTTGTTATTGCGATAGTAAGTTGTCTGTTCTATCTTTTAATAATTATAAATAAACAAAAGCAGTTGGCTGAAGTAAAAAATGATTTAATCAATAATATCACTCATGAATTTAAAACTCCGATCGCCACTATTGGTGTGGCTTTAGAAAGCATTAAAAATTTTAGTGTTCTTAATGATCCCGAAAAAACAAAACGCTATTTAGATATGTCTACCAACCAATTGTCTAAACTGAATGTCATGGTAGAAAAGCTTCTGGAAACGGCTACTTTAGACAGTGAAAACCTGCATCTAATTAAAGAAGCGATGGATATTAATTTACTATTAACTACCATTGCGAAAAAACATGAAATTCAAACAGATATAAAATCAATAACTTATTTGCATTCGCAGCACCCTGTCATGGCTAAAGTAGATGCTTTTCATTTTGAAAATGCTATTAATAATATTTTGGATAATGCCATAAAATATGGTGGTGATGCTATAACAATCAGCCTTAATCAAAACCCAAATGCATTCCGTATTTCTATTTCAGACAATGGAAACACATTGGAGCAAGAAAGTAAAGATAAAATATTCGAAAAATTTTATCGGGTACCAAAAGGAAACACACATGACGTCAAAGGGTTTGGGATTGGTTTATATTATACCAAAAAAATTATAGAAAAACATGGCGGTTCCATTCAATTAGATTTAAAAAATAACTTGACAACTTTTAATCTATCGCTTCCTAATGAATAAACTAAGAACCATTTTATTAGCCGAAGACGAACCTGCCTTAGGACAAATTATAAAGGAGAGTTTAGAAACGCGTGGGTTTAAAGTGTTACTCTGCGAGAATGGAGCAAAAGCGCTTGAAGTTTATCAAAAGGAAAAACCTGAACTATTGGTACTTGACGTTATGATGCCTATTAAAGATGGTTTCACACTAGCGAAGGAAGTTCGGGTTATTGATGAAACCATTCCCATCATTTTCTTGACGGCGAAATCGCAAACTCAAGATGTGGTAGAAGGCTTTACAACTGGCGGCAATGATTATTTAAAGAAACCATTTAGCATGGAAGAATTAATTGTTAGAATTAATAATCTGTTAAACCGAAACCAACTTCAAAAAATAACGCATACTTTAAAATTAGGTGATTATACGTTTAATTTCCCAAAACAACTTCTTCAATACAAAGGCAATGATCCTAGCCAATTAACACATCGTGAAGCGCACTTATTGTTTCATTTAATTAAAAATAAAAATGCCCTTTTAGACCGTAGTCTCATTTTAAATACCCTTTGGGGCAACGACGATTTTTTTAGTGCGCGCAGTATGGACGTGTTTATTTCAAAACTTAGAAAAAAATTAATTCTGGACGCGTCCATCCAAATCATAAACGTTCGTGGTTATGGTTATAAATTAATCTGTTAAAAGTGGTTTGATTTTTGTATTTTTCAAATTAGAATGAAATATGCACCTATACTTTTTTTATTTATTTCCCTGTCTGTTCTAGGGCAAAATACTATGGAGGCTTCTCTTGTTGCAACCACGCCAATGACGCTAGAAACTCTGGTGGCTATTGATGATTTTGGAACTATGTATAGTATCACCAATCATGTATTTAGTAAATCAAATACCGAAAAAACAATCACCTACAACAATTTACAATTAGGCCATCTAACTACAGCCAATGCTAGTAATCCTTTAAAAACAAACCTCTTTTATCAAGACTTTAATACGGTTATTATTTTAGATAATCGATTGGCTGAAATATTCAAGCTTGATTTTAACCAAATCCAACCTTATAAAAATGTCTCGCACATATCAACAGGCTACGATAATTTTTTATGGCTGTTTAATCAAGACCTTCAACAATTGGAATTGTATGATTATAAATTAAAACAAACCAAAGTGCGAACGCTGCCTATACAAAGTGAATTGCTCGATCTAAAAAGCAATTATAACTTCTGCTGGCTTCTTACAGAAAAATTTTTATACGTCTATAATTACTTTGGGAGTTTGGTTAAAATGATGAAAAATGATGGCTACACGGGGTTATATGAAAATGATGAAAATCTTATTTTAAAAAAGGAAAATTCACTATTTTTTTTAAAGGAAAACACCGAAAAAGTAATCCCCATTATATTACCAGATTTATTGATAAAACAGTTTTTTGTAACCAATGAAACCTTGTATATTTACGACCATGAATTTCTTCATAAATTTGAAATAAAAACCAACTGACATTATGCATATTGCCATTGCGGGAAATATTGGTGCTGGAAAAACAACACTTACAAAATTACTAGCAAAACATTATAACTGGGAAGCTCAACTGGAAGATGTCGTTGACAATCCGTATTTGGACGATTTTTATAACCAGATGGAGCGCTGGAGTTTTAACCTGCAAGTCTATTTTTTAAACAGTCGTTTTAGGCAGATTTTACAAATTCGCCAAAGTGGAAAGGATATTATTCAGGACCGGACCATTTATGAGGATGCACACATTTTCGCACCCAACTTACATGCCATGGGTTTGCTTACCAATCGGGATTTTGAAAATTACAAGTCCTTATTCGATTTAATGGAATCTTTAGTTCAAGGGCCCGATGTACTTATCTATTTAAGAAGTACTATTCCAAACTTAGTCTCCCAAATACACAAGCGTGGCAGAGATTATGAAAACTCGATAAGTATTGATTATTTAAGCCGATTGAACGAACGCTACGAAGCATGGATTCATGGCTATGACAAAGGTAAATTATTAATAATAGATGTTGATAATTTAAACTTTGTGGACAATCCCGAAGACTTAGGCAGTATCATCAATACGATTGACGCTGAAATTAATGGGCTATTTTAGATACTAACTAATAAACCCATATGTTCTGGCATGCTCGATAGCCTGCTCACTGCTTTCTACCAATAAAGCTGGTGTTATTTTATAGGTTTTATATAAGCCCTCCACCCGTAACATTTTCTTTTTATGTTTTACACTTCTTAGATAAATAGCAGAAATTCGATCTGGATAAGACTCAGCGATTTCCAAATATATATCTGGATCGTGCTCCCCACTGTCTCCAATTAAAATAAATTTTAGATTGGGGTAGGCCTGCAATAAATTAATAATCTCCTTTTGCTTTTGTGGTTTTTCATCCTTTTCTTTTTTAGCAAAAGGACTAGGAAAGCCTCTTAAAATAATTGGTCCTTTAGGAAATTTATTTTTCTTTAAAAAGTATTCTAAATACCGGTATAAATTCCACGGACTATGACTCACGTAAAATATGGGATTAGCCTCTTTTCCAGATGCACCACGGTGCAACATATGATAAAATTCAGAGGCGCCTTCTAAAGGCAACCTTTTCCCGGCGGAGGTTAGCAGGGTATTAAAGAGCACGCGCCATTTTAAAGTAGAGACCAAACCTGTGTGTAAAATCGTGTCATCTATATCACTTATAACACCGAATGAAGTCTTTTCTGAAGGCACAACCATTTCCGCAGGGAATCTATTATTAGATTGAATCGTGCGTTCTGGGTTTACATCTTTATATGAGAATTCTATATGCAGCCAGCCTTCTTCGTTGATATATTCAGACAAATCATCAACCTTTTCATCAAATAAAAAGTAACCCTGCTCATCTGTTTTCGTATAAAAGAAGCGCTCATCACCAATTTTAATTTGAAGATCGGTATGCCTTATCTCATCAGTTTCAAAACGTTTCCACGCATTGGAAAGCAATTTGAAAACACCTTTATGTTCTAAATCTATATTTTCATCTTCAATAGCCCGTCCTCTTAAATACAAATGTTTAGAGCTGCCGTAGGTTTGAAAGGCTATAATTTGAAGTGGATCTTTTTTGAACATACCTGATATTGATTTTAAATAAAATTATAAAAAAAGCCACGCTAGGCGTGGCTTATATACATTTGATGTTAACTCATTTAATTCTGAGTTTCTATTTCAATTCCATCAACTACTTTTTCAATATTCTTTTTAGTCGACTTAGAGGTTTCTAAAGCAGCAATGCTCGCCTTTACTTCGGCTTCTGTACCTTCAAACGTTTCGTAAGTTGTTGAGGCGTTCCCGTTTTTAGTGGCAACAGTCGTTACAACTGCTTTATAGGTTCCATCATCATTAGCGGTCATATTTATTTTAACTTCTTTTTTAACTTCTGTTAATGCATTGCCATTCGTCCCTTCGGCATAAGCAGATAAATCATCTGAAGATAAGGCAATACTTGGTGCAATTACCAAAGCGACTACCGACATCAATTTTAAAAGAATATTTAAGGACGGCCCTGAAGTATCTTTAAAAGGATCTCCAACCGTATCACCAACAACAGCGGCTTTATGGGCATCTGTTCCTTTTCTCCCTTCTTCTTCTATAGTTTTCTTAGCATTATCCCAAGCACCTCCAGCATTCGATTGGAAGATGGCCATAAGCACACCACAAGTTGTAACACCTGCAAGTAAGCCACCTAGCATTTCGGCGCCACCTAAAAACCCAACGGCTACGGGCACAACGATTGCCAATAAACCGGGTAATACCATTTCTTTAATGGATGCTTTAGTAGAAATATCAATGCACTTTCCATAATCTGCAACGCCATCGGCTGCATCAAAAACAGCTCGATCTTCTGGAGTTGCTTTGGTCATGTCTGAATCATATTTTCTCATAATACCTAAAGCTGCTTTAAGCTCAGGGATATCTCTAAATTGACGACGCACTTCTTCAATCATGGCCATAGCAGCTCTACCAACAGCATTCATAGATAAGGCAGAAAACACAAATGGCAACATACCTCCTACTAATAATCCAGCCATAATTTTAGGCTGAGATACATCAATGGCAATAACACCTGCCGTTTTCATAAAAGCAGCAAATAAAGCCAAAGCCGTTAATGCTGCAGAAGCAATCGCGAAGCCTTTACCAACAGCAGCAGTTGTATTACCAACAGCATCTAATTTATCTGTACGCTCGCGTACTTCACTTGGTAATTCAGCCATTTCAGCAATACCACCAGCGTTATCACAAATTGGTCCGTAAGCATCTACGGCCAATTGAATTCCTGTATTTGCCAACATCCCTACTGCTGCAATGGCAATCCCATATAAGCCTGCAAAATGATGCGACACCATAATGGCTGCTGCAATTAACAAAATAGGAATCATGGTAGACATCATACCAACACCTAATCCTGCAATAATGTTTGTTGCTGCTCCTGTTTCAGATTGCTTTACTATGGACATAACAGGTTTTTTACCTGTAGCCGTATAATATTCAGTTATTTTACCAACACCCAAACCAGCAACTAAACCGGCTATGGTTGCCCAAAACACACCCATCGCGCCAAAAGGTAAGCCTTCAACCGATTCTGGAATCAATGCATTAATAATAAAATAAGAGGCTACAACCATTAAAGCTGCAGATCCAAACTCACCAATATTTAGTGCTGTTTGTGGATTTCCTCCATCTTTAACTTTTACAAAAAACGTTCCTAGAATAGACATTATAATTCCGACAGCTCCAAGAACTAATGGTAAATATACTGCTCCCAGTCCGTCAAAATCGGGTGTTAAAATAAAAGCTCCCAATACCATCGTACCAATGATTGAACCTACATACGATTCAAATAAATCGGCTCCCATACCAGCAACATCCCCAACATTATCTCCAACATTATCGGCAATTGTAGCTGGATTTAAGGGATGATCCTCTGGAATACCAGCTTCAACCTTCCCTACTAAATCGGCTCCAACATCGGCAGCTTTGGTATAAATACCGCCACCCACACGTGCAAATAAAGCAATAGATGATGCTCCTAAGGAAAATCCTGAAAGCACATTTAATACCATGGCCAAATTTTCTCCTCCCGGCCACATGTTTTGATATATCATAAATAGGCCGCTTAAACCTAGAATACCTAAACCTACAACACCTAATCCCATTACCGATCCCCCTGCAAAAGCAACTTCTAACGCTCTGCCTAAAGATGTTCTTGCAGCGTGGGTTGTTCTAACATTTGCTTTGGTGGCTACCTTCATGCCTATAAATCCAGCAAGTGCAGAACAAATAGCGCCCACAATAAATGATATGGCTACCATCCAATGCGAAATGTGCACACTTGTTTCTTCACCATATTCAGAGCTGCCTTTAAAAAACAACAAGACTGCCACAGCGACCACAAAAATGGCTAAAACTTTGTATTCGGCTTTTAAAAATGCCATCGCACCATCTGAGATATTCTTGGCAATTCTTACCATTTTAGCATCCCCTTGGTCTTGCTTGGTTACCCAGGCACTTTTAATAAATACAAACGCTAAGGCTATAACACCGAAAAGCGGCAAAAATTTTACTATTAATTCCATATTAGTTAGTTAAGTTAATGAATTGATTTTTTTATAACGGGGCTAAAAATAGGGAAATATAAGTGATAAAAAAAACCACCTTATATTTAAGATGGTTCAGTTTTTTAACGAAAATATTATGAATCTTACTTTTAAATAGTAAAGGTTCTTTTTTTCTTGTGTTCACTGGCGTCATAACGCGCTACACATTTATGATAAATCTCTATGGCTTCAGCAGCATTTCCCCAACCACCAACATCAACTTTCTTTTTCTCTAAATCTTTATACACTTGAAAAAAGTGTTCAATTTCCTTAAGTCTGTGTGGATTCAATTCCTCAATATCACGATTATTACTCCAAATAGGATCTGATACTGGGACACAAATAATTTTTTCATCAGGCCCTTTTTCATCAGTCATATGAAACACCCCAATAGGCCTTACTTCCATAACTACCATTGGAAAGGTAGGTTCTGCTCCTAAAACGAGTACATCCAGTGGGTCTTGATCTAAAGCTAAGGTTTCTGGAATAAATCCATAATCACCAGGGTACATCATCGATGAGAACAGCATACGATCAAAACGGATTTTATGCAAGGTGAAATCGTATTCATATTTATTTCTACTTCCTTTTGGTATTTCAATTAACACATCAAATGTTAAGTCTTCTATCTTGCTCATGTTCTTAATATTTTGGGTTGCAAATATACTTAACCACACCACCTTACACAACTTATATTGAATTGTTTTGATGGGATTTTAAACCTTATAATGCCAAGACTAAATTTTTAAGAAAAACACAAGTTTTAATATAAAAAGCGTTAAATACCTACAACTAAACCTTTATTTTTTAAAATATTATTGATTTTTTTTATTCGCTATCTTGCATATCATTATTCATTAAATCAAAAAAAGTCATGCGTTACTTCACTCTACTTCTTATCTCCTTATTGTCCATGTCATTTATTCAAGGACAAAACCAACCGTGGCAAGGAAAATTTGAGCCTATTGATAATATGATCAGTCCGCCAAATAGTTTCCGGTCTGCAAGTGGTGCTCCTGGAAAAGCTTACTGGCAACAGCGTGCAGATTATAAAATTAAGGTCACATTAGATGAAGTTTCAAATACCATTACTGGTGATGAAACCATTACCTATTACAATAATTCTCCAGATGATTTAAGCTATTTATGGATTCAGCTGGAGCAAAATGTGAATAAAAAGGAAAACGAAGATTTTGGTGGTATAGCTAATGCCATGAAAGATTCTATCAATGCCCGCCAAATGCAATTTTTAACCAGAGCCATTGATTTTCCCGCAGGATACACCATTAAGTATATTAAGGATACCAACGGAAAAACCATCAAGTCATTGGTTAACAATACCATGATGAAAGTACTGCTTCCCCAACCATTAAAATCTGGTGCTTCCATGAGTTTTTCTATGGGCTGGTCGTATCCCATTACAGACAGAAGCATGTACCTGCTGTCTAGAGAAGGTTATGAATATTTTCCAGAAGATGATAACACCGTGTACTTAATTGCACACTGGTTTCCCAGAATGGCTGTTTATAATGATACCGAAGGTTGGCAGAACCAACAGTTTCAAAAGTTAGGTGAATTCGCTTTAGAGTTTGGTAATTATGATGTTGAAATCTCCGTTCCTGAAGATCATATTGTGGCTTCAACTGGAAAACTCAAAAATAGCAATGATGTGTTAACCAAAACACAAAGACAGCGCTTGGAGAACGCTCGGAAATCATTTGACAAACCCATACTCATTATTACTCAAGCAGAAGCTGAAGCCACTGAAAAAACAAAATCCACCACCTTAAAAACCTGGAAATTTAGCGCCACCAACGTACGCGATTTTGCATTTGCATCATCACGAAAATTTATCTGGGACGCCCAGGCCGTCAAATTACCGACCAACACCGTAATGGCCATGTCTTTTTATCCAAAGGAAGGCCTTCCTGTTTGGCAAGAAGAATCCACCAACGCTGTCAAACATGCCTTGGAAGTGTATTCTGAAGCCACATTTGATTATCCGTATCCTGTGGCCATTTCGGTAAACACCTCAAATATTGGTATGGAATTTCCCATGATCAGTTTTAACGGAGGTCGCCCAAAAAACGGAAAAATTAGCGAGGCTGCCAAGCAAGGTATGGTGGGAACCATTATTCATGAAGTGGGACACAATTGGTTTCCTATGATCGTGAGTTCTGATGAGCGTAAATGGATGTGGATGGATGAAGGCTTAAACACCTTTATACACCAACGTACCGTGGCAGAACGCTATCCTGAATATAAGCATGTAACCCCTAAAAGTATCGTGCCCTTTATGAGTGGAGATAAGAGCATCATGCGCCCTGTGATGACCACTTCTGATAATGAACTGCTGCAACAGTTTGGTGTTAACTTTTATATGAAACCCACTGTGGGGCTACAAATGTTACGTCATTCCATTATTGGCAAAGAATTATTTGATCAGGCCTTTAAAGAATATGCCAATAGATGGAAATTTAAACACCCGAATCCTGGGGATTTGTTTAGAACCTTGGAAGATGCTACTGCTGCCGATCTCGATTGGTTTTATAGAGGTTGGTTTTTCACTACCGGCCATGTGGATATGGAATTATCCAATGTCAAATGGTTTAAGGTCTATGAAGAAGATGCCAATATTGAAGATCAAAACACCAAGTCGAAAATTAAAATTGGAGCTACGGGCGATAACGCTCAAGATGCAGCAAAAGATTTTTCAAGTGGCCCCAATGTGGTCACTATGATTCCGACCCCAGAAAATACTTATGGTGGATTCTTATCACGTTTAGATGAACCTGAAGTCAGAAAACAACTTTCTGGTAAAAATGTCTATGAGGTAACCATTAAAAACGTCGGCGGACTCATTATGCCCGTGACCATAGAATGGGAATATACCGACGGCACTACAGAAATGGACAGACTTCCAGCAGATCTATGGCGACGTAATGAATATGAAATTACCAAAACCTTTATAAAAGCAAAAGACGTTAAAAAAGTAAATCTAGACCCCAACTTTGAGTTCGCCGATACCGATATGACGAACAATACATTTCCTAAAGTTGCTGATAAAAGTGAATTCGATACGTTTAAGGATAAAAAGACTGGTAATTAGGTTGCGATAATAATACCACTTGGTTTTGATGAAAAATATACTGAATTCGTTTAAGGATTAACTTAAAATATTTAAAGGCCATAAATAATTTGAAAAATGAGTCAAGTTCAATTATTAGAAAAGGAATTTAATAGGCTTTCCAAAAAAATAGCAGTTCCCGAAAGACTTAAACCGAATTTTGGGCCTTCTGATTATGATGAAAAACCCTATGTTTTTCAAGATTATAAAAATTATCTTCACTATTCGGCAAAAGAGAAAGGCCAAATTTCATTTGACAAAATTACAACAGACTTTGACGAAATACTTTATTGGATTTTTGATAGTATAACTTTCTCAATGGCTTTTCATTATGAGCTAAAAAACAGAATAGAAGAACAAGATTGCAGAAGAATTGCATTTGAACGCCAAACTTATTTAATGAGTTTGCTAAATAAAATATGGGAGGAGAAAACTATTAAAAAACACAACGAAATATTAAAAGAACATCCTTATGACGATTTAGCTAGGCTAAGAGCTAGCTATTGTCGAAAATTGAGAGCGAAAGGGCTTTCGGAACCAGAAATTGACCAAAAAGCTTATGCAAAATATCCTGAACCATAAAAATTATACACATCAAAGATTATAATTAATGCTAAATCTGGTGCATAATTGGTGTTAGTACTCTTTTGCTACTTATAATTTTCCTTCTAAATACCCTCGTACTTTTGCTATATTTGGTTTTCATCGGAAAGAATCCTACGGATTTTCCGCAACGAAATCATTCACAAACATGATAAACAAAACACCTAAAAATAAAACCCAAAACTACCCGTAATACCAAACTTTCTGGCATCTGGGTATAGCGTAGCATCTTTATAATTTCCTCTAAAATTAAAATCTATTCTAAAGACTTTAAAAATATTGCCAATACCAAAGCTGTATTCGTAATACGCCCTTTCATCTGGTGCCTTATAAATAAGTCCAGAGGCGTTGAGTGCTCGGTTTTCATCAGACACCTCACCCCACACGCCACGTACACTGATAATTTCCCGTAAATTCAGTTTTCGTAAAAATGGAATTCTAGAAAACAAACGCCCGTTAAAATTATGTTCTAAATGCACCGAGGCATAGGTATCTGACACAAATTCGTAAAAATCCAATTGTGAAAACGTATTGTAAATGGAGAAATAGGTTTGATTTCCCGGTATAACACTTAACAAACCTAGAGGCACTTCACCAAATGTTTTACCAGCTTCAACGGTAGAAACCAATCTCCCATAACCGCCAATTTGCCATGGCTGTACGTATGAAAACTGCACTTTTGTATAATCAAAATCACTGTTCATAATACTCTTATCACCCCGACTCACTTGCGCAAACAAACGCGGAAAACCATCATTGGCCTCTTTACGTTCCACACCAAAACCTGTCATTTTTCGTGTTGGGAAATAAGATACCGATACTGTAGACTCAAATTGTTTCACTTCAGATTCTACACCCGTTGGGGTATTATAATCTAAACTAAACGTGGGTGAGGCAGATTCTAGAGTTCTGTAATTACTACCTACTCTTAAAACTAAATTTCGCCAAGGTTCTGCTTCAATCCCTAAACTGGTTAAATTGATATTGGTTAATTTATCATTGGCACCCGTACCCACCACGGAAGAGGAGGCTAGACTCCGCCCTAACACATCTGTTGACGTGGTTAAACTTGCTCCTATTTGTTCGACATCACGACGGTTTCCACCAGAAATAATCAGACGTCTCTTCTTATCCAAAAGCCACTTACCAGAAATACCATATTTAAATTTATCATCATTAAAACCATAGGCTAAAAAACCTTCTAATCGCCAAAGATCGTTGCGTCCAAAATAAGTTCTCCCACCAGCTCTTAAACGCAGACCTTCTACTTCATTAAATCCAAATGTTGAAAATATGGGACCGTAATCTAAAGGCAATTCATTAAACTCAATATAACCTGAAGCCAAAATACTTCCTAGATTATAAAGACGCTTAAACTTTTTAACGGTTTTCAAGGTGTCCAACATTTTATAAACGCCTTTTTCATCTTTATTTAGAGCTTCTAAACGGTTGGATTCCCAAAAAGCATCATCCCTATCGTAAACATCTTTATCATAATTATAGACTTCTATATCATAGAAGTCCTTGTCTTTTTTTATATCGAATTTATAATTATCATACAGTGTAGTTCGTTTGCCATACACGCCTCTGGATTTTTCCTTTTTATTAAATGCAAAATCCGACATCATATAATCGCGTTTTACTAGGAATAATGAGTCATTTAAAACTTCAAATTCCTGCTCGATATAAATTTCTTTCACCCAGTTAATGTTCGCGCTTTTTGAAGCTTGAAGGTTTATTTCTTTGATGGCATAGGTTGTATCGGCTACCCAAAAATCGCCTTTAAAAGTGAGCTCATTTTTTCGGCGGGGATAATAAATGATATTGTAACACCACTTATTATCTATGAATGTACTGTCTGATAAAACATAATTATAGGTGTTGATCCCGGTTTTAGATAATGGGCTGACAAAACTTTTATCAAAGAACTTTAAGTAGTTTTCGTAAACATCGAAGTCATTATACAAATCGTCTACAAAATCAATAATGACCTGATTATTACTAAAACCCGAATTCTTATTACCTTCCAAAACTTCCTTTTCCTCCTTAATAACATTATCACCATATACTTTTGAAACCGCTTCATTTATAAAAATGGGCAGGTAGGTTTTACCCGTTACGCGCGATGTGTCCACTTCTTCAAAAACAAATTCCATACCTCGAAACAACTTGCTTTTAATCAAGGTGCTATCAATGGTATTGAGATCAAATTCTACCTTTTCGTACTTATCGTACTCAAACTGTTTAAACTGTCTTAATCCGTTTTTGCGCTTGTTTGCCCAAATTTTTCTAAGAATATCTATAGCAGGGTTATTCTTTTTAGACTGATTGCCTGTAACAATCAATACTTGATCTAATTGGGATGCAGATTCCTTGAGTGTGAATTCCAAATTGTAGGTCACCTTCTTTTCCAATGGAAAATCTATGGTTTCATAACCGATAAAAGACACCGTAATGGCATCCCAAGTGTCATCAGATTCCAAATAAAACCTACCATCTTCGTTAGTAATTGTGCCCTGTGTAGAGCCTTTAAAAATCACATTCGCAAAGGCCACAGGCTCTTTATATTCATCAAAAACATAACCGCTCACTTTGGTTTGAGCTATTCCGAAAATTGTTCCGAAAAAAAACAGGGTCGTAAAAAATCTTATATTCATAATAAAAAAACTTCATCAACAAGATGCCAATGAAGTTTGTATAACGTAAAAATTAAAAATTTATTTATATAAAACCTTTTTAACAGCTTTAATAACATCATCGCTATTTGGCAACCATTCGTCCAAAAGCACTGGCGAGTATGGCGCAGGCGTATCCGCCGTATTCAATTTTACAATTGGGGCGTCCAAATAATCAAAAGCTTCAGATTGCACTAAATACGTGATTTCGGTAGCTACGTTTCCAAAAGGCCAGGCCTCTTCTAAAATAACAAGTCTGTTGGTTTTTTTAACCGATTTCACAACCGCCTCTCTATCCATTGGGCGAACGGTTCTCAAATCGATAATCTCACAAGAAATGCCTTCTTTTTCAAGTGTATCAGCAGCTTTGTAAGCTTCCTTTATAATCTTCCCGAAAGAGACAATCGTCACATCGGTACCTTCTCGTTTAATTTCGGCAACGCCTAAAGGAATGGTGTATTCTCCTTCTGGCACTTCGCCTTTGTCACCATACATTTGCTCACTCTCCATAAAGATAACCGGATCGTCATCACGAATAGACGCTTTTAATAAACCCTTGGCATCATAAGGATTAGAAGGTACCACAACCTTTAAACCCGGTGTATTGGCAAACCAACTTTCAAACGCTTGGGAGTGTGTTGCACCCAATTGTCCGGCAGAAGCCGTAGGGCCACGAAATACTATGGGACACTTAAACTGCCCACCAGACATTTGTCTTATTTTCGCTGCATTATTTATAATTTGATCGATTCCAACTAGAGAAAAGTTAAAAGTCATGTATTCCACAATAGGACGATTACCCGTCATTGTAGAGCCAATAGCGATGCCTGCAAAACCAAGCTCTGCAATAGGAGTATCGATAACACGCTTTGCACCGAACTCATCTAACATCCCTTTTGATGCTTTATAAGCCCCGTTATATTCTGCAACTTCCTCACCCATTAAATAAACGCTTTCATCTCTGCGCATCTCTTCGCTCATCGCCTCGCAAATAGCTTCTCTAAATTGAATAGTCTTCATTAAGTGTGTTTTAAATCGAATTGCAAAAATAACAATAAATGAAACACACTCTTAAAAGATTTATTTAAAATTTACTATGCACGCATAGTAAAAAATCAGAATAAAATAATTAACTTCGTGACCTCAACTAAACGATTGGTCTTTATATGTGTTACGACTTCAATTTTTAAAGGATTCAAAACATATTCAGACTCTAAAAAATCATAAAACTTATGAAAATATTAGTGTGCATTAGTCATGTTCCTGATACAACATCTAAAATTAATTTCACAGAGAACGACACAAAATTTGACACCAATGGGGTGCAATTTGTAATTAACCCAAATGATGAATTCGGTTTAACACGTGCCATGTGGTTTAAGGAAAAACAAGGTGCCGAGCTTACTGTAGTTAATGTTGGTGGTGCAGAAACCGAACCTACGTTACGAAAAGCATTGGCTATTGGAGCAGATACGGCTATTCGTGTGAATACGGCAGCGACCGATGGTTTTTCTGTTGCTAAAGAATTGGCTAAAGTTGTAGAAGATGGTGGTTATGATTTGGTTATTGCTGGACGTGAATCTATAGATTACAATGGTGGTATGGTTCCGGGAATGCTTGCAGCCTTAACCAACGCTAACTTTGTAAATAATTGCATTAGTTTAGAAGTTGATGGGACTAAGGCTAAAGCGGTGAGAGAAATTGACGGTGGTAAAGAAACCGTATCGACAACACTTCCTTTAGTTATTGGTGGTCAAAAAGGACTGGTAGAAGAGAGCGATTTACGTATCCCGAACATGCGTGGTATTATGATGGCCAGAAAAAAACCATTAACCCTTTTAGAATCTGTAAATGCAAAGGCAGCTACAACTTCGGTTGGTTTTCAAAAGCCAGCAGCAAAAGGCGCTGTTACCTTAGTATCTCCAGATAATTTAGACGAATTAATTAGCTTACTTCATAACGAAGCAAAAGTTATATAACCCTTCCGAAGGAAGGGAACTAGGGGACTGTTATACACCCCTCTAAGTCTCCCCTTGAGGGGAGACCAAAAACAAATTTAAGATTCCCACCTTTGTTGGGAATGACAAAAAAATATTAAATATGTCAGTTTTAGTATATACCGAATCAGAAAAAGGAAAATTTAAAAAAGTAGCTTTAGAAGTTGCCTCTTATGCCAAAGCAGTTGCCGACAACATGGGAACTACTGTAACGGCCATTACCATTAATGTAGAGGATGCTTCAGAGTTAGGACATTATGGCGTAGATAAGGTTCTAAAAGTTAATAATGCACAGTTAGAAACATTTAATGCCAAAGCATACGCCAATGCCATTCAGCAAGCTGCTGAAAAAGAAAGTGTTAAAGTGGTTGTTATAAGTTCTAGCGCAGACAGTAAATATTTGGCGCCAATTTTAGCTGTTGGTTTACAGGCGGGTTATGCCTCAAACGTTATTGAGGCACCCACTAGTACAGCTCCGTTCACGGTAAAACGCACGGCTTTTACCAATAAAGCTTTTGAAATGACAGAAATTAATACCGATATAAAAGTCATTGGTGTGTCTAACAATTCATTCGGATTGGTTGAAAATACAGGTAACGCTGCTGCGGAAGACTTTTCGCCATCCATTCCAGATTTAGGAGTGACCGTAGAATCTGTAGATAAAGCTACCGATAAAGTGTCTATTGCCGATGCAGAAATTGTTGTATCAGCAGGTCGTGGTATGAAAGGCCCAGAAAATTGGGGTATGATTGAAGAATTAGCCGATGTCTTAGGTGCTGCCACAGCATGTTCTAAACCGGTTTCAGATTTGGGATGGCGGCCACACAGTGAGCACGTTGGGCAAACGGGAAAACCCGTAGCAGCCAATTTGTATATTGCTATTGGTATCTCAGGTGCCATTCAACATTTGGCAGGTATAAACGCCTCTAAAGTTAAAGTGGTTATCAACACAGATCCTGAAGCGCCATTTTTTAAGGCTGCAGATTACGGTGTAGTTGGTGATGCTTTTGAAGTGGTTCCTCAACTTATAGAAAAATTAAAGACCTTTAAAGCACAACAATAAATAATTTTTTATAAATTGTGTGGTAGTACAGAACTGCTTAATTAGCATTTTATTTATAAATCTGCATAAGCCGGTTTGGTAAAGTTCTAATTTAAACAGTTCTTTGCGTTTTTAAAAGATATGAGTTTAGTAAAATTAAACATAAAAGGAATCTCTTACAGCCAGACCCAAAATGGGGCCTACGCGTTGATATTAAATGAAGTAGATGGTGACAGAAAATTACCTATAGTTATTGGTGCCTTCGAAGCACAATCGATAGCCATTGCTTTGGAAAAAGAAATTAGCCCACCACGACCGCTAACCCACGATTTATTCAAAAATTTTGCCGACCGTTTTGATATTGTCGTCAAACAAGTCATTATTCACAAATTGGTGGATGGCGTGTTTTTCTCAAGTTTAATTTGCGAACGCGATAAAATTGAAGAAATCATTGATGCTCGTACAAGTGATGCCATAGCCTTGGCTTTACGCTTTCAAGCGCCCATTTTCACTTATAAAAACATTCTGGATAAAGCGGGTATTTACTTAAAGGTAAATCCTAAAAAGGAGGATGAAGATGATGAAAACCGAGATAGTATTTTAGTGGACGATTTGATAGCTAATGAGTTGGAACCAGCATCACCGAAAGAAAATTTAAAAGGTAAAACCATTGAAGAGCTTCACAATCTTTTAGACGAAGCAGTCTCGAACGAAGATTACGAAAGAGCAGCACATATTCGTGATGAAATCTCGAAAAGAGAATAACACGCCCACCTTTATGAAATCACTGTTTTTAGTAGTCACTCTTTTTCTTGTATCTACAACTACTTTTTTTGCACAAGACCTTAATAAAACCTGGTTATTTGATGCCATTGAAAACGCTAACGATAGTGTGTCTAATACATTTGAACCCTCCGATTCGGGTATTTTGGTTTTAGATAATGGCGAATTTAATTATGCCGTTGATGCAGAAAACAATAATTATGCAGGTGATTTTATTTATCAAAATAATTTATTGGTGTTTTACTTCAATACACCTAATGACACTATTAAAAAATTCAAAATTTCAGAATTAACAGATTCTACTCTAGTCTTTTCAGAAAACAATAGTATTTATAAATTCAAGGCGCAACAAGAACTTCAACAAAATAGTGTTCTTGCAGAAGGCGCTACACCCATTGTTCCAAATCAGGGATTTTCTATCACCAGCTTATGGCGTGGCGTATTAGGAATGATCACTTTAATCTTTATTTCTTTTCTATTCAGTAACAATAGGAAGGCCATAGATTGGAAAATAGTAGGTATTGGACTAGCTTTTCAATTACTAATAGCTATTGGTGTATTAAAGGTTGAATTTATTAAAAGTATTTTTGAGTTTATTGGTGGTTTATTTATCAATGTCTTGGATTTTACCAGAGCTGGTAGTAAATTTTTATTCGAAGGATTGGTGGTAGACATGGATACTTTCGGCTTTATTTTTGCCTTTCAAGTGCTGCCAACCATAATATTTTTCTCTGCACTAACCTCTGTTCTTTTTTACTTAGGTATTATCCAAAGGGTTGTGAAAGCTATGGCTTGGTTACTTTCAAAAGCCTTAAAAATATCTGGTGCAGAAAGTTTAAGTGTTGCAGGAAACATCTTTTTAGGTCAAACGGAAGCCCCGCTCTTAATTAAGGCATATTTAGAAAAAATGAACAAGTCCGAAATACTACTGGTCATGATTGGTGGTATGGCAACCGTTGCCGGTGCTGTTTTAGCAGCATATATTGGTTTTCTAGGCGGTGACGATGTGGGGTTAAGACTTTTTTATGCGAAACACTTGTTGGCAGCCTCTGTGATGGCAGCCCCAGGAGCTATTGTGATTTCAAAAATATTATATCCCCAAACCGAAAAAGTAAATAATGACGTGAAGGTTTCACAAGAAAAGATAGGCTCTAACTTTTTAGATGCCATTGCAAATGGTACCACAGAAGGTTTAAAACTCGCAGTAAATGTCGGTGCCATGCTTTTGGTATTTGTAGCGTTCATTGCCATGTTTAATGGTATTTTAGGATGGGTTGGCGACGTGTCCACATTAAACAGTTGGGTTGCCAATAACACGCCTTACTCCGCCTTATCATTGGAGTTTGTTCTAGGCTATGTGTTTGCCCCTTTAATGTGGCTTATTGGCGTCGCTAGGGAAGACATGGCACTGATGGGACAATTGTTAGGCATTAAATTGGCAGCTAGTGAATTTATAGGATATATTCAATTGGCCGATTTAAAAAATGTCTCAAATGCTATTCACCTGAATTATGAAAAATCCATCATCATGGCTACCTATATGCTTTGTGGTTTTGCGAATTTTGCATCGATAGGTATTCAAATTGGAGGAATTGGTTCTTTGGCGCCCGGACAAAGAAAAAACCTATCTAAGTTTGGCATGAAAGCGTTACTTGGTGGTACGATTGCTTCTCTAATTTCTGCGACTATTGCGGGTATGATCATTGGGTAATCAATTCCTGCAAAGGCAGGAATCTCTTAGTATTACAGTAACAGTATAACATCTTAAAAAAATATACTCTGCCATCTTTTTAAATATAAGTTAAGATCCATTTCTCGTTTTCAATATCCGTTAATAACTTTTGATATTTATTATTATTAAAAATAAGCTCACAAACATCATTTTACTTAAATTCGTTTCAGCAAAATTTTATCTTAAATTGCAGCTAATTTTTTAATTAATTATGAGATTCCTGCCTTTGCAGGAATGACAACTATGAAGCAATATCACGACCTAGTTAAGCATGTATTAGAGCATGGAAATGAAAAGCAAGACCGTACAGGCACTGGAACTAAAAGTGTTTTCGGATACCAAATACGGTTCGATTTAAGCGAGGGCTTCCCCATGGTTACCACCAAAAAACTGCATTTAAAATCTATAGTTCATGAACTGCTTTGGTTCTTGAAAGGCGATACTAACATCAAGTATTTAACAGAGAATGGCGTAAGAATCTGGAATGACTGGGCGGATGACGATGGTGATTTAGGACCTGTTTACGGACACCAGTGGCGGAATTGGAACAGTGATGAGATTGATCAAATTAAAGATATTGTTGAGACCTTAAAAACGAATCCAGACAGTAGGAGAATGTTGGTGTCTGCTTGGAATCCTTCCGTATTACCAGATACTTCCAAATCGTTTGAAGAAAACGTTGCCAATGGAAAAGCAGCGCTTCCTCCGTGCCACGCTTTTTTTCAGTTTTATGTAGCTAATGGGAAATTATCCTGCCAGCTCTATCAACGTAGTGCCGATATATTTTTAGGAGTGCCTTTCAACATAGCCTCTTATGCCCTATTTACCATGATGATGGCTCAAGTTTGCGGATACGAAGCTGGAGAATTTATTCACACCTTTGGTGATGCGCATATTTATAGCAACCATTTTGAGCAGTTAGAGCTTCAACTTTCAAGAGATATAAGGCCACTTCCAAAAATGATACTCAATCCTGAAGTCAATGATATTTTTGATTTTAGGTTTGAAGATTTTACACTTGTGGATTATAATCCACATCCCCATATAAAGGGTATTGTAGCGGTATAAAAAAAGCGCTTCTCCGGATAGGAAAACGCTTTTTATTAAGTTAAGAAATAACTAAACGTTCACGACGCTGTTATCTGCCGATGCAAACTCACTCCATGTGTAAGCATCTGCGGCATTATCGTTGACATAGGTGCCATCAACAACGTATTTAAACTCATAAGAGTTATCTTTTTCTAAATTCACAGTACCTTTAAAGGTGCCGTTCTTTAATTTTTTAAGTGGCGTAGCCGACGCATTCCAGTCATTAAAATTTCCAACTACCGATACGGTTGTAGCGTCTTTGGCAAGTATAGAAAAGGTAACCTTGCAAATAGGTTTGCTTTTTAAGTATTGTTTTGTAATAGCCATAATAATATAGTGTTGTTTATAGTATTACAAATTTAAAAACAAAATCTCAGACTCTAAACTTTGAAACCGTTTTGCATAAAGAATTATCAAATTGACAATGGGCACTCCCTATATTTCAATCATAGAAAAAATAAATGACCATTCATTGTAATATTATGAATAAAAAAACAGCCTTTTGTCTTGATTTTCAATGCGTTTTAAACGAAAACGTTTGCGGATAGAACTGTAAAAACAAATTCAGTGGAATCATTAAAAATTTTTAACTTTACAATAATTAAAAGAGGATTATGTTCGGAAAAAAGAAAGCCATACCAGAAATAGATAAGGATCAGTTGGAGCTTATTCAAAATGCACAAAAACGGATTAAACAAAAAAAACGTTTATACATACACTTTGTTGTTTTCTTAATAGGAGCCGTTTTTATTATTGTGGCAAATACCGTTTTAGGTATTGCCGAGGACTTTAAAATTTTCAACTTAGACTGGTTCGTCTTTGCTATTTTATTTTGGTTGTTTCTTTTCCTGTATCATCTGTTCAATGTTTTTGTAACCCATAAATTCATGGGTGAAGCCTGGAAACAGCAGCAATTAAAAAAATTGGTTTCACAGCAGCAAGAGCGAATAGAAAAGTTAAAAGAAGATTTTATAAAAGAGGAAGCATTAATAGCACAAACCGAAGTTTATAATGAGGCACCAAAAAATGTCATTACCGATGCTTCTTCAAAAAAAAAAAGTGAGCTCACCATAATTGTAGCTACCAGCGAAAATAATGCCATCGGAAAAGACAACCAACTCATTTGGCATTTAAGTGATGATTTAAAACGCTTTAAACAACTAACAAACGGGCATCATATCATCATGGGACGCAAAACCTTCGAAAGTTTCCCTAAACCATTACCAAATAGAACACATATTGTCATTTCCAGACAACCCAATTACTCAGCTCCCGATGGTGTTATTGTTGTTACGAATTTAGAAGATGCTATAGATGCTGCCAAAAGTGACTCCCAACCTTTTATTATAGGTGGTGGTGAAATCTACAAGCAAGCCATGTATCTTGCAGATAAAATAGAACTCACTCGTGTGCATGCCCATTTTGAAGCCGATACGTTTTTTCCTGAAATCGATACTATAGCTTGGAAAGAAATAGCTAATCGATTTCATAATAAAGACGTACATAATGACTATGACTTTTCTTTTATAACGTATGTGAAGACTTGAATCTACTTGACTTTGTCAGCAAGATTAACAAATCCATTTAAAAAGCAATTATACTAATTACATAAATATTCAACCTTCTTTTTTTAAACGCTTATCTCAATTTTCCATAATTTCGCAGCATGGTAAAAGACATTCAGTTACGTATTAGCCTTAAGGAAGAAAAAATTGATGCTATTTTAACTTTAAAATCAGCGCGTTTTTTAGGGATTAATACTTCTGAAATCACTGGGATTAAAATTTTAAGAAAATCCATTGATGCCAGAAAACCGAAAATCTATTTCAATTATAAGATTGCTGTTTACATCAAAGAGCCGTTGCCAGAACAATCGAGTTATCTGTTTGACTATAAAGACGTTTCAAAGGCGAAACCCATACATATCATCGGCTTTGGTCCCGCAGGCATGTATGCAGCACTGCGCTGTATTGAACTTGGTTTTAAGCCCATTGTGTTGGAGCGTGGTAAAAATGTAAAAGACCGCAGGCGTGATATAAAAGCTATTAATCAAGACCATATTGTAGATGAAGATTCCAATTATTGTTTTGGAGAAGGAGGTGCAGGCACGTACAGTGATGGGAAACTCTACACACGTAGCTTAAAGCGTGGCGACGTTCGCCGGATTTTTGAAAACTTAGTATTTCACGGTGCTACCGAGCAAATATTAATAGACGCACACCCGCATATTGGGACAAACAAACTCCCTAAAGTAGTTCAGAATATTCGAGAAACCATTTTAAAGTATGGCGGTGAGATTCATTTTGAGACACGCGTTGCAGATTTTGTCATACAAAACGGCAAAATAAAGACTATCCAAATGCATAACGGTAATGAAATGTCCGTTGAAAAGGTAATTTTAGCCACGGGGCATTCTGCAAGAGACATCTTTTATCTATTGCAAAAAAAAGAGATTCATTTGGAAGCGAAATCTTTCGCTATGGGTGTTCGTATCGAACATCCACAGCATATTATTGATAGCATTCAGTATCATTGCTCTAGCGATAGAAACGAACTGTTACCAGCCGCATCCTACAGTTTGGTGCAGCAAGTAAACGACCGTGGGGTGTATTCCTTTTGCATGTGCCCAGGTGGATTTATTGTGCCTGCAGCTACAGCCAGTGGCGAAGTGGTAGTAAATGGCATGTCCCCGTCTAAACGAAATAATCTGTTTGCAAATTCGGGTATTGTTGTTGAAATTAACGCCGATATAGATTTAAAGAAATACGCGCATTTTGGAGCCTTAAAAGGTTTAGAATATCAAAAAAATCTAGAAAAGTTAGCCTATACGGCTGGCGGAAGAAGTCAGACGGCTCCTGCACAACGTTTAACAGATTTTGTCCAAGGTAAACTGTCTTCAAATTTAAACCCCACATCATACCAACCTGGTCTAAAGTCGGCACCATTGCATTCATTACTTCCGAAATTGATTGGCAGCCGATTGAGAAAGGGCTTTGAATACTTCGGACAAAAAATGAAAGGCTATTATACAGAGGAGGCTAATATTGTCGGTGTTGAATCTAGAACCTCATCACCAGTATCGATTCCTAGAAATGGCTTGTTGCAACATCCACAAATATCTAATTTATTTCCCTGTGGTGAAGGCGGTGGTTATGCTGGTGGTATCGTATCTGCCGCTATGGATGGGGAACAATGTGCCGAAGCGGCAACTGTTGGATTATAGCTTATTTCACAGAGAAACGCAGAGGTTACACCGAGATTCACTGAGAAATTAGTGCTAACTTGTGGGTGTGTTCTGTAAATTAAAAAACCTCGCGTTCAATTTTAATAAAAAACGCGCTGTGCTACTCTGTGGCTCTCCGCGTCGCTCCGTGCAACAATTAATTCTTCTAAGGATTAAAGTCTTATAAAATTGTTATTTTTGCCACATTAAAAAATTAACCAACATGAACGCATATATTTTTCCTGGCCAAGGGGCTCAATTTACAGGGATGGGCTTAGACCTTTATGAAAACGCTCCTTTAGCCCAAGAACTCTTCGAAAAAGCGAATGCCATTTTAGGCTTTAACATTACAGATACCATGTTTGAAGGCTCTGCAGATGATCTTAAAGAAACCAAGGTCACCCAGCCAGCAGTATTTTTGCATTCTGTTATTCTTGCCAAAACAATGGGTGATCGCTTTAAACCAGATATGGTTGCTGGCCATTCCTTAGGTGAATTTTCAGCCTTGGTCGCAAACGGCACATTGACTTTTGAAGATGGTTTACAGTTGGTCTCACAACGTGCATTGGCGATGCAAAAGGCATGCGAAATAGAACCTAGCACGATGGCTGCCGTTTTGGGGCTCGACGATCATATTGTTGAAGATGTTTGCGCAAAAACCGAAGGCATTGTGGTTGCTGCTAATTATAACTGTCCAGGACAATTGGTCATATCTGGTGAACTTGAGGCCATAAATAGAGCTTGTGAAACCTTGAAAGCAGCTGGAGCAAGACGTGCGCTTGTTTTACCTGTTGGAGGCGCATTTCACTCGCCACTTATGGAACCTGCACGAGAAGAGCTTGCTGCGGCTATTGAGAACACTACCTTTAGTAAACCTCAATGCCCTATTTACCAAAATGTTACCGCTAGTGCGATTATGAATGAAGTGGCTATTAAAATTAATTTAATTTCACAATTAACAGCGCCAGTTAGATGGACACAATCTGTACAGCAAATGATTACGGATGGTGCTACTTTGTTTACTGAAGTTGGTCCTGGGAAAGTGCTTCAAGGCTTAGTTAAAAAAATAAATAGAGACGCACAAACCGAATCGGCAACCATATAAAACCATTTCATGAAATTATCGCGACGTTCCGCCTACATACTTTTAGTCATTATAATCACCATAGCCTTAGATCAAGTTTCAAAAACGATCGTTAGAGTCCATGTTAACCCTTCAGAAAGATCATCTATAATTGGTGAGTATTTTACACTTCATAATGTAGAGAATGCTGGAGCATTTTTAGGAATGGGTAGCGACCTAAACCCCACTCTTAGAATTTTATTATTACTCATTTTACCCATCGTGGTTTTAGGATTTGTATTGGTGCATATTTTTAAGGATAAATCTTTAGATAACTTGTCTTTATTTGCATTTGCGGCTATTATTGGTGGCGGTTTGGCAAATGTTTACGACCGCATTGTATATGGATCCGTGACCGACTTTTTGCATATAGATCTTGGTGGTGTATTTAGAACGGGTGTGTTTAACATTGCCGATTTATTTGTTACTACAGGTATGATCATACTTGTTGTTGTGAGCTTTAGGAAGAAAAAATAGAAAGGGTTTCAAATCTTAATGACTCATAATCCGACGATTTGTGTTTGGTTTACCATTGGGGGCTAAAAGGTATAAAAAAACCACTCTTCATTAGAGTGGTTTTTAGTTTTATATCAAGTAAATCTTCTTTTTATATATAAATTAAATTACGGCAATTGAAGTACGAATTGTTGTCCTGGATAATCTCCACCACAAGCTTCACCAAGTGCAAATGTATTGGTTATATCAATTGTTTTAGAAGCCAGATCAAGTGTGCCTGAACCTGTAACAACTCCTGTAGGACAACCATATTGGTAATCTTCATTCGACATTACTGTTACATTACCACAAACATCGTCGATAGTTACAATCAGGTATGCAGTGTCAGTATTTGCAATCGCAGGATTGGTATAATTTCTTATCCAAAATTCATTGGCACTTGTCCCTGCTTCTATTTCAACCGTATCACCTACGGCATAATCAGCCCAATCATCAGTTACAACTGTAGAAGTTCCAATGAAGGGGCCAGCCATGCTTGTATCAGGAGAGCCATCATTCGTCAAAGTTGCATTTTCTGATGTAATTGACCAACTTTCTCCAGATTTGGATACTTTGGCTAGAACAACATAATTATTACAAAGAATTCTTGAATTTAATGCAGCCGAAAAATTAAGCACATCGTCAATAACACCAGGCTGATTGAAAGATAAATCTATATCTATATCAAAATCAGAATCATCAAGGGCATATACATCGGCCACAACAAAATAATCGCCATCTGGAGTATCAGCCCCTAATGTCAATTCCTCAAAATCGGCACCATCTGCACCATCAATTATATTAGTATAAGGAGAAACAGCATCGGTAACTAATAATATTAAATCCGCAAGTTCGGTTGGTGAAGATTCAGAACCATTATCCGCATCCCATTCCATTCCAATTGTAAGATCAAATCCCACAGAGTTTTCAATATTTATTGTTAAAGGAGAAGGGTATTCCGTATTTGGATTTACCAAATATGCACTTGTAGCAGCAGGGCCACTTTCAATTTCTAAAACTAAAGTTTCGGTATTCTCAACAAGTACATCATTGAGTATCGTAACACTCATTTCACCAGTAGTGGTAAGGGCTTCAACTGTGCCAACAGAAACTTCATAATCTGAACCAAGCTCTGCGTTTCCGCCAACTTGTTTAAAACTAAAGATGAGATCTGTATTGGTAAGTCTATCTGTAACAATATCATAAGTAATTACCGTTTCACCTGCCTCATTAACTGAAGTTGGACCTGGTCTTAAACTAAATGTTGGCGTAGGATAATTTGCCGTACTACCCACGAGAGCCAAATCATCGTCAGAGTTACAACTAATAAGGAGTAACACTAAGAGTACACAATTACTTAATATATAAAATATTTTTTTCATTTTATTTAATTTTTAAATTTGAATTATTCTATAATTTTTTCCAATACTTGATAAAACTCTCTAGGGCCTTCATTCCCATCAGAACCTGGGGTTAAATACCCAAAGGTCATGTATAAGGTTACAAGATCATTATCACGTACAACAAAATTAGTTACAGACGCTCCACATGGAACATTGGTCATCTCAGCAGGGTTGGTTTGACAGGTTATAACAGGTTGTCCGTTTCCAAGTTGTCCATCTCCCTCGGGAGTCAAAGCTGGATAGGTAATAACACCTGTTTCAGGGTCTACCTTAAAATACCACTCATTACCATTAAAAAATCCAAAGAATTCAATGACTCTATATGTATCACGACAGATATATTGAATTTCAATTTCAGCTGGCCAAGAAGTTTCTGTATCATTAAATGATCCGATTCTATAATATGCAGCATCTAAGGTTCTATATTTTCCTGTGATATCTGAGAAACATAAGTATTCGACCGTAATTGCTATTGAACTAGTACGACCATTTACTATAACAGAATCATCGGAAATTTCAGTAATATTTAAAATCAGCTTAGGGTTCTCATCTAACGGTGGGTCGATTCCGTCTGTAATTACGGTTAATGGAATAGATGCAAGATTATTATTAGCAGATGAAATAGTGGCCGTCTTGGAATCCAGTCTATAATGTACCCCTTCAATAGCTGTAGATGAAGGATCTACTGATAATGCCACTGTAATTTCTCCATTAAAATCATTAGAGGATGGACCTTCTAGAATTATTGGTAAGAAAACTTCTGATTCTTCTCCATTTGCAATAGCAGATGCATTAACAGTTGCCGCTGTAAAACCTACAAAATTCGGACCGTCATTAAACGTGTCAGCAAGATTGTCATCATCTAAGATGCACGACGTTATTGACAAACACATTACTATTAATAATGTAATAGATTTTATTATATTTTTCATATATATGATATTTTTTAAATTAATTTATTACTGCATCCAAAATGTATGTCTGTCAAAAGCAGCATTATCACCTTGATCAGGAACATTAGCTGAATTCGTAGCTATTTCTGAAGTTGGGTATAATAAGTTAGATGGAAATATGGGAGAAAAAGCACCTACAGGAATAGGTATCCCAGAAGGAAAACCTGTTCTAACGCGATCCATCCATACTTCAAATCCAGAAATAAAACCACCAGCAATCCATTTTTGAGTTATAATAGCCTCAAGTTCGTTTCCAGACGAAGAAGCTAGAGCCCAATTGATTTTATTGTTAAAAGAATCAGCCTCGTATGCAGTAGCGCCTGTTGCTCCTAACTCACTAAAAGAAGCAGCTATACCCGATTTATACAATGAAGCTGGATCGCCAGGAATTAAACCTCTAAAAGCAGCTTCTGCTTGTAAAAACAAAGATTCGGAACCGAGCATAACCTGAAGGTCTTGAGTGCTATCGACTAAAAGCCCAGGGCCTAAAGGCGATGTGGCATCAGATCTAAATGCATTGGTATAATTATTTTGTGGAATTCCACGAATCTCTCCATCTGAAGCGGCAGGCACAAAAAGTTGTGTAAGCCTTGGGTCGTCACTATCCTTTAGAAATTCAACAAAAAACTCATTACCACGTGCAGCTTGATTATTGTTTGTAGGATTCCCTCCAGGAGTTAATCCAAATACAGTATAAAAAGGATTTTGTTGATTGGCTTGATTTGCATAACCAGGATTAACAGATACTGTGGCATCAATAAATCCAATACCATTGCTTATTAATTCACTATACTTAGCAGCTAAACTAGCACCTGTATTTACTTGGCGTAGCAACATCCTTAATTTAAGTGTGTTTGCAAACTTTTTCCACTCATCCATATCTCCACCTAACATAGCATCCGTAGAAGCTGTCAAAGTTCCCGGAGGCGCATTGTCAATCATGCTAATGGCTGTATTTAGTTCATTATAAATCGCATCATATACCTCTTGGTCATCATCGTAAGCTGGCTGTGTATTACTTCCTCTACCAAAGGCTTCACTATAAGGAATATCCCCATAAGTATCTACCAGCATAGCAATATGAAATGCTTTCATGATTTTAGCAATGGCTTTGTAATTGTCATATCCATCCGCTTCAAAAGTTTCTATAAAGTTATAGGTAAAAAGCGTTAGCGTATAGGTGTTTTCCCATATTCTAGAATAGGTACTATTAAGAATTAAATACTGTTGTTCAGGTTGATACCAAACACGATCTCCAGCATCAGCTAAAACACCTGCATGTATGCTTCCAATTCTATTAAAAGAGTCTCCAGAAGCATTCAGCTTATCTGCATCATAAAGCATATCGGCCGAATTCTTTTGTGCTGCGGGTAAGACTAAATCAGGTGTCGAAGAAGAAGGGTTTGCAGAACTTCCATTAACATCTAAATAATCATCGCTACATGATACCGAAAACATCAATATCGAAAGGAGAATTAAATTTTTTATATTTTTCATTTTCAAATTTTTTAAAATTTCACATTAACTTTAAATCCATAAGTTCCACTTGGTGGAGCTTGAGCAGATGTTCCAATACCTGTTGTTCCGTTTGTTACCGTTGAATTGTTGCCTGCACCAATACCAATATTTTGACCAAAACCAGAGTTAAGTGAAAATTCTGGGTCTGTATAAATGTTTTCTGCGGCTCTCCACATAATTAAGTTATTTGCCACAAAACCAACAGTGATTGCTTCAAAAGGTGTCTTTTCTAAAAATTTAGAAGGTAATGTATAGTCTAATGCAATTTCTCTAATTTTGATAGCAGAGGCATCCACTACATAGTTTTCTTTAATTTCGTTATAGGAAGTTTGCCAGAAGTTTCTTGTTCCGTCTGATGTGGGTCTGTCTGTGTTCTCAACGAATATTCCAGAACCAGGTGCTGTTTCATATACAGAGTTTGGAAAAATAAATGGTTGTCTATCTGTAGACACACTGTTTTTTGTTAATCCAGCAAATTCTAGGGCCTCAACAACTGTGCTATAAAATACATGACCCGTTTTATAATCAGCTACAGCTCTTAAGGACAAACCTTTATAGCTTAATTTAGTTGTTACACCAGCTATAATATTAGGAACTGTATTTCCCAAATTTTCAAATTCACTAGTTGGAGATGGATTACCATCAGCACCAACAACTATTCTACCTTGTGGATCTCTTACATAAGCAGGTGCAAATAAAGATGGATATTGATCACCTACTACAGCAAATATTCCAGCAGTGTCTGCTATTGCTGTTCCAAGTTGAATTCTATCGGCACCATCACTCAATGCAATTACTTCTGAATCATTGGTTGAAAAAGTGAAGCCTAAATCCCATTGAAAGTGTTCAGTTCGAAGAGGAATTAAATTTAAATCAATTTCAATTCCTTTATTTTGAATCTCACCTACATTAGTTAAAAAAGAAGTAGCTCCTGAAGCTCTTGAAGCAGCTGCATTACTAATCTGATCCTCAGAATTAGCAACATAATAATTAGCATCAAGTGTTATTCTTTTTCTTAAAAACTCAGCTCTAAATCCTGCCTCAATTGAAGTTGTAAACTCAGGACTTAAATTTGGATCTACTGCAATAGTAGTAGGTCTTAAACCTGGATTAGTAAATGGAAAGCCTACTGGAACAATAAGATTTTCATTAGTATCTTGAATATCTGCATCTTTACCTACTTTAGCATAACTTACGTTAAACTTTAAGAAATCTAAAATATCTCCTTTTAAACCTTCAATAGCATCAGTTGCTATAAATGATAGACCACTACTATAGTATTGATAAGTGTTATTTTGAGCAGGAAGGGTAGAAGACGTATCCTGTCTCCATGATCCAGTTAAAAATAAATAATCTTTAAACCCTAAAGTTACATCCCCTAAATAAGAGTATAATCGCTTTTGGAATGTACTTTGCGGAGAAGCAAAATTAGTTGTGTTAAATGCTAAATTTCCTTGTCTTACATTTACATTGAAAATTTCATTAGTAAATAAATTATTACCAATAATATTCATTTGATTATTTCTGCGAGACTCTAAGTGTGTTCCCAAAATAACTCTTAAACTAAAATCATCTGATAATTGCTTTTCTATATTAAATAAAAGATCCGAGTTTAATCTAAAGTCACTACTAGTTCCATCTGCTACAGCATTTACTTCGTCAGAAGGTCTTGAGTATGGTGTGTTTGGAACATAGGCAAATGCTTCTTGCGTATTTTTAGTTTCTCTATTAGACCATGTCCCCCCTAAAGAATAGGTTGCAGAGAGCCAGTCGTTAAATGCGTATTTAAAATTCGCAACCGCCTGTAAACGATTTCTTCTATTCGTGTCTCTATTTTGATCTACAACTTGGTATGGATTTTTAAAGAATGCATTATAGTAAGTGTCTGGTGTAGCATATTGATCTGTTCTCCAGTTTTTATACTTCTGCAAATCTATATGGGCAGGTGTATTTAATAAGATTCTATAAAAACTACCATCTGTTGGACTAGGTCCAGCTGCATCTACTTTATCTTGAAAGAAAGATACTATGGTTCCCGTTTCAAGTTTACCGTATTTTTTAGTAGCATTAAATCTAAAGTTATCTCTAAAATATTTATCGCCTGGAGTAATACCGGTTTTGTCTATTCTTTGTGCTGAAAAGAAATAGGTAGAAGTATCGTCTCCTCCACTTATAGAAATTCCGTTTTGAATTCCAATACCTGTCTCGAAGAAGTTTTCTCTACCATTTTTAACTGGAGCATATCGTCCTGTTTGGAAAGTCCCATCAAGTAGTACAGGGCCAATCTGACGAATAGTACCATCATATCTAGCACCCCAACTTTCATTTTCATCTGGTGTATAAGTAAAAACATCATCAGAACCACTACCATATTTGCTTTGCGTTTCGGGGAAGAACTTTAGCACTTCAAAAGTAACAGCAGAATTAACAGAAATACTAATTTTCCCATTGTTTTTACCTCTTTTTGTAGTGATAATTAAAGCTCCATTTGCTCCAGCAGAACCATACAAGGTTGCGGAAGAAGCTCCCTTAAGTGTATTAATTGATTCAATATCATTAGGATTTAAGTCTGACAGTGCACTACTAGATTGAGGGACACCATCAATTACTATCAATGCGTCATTATTTCCGTTAATGGAAGTAGAAGCTCTTAATCTAACAGTGGCATTAGGTCTAACACCATTGTCACTGAAGTTAATGTTCAAACCAGACACTTTACCAACAAGCGCCGATGTAGCATCAACAGGTGCAGCTTGCACCAAAGCTTCTTGGCTTATTACCGTAGTAGCATAAGCCAATTCTTTTGGTTTACGCTTAATCCCCAATGCCGTCACAACGACTTCTTGTAGAGATTCTACATCGTCTTCTAAAACCACATCAATGGTATTAGATGCGCCAACCAAAATTTCTTTTGGAATATATCCTAAATAACTAAAAACCAGAGTATTGCCCTGATTAACGGTTATAGAATAATTTCCATCAAAATCTGTTGATGCTCCGGTGGCAGTGTTTTTGATTAACACTGTGGCACCAGGCAGGGGCATGTTGTTGTTGTCTACAACTTTCCCTGAAACTGTTTTTTCTTGCGCAAAGCCTATGGAAATACCCAATAGCCAAAACGCCAGAATTAAATAGGAGTTTTTTACTTTCATAAATAAATTGTTTTGAATTAGTCTATGCAGATTGTAAAAAGGCAGGCGGTAAAGTTTTTTTAAGTGACTAATTCAAAAAATTATACTTTACAGTGAAATCAAAGTTTAGAGAAATCTATTATTTAAGTAAAGCGCATTTACCACCTTACCTTTTACAATTGCAGAGTAAAAAAAAGAATAGTGTACGTAAATATTGGTAATCCCTATAATACTTTACTCTTCCGATGAATGTTTACTCAGGATTTACGTAGGTTCTTTTATTTGTTAGCGCTTGAATGAATTCTGAAGGCGTGAGTGAAGTTTCCTTTTTAAACGCTTTATTGAAAGTGACCTTATTATTGTACCCCACTTCGTAAGCCACATCAATAATGTGGAGGTTGCCATGGGTATCTTCTTTAAACATATTTATAGCCTCTTTAACTCTAAAGGTATTAATAAGTTCAAAAAAATTCATATTAAAATGTTCATTTATAATTTGAGACGCATTATGCCTTGTGGTATTTAATTGTGTTGAAAGCGACTCCAAGTTAATGGTGTTGTCCTTATACACCTTTTTTTGAACCATCAAATTAATCAAATTTTCTTTTAACTCTTCAGAGAGGGCATTCGTAAGTCCAGAATGCTTATATTTATTGAGAAATAACTTGTCTTTTAATGACACATAACTATTACTGAAAATATCTGGTTGAACATAAGCCATATGAGCAATGTAAACCACCATGACCGACATGAGACCTACTTGTGCATGGTTAACCAAGCTACCCAAATCACCCATTATACTTGTACTTGATATACCATATATGACATAAGACAGCACGTAAGCCAAATGAATTTTATAAAGATTTTTCTTCCAACTTTCTATAGACGATGATACTGGTGTTTTACTTTCGCTAGATTTATATTTATAATAAAGCCTTCTAATTAAAAACGCATATATAATTAAAGAACTCGTTTTTAAAATGAATACGGTATAACTAAAAAACTTGTATGATACATCTAAATCTAGCATCATTCTAATTTTTTCTGATGCTGAGGATGAATATAATGGGGTTAGAAATATGAGTAACAACAAGGATGGCAAAAAGTGTAACAAGTCTACTTTTCTAAATTTATATTTCAGACTAACACCTTTAAAATAAAAATATAAAAATGGCCCATATAATAAGGCTCCTGTCGATGCCATCAAATAAGTGTGCGGAATCTTATATTGTAAATTAGACATGTATAAAACAAATTCTAAAATAAACAAGGAGTGCACAGCAACAAATCCACCAATAAATATTTTAGTAGCGGCATGAGCCTTTTTTGAAAAATATATAACAAAGGCAAAATAAAAGCCTATTAAAGCTATGTATAAATAAAGAAATGTGAGCACATTCAGCTTAATCATATACCTGTTTTTCAATGCCTTATATTCTTTAGTAGCATTTATAGCATCATATGAAGAATCATCCAAAATTAAAAAATCTAATGTGTTATTTATATATTTCTCTGTAAAACTAAAGGCATCTGCCGGCTGCTCCAAATGTGCATTAAGAATAGCCAAAGTTTTAAAAATATTAATAGAATCTTGATGTTTCTCTCTTATGGCATTTTCATAAAGTATCAATAACTCCAATTGTGTCATATCGTTATCGATGCTTTTTTCCTTAATTAAACTATCAATTTGAATTTGGGTAATTGTCTTTATTGCAGGATCGGCAGTCACCTCTATTGAGGTAAAAAATAAGCAATATGCGAAAAGCAATATTTTCGAGTAATAATTCACAGAGCGGATTGATTGATTTGATTGATTTGAAAATGTAAAAAAGATATTTTTAAGACCTTCTTAACTTTTATGAAATTATAAATAAAGTCGGTTAAAACTCTTAAAACTTTCTTAAAAAGGTAATATCCGATAATCTTTTACCTTAATAACCATATGTATAAGACAGTAAAAAGCCACTCCGTTTTAATAGGAATGGCTCTTTTGTATTTACTTTTTTATAATAAAATATTATTTACTACTTTTAACCTTCTGTTCCCACAACCAAGCAGATCGCATCGCCTCATCCAAACTAAGCTGCGTTTTCCACCCCAAAACATTGTTCGCTTTATTAGTATCGGCATAGGCAGAAATAATATCGCCTTCCCTTCTGCCTACAATTTTATAATTCAACTTTTTACCAGAAACACGCTCAAAAGATTGAACCACTTCGAGTACCGTGCTTCCTTTACCCGTTCCTAAATTAAAGGTTTCATAATTTGAACCATTTTTATTTTTAAGCAATCTACCCAAGGCCACCACATGTGCTTTCGCTAAATCAACCACATGAATATAATCCCGAATACAGGTACCATCATGCGTTGGGTAATCATCACCAAAAACAGATAGCTGTTCGCGTAAACCAATAGCGGTTTGCGTAATAAAAGGCACTAGATTTTGAGGAACTCCAATGGGTAGCTCACCTATTTTTGCTGATTCATGTGACCCGATTGGATTAAAATAGCGAAGTGTAATCGCTTTTAAAGTTGGTGTCACTTTACACGTATCACCGATGATTTCTTCACCTATCTGTTTTGTATTGCCGTATGGGGACTCAGCTTGCTTTACAGGTGCATTTTCTGTAATTGGCAATTCGTCTGCTTGCCCGTACACTGTGCAAGATGAACTAAAAATAAAACTCGCTTCTGGGAGTTTCTTAAGTTCTTTTAAAATATAAATTAAGGTGCTCAGATTATTTTCATAATAGAGCAAAGGTTCATTAACACTCTCACCAACGGCTTTACTTGCGGCAAAATGTATGACGCCCTTTATATCTTGATGTTTTGCGAAAAAACGTTCAACACCAGTCTTGTCTTTTAGATCTAATTTTTCAAACAATGGTTTCTTGTCAGTAATTGCTGTAATACCATCTAAAACATCGATAGACGAATTTGATAAATCATCTACTATAACAACTTCATAGCCTTCATTTTGTAGTTCTACAACAGTGTGCGACCCAATAAATCCCAATCCACCAGTAACTAATATTTTATCCATTTATAAATTTTATAAGTGTTAAAGTAATAAATTCTATTTGTTCATCGTCTAATTCTGTGTGCATGGGCAAAGAAATAACATCTTTCACTAACTGATTGGTTATTTTGAAATCTGCTTCATTATATCTAGAGTCCACATACGCCTTTTGATTATGGAGTGGAATTGGATAATATACACCACATGGGATATCATGCTCATTTAAATGTTTTGCCAACGCATCTCTATCTACGCCTTTTACCCGTAATGTGTATTGATGAAATACATGACAATCGCAGGTATCACAGATGCCATCACATCCATTAACTGTTTTAGGGGTGATGATACTCTCTATATCCTTGAAAGCCTTATTGTACTTTCCTGCAGCATGTCTTCTGGCTTTGTTATAAGCATCTAAATGCGGCAACTTTGCGTCTAAAACAGCGGCCTGAATACTATCTAACCTTGAGTTAACACCAACCACATCATGATGATAGCGCTCATACATACCATGATTTACAATACCCCTAATACGATGTGCTAACTCATCATCATTAGTAAAAATAGCACCACCATCACCATAACAACCTAAATTTTTTGAAGGAAAGAACGATGTAGAAGCCACATGACCAATGGTTCCTGCTTTCAATTTTCGGCCATCTTTGTAAGTGTATGTAGATCCAATGGCTTGCGCATTATCTTCAATAACAAATAAATTGTTAGCATCTGCAATCTCCATAATCGCCTCCATATTGGCACATTGGCCAAATAAATGCACTGGAACTATGGCTTTTGTTTTTGGTGTAATGGCTTTTTTGATGGCCTCGATATTAATGTTAAAATCATCCTCATTAACGTCAACCAAAACGGGTGTTAAATTTAAAAGCGCAATAACCTCTACCGTTGCGGCAAACGTGAAATCTGCAGTTATGACCTCATCGCCGGGTTTTAAACCCAGCCCCATCATGGCAATTTGCAAGGCATCGGTTCCATTTGCACAAGGAATAACATGCTTAACATTTAAATACCTTTCTAAATTCTTCTGAAACTCATGAACCTTTGGGCCATTTATAAATGCTGTAGTTTCTATAACTTCCTGTATGGATGGATTCACGATATCCTTTATACCTTGATACTGACCTTTAAGATCTACCATTTGAATTTTCTTCATCTAAAAAATTTTATAGTCGAAATAATTTGCATGTAAAAATAAGGAAACTAACATACTAATCTAGACTTATCTAAATCACGAAATTACAAAATTAGGACAGCTTACCAATGGTTTTATTTTAAAGAAATGTATTTTAGCGCCAAAGAATTAGAATTGGGTATTTTATATAGTTTAGGAATTTTTATTGTCGATTTCATTCTGAAATGCATCGCACCATTTAATAACAAGATTAAACTTGGTGTCGATGGAAGACGCAATACCTTCAGCATATTAACCACCAATTTAACTCCTGAAAGCAAAACGCTTTGGTTTCATTGTGCATCTTTAGGTGAATACGAACAAGGGCTTCCGGTGTTTAAAGAATTAAGAAAGCACTATAAAGCTCACAAAATTGTTTTGAGTTTTTTTTCACCATCAGGTTATGCCATTCGAAAAAACTCACCAATCGCAGATGTGGTGGTTTATTTGCCTATTGATATGCTACGGAACGCAAAAAAATTTATCGATATTGTAAATCCAGAACTCAGCATATTCGTTAAATATGACATTTGGCCTAATTATTTGAAAGCATTAAAAAACAAGAATTTATCAGCTATATTAATTTCGGCTGCATTTAGAAAAAACCAATCGTACTTTAAATTTTATGGCAGTACTCTAAGAAAAGCCCTGTTTACTTTTGATCATATTTTTACTCAAAACGAAGCGTCTAAAGCCTTACTGGAGTCTATTGATTATACAAACGCCACGGTATCTGGTGATACACGGTTTGACCGTGTAACCAGTCAATTAGACCAAGACAATACACTAGCCTTTATTGAAACTTTTAAAAACAATCGATTATGTGTGGTTGCTGGTAGTACTTGGCCTGAAGACGAAACCTTATTTATTAATTATTTGAATCATGAAGCTTCGAAAGACCTCAAATTCATAATTGCACCGCACCAAATAAAAGCCTTACAAATACAACAGCTCAAAGAAAAAATCAAATCTAGCGGTGTACTTTTTTCTGAAATGGAAAATCAAGATTTAGCGTCTGCTCAAGTTTTTATTGTGGATACTATTGGCATACTTACCAAAATATATAGTTATGCCGATATGGCTTACGTTGGTGGCGCCATGGGAAATAGTGGGTTACACAACATACTGGAACCCGCAGTATTTGGTGTTCCAGTTATAATTGGTAATAATCATGATAAATTCCCAGAAGCCAGCGCATTAATCAAGCATGGTGGGATGGCATCTGTTTCAAATCAGGACGAGTTTAATAAAACATTAAAGGAATTAGTGATTAACGCTACAAAACGCACAGAAATGGGCCGTAAAAATGCCACTTATATTAAAAAAAACAAGGGTGCCGTCATCCATATTCTCGATTATCTACGTATATAACTTTAATACGCAAATTATGTTAAAAAAATTAATATAATTTTCGGTGGATTTATATAAAGTCACTAAATTCGTAATCAGTATTTTAAACAATTAACACTAAAACACAAACCAATGAAAAAAGTATTATTAAGCGGTGTATTATTAGTCGCATTAGGATTATCATTCACATCATGTAGAGAAACAAAAAACGATGCAGAAAATGCAGGTGAAGCTATTGAAAATGCAGCTGAAGAAACTGGAGAAGCAGTAGAAGGTGGTTTTGAAGCAGCTGGCGAAGCTATTGATAACGCTGTTGAAGAAACAGAAGAAGCAGCAGAAGCAGCAGAAGATGCTATTGATGAAGCTACTGATGATAACTAAGCATTAAATTATCATTTTATAAAAAACCCGTTCTTTTAAGAACGGGTTTTTTTATGACCAATTTTAACATAAAAACCCTTCACAAGAAATCATGTAAAGGCTTTGTACTGAAGACGGGAAGTGATTCCGTCGAGTCCCATATCAACATGTTGGGAAAAGCCAACCCAAAGAGTTGGATTGCTTTTCTGTTTTAAGAATGGCTGAGAACTTTACTCTCAAAGCCATTCTTAAAACAGAAAAGTCGAAACTTTCGTTTCGACTTTTCATCTGTACTGAAGACGGGACTTGAAACCATTCAATAAAGCATTTTTTCATCCTCAACAAAAACACACAAAACCCTTTAAACTCAACAAAAACAGTAAACAATCCTCATTAACAAATTATTGAATAAAGTATTATACTATTGAATATGGTTGACTAAATGTTAACTAGATGTTGACTAACTCCTATTTTTTGATTAGATTTGAACGTTCAAATATTCAATTTATGGCAACTATTAAATTTTTACTTCAAGGCAAGTCTATAAGCACTCCTATTTACCTAAGACTTTCATTAGGTCGAAATAATGTAATAAAAAGAAAAACTGGCTTAAATATCAACCCAAAGAATTGGAGTAATGATACTGGACTACCAAAACAAAACAATGCAGATAACAAAAACCTCCTTACTGAATTAAAAGATTTAGAAACTGCAATACTCAAAAAACTTAATGAAGCTAATACTAAAGGAAATGAAATAAGTGGGGATTGGCTGTTACACCAAATCGATTTACATTTTGAAAGAATTAATGAAACAGAACAAAGCGAATTACTAACCGATGCTATACAAAGTATTATTGATGAAGTTGATACAAGAAAAAACGCTAAAGGCGGTATTGGCTTATCAAAAAGTAGAAAAAACGCTTATTCGTCATTAAAAAAAATGATAATAGAATATCAAAAAACGAACAGATTTAAGGTTAAAGACGTAAATATAAAATTCGCAAAAGACTTTCTAAATTATCTACTAAAAACAAAAGGCTATCAAAAAAGTTATGCTCTAAAAAAAATAGCAGATTTAAAAACGGTTTGCCATGATGCTGAACTAAACGGTATTGAAACAAACATACAGTTCAAAAAAATTGATAGCACTAAATCCAAAAATGAAAACATACTTTATTTAACACCTACTGAACTTAACTCCATTAAAAAGACTAATCTACTTAATGAAGCGCATAAAAATGCTAGGAAATGGCTTTTATTAGGCTGCAATATTGGTCAAAGAGGTGGCGATTTACTAAACCTCAACAAAAACAGTTTTGTAACTCGAAACGGCTTAAATGTAATAGAACTAAAACAACAAAAAACAGGAAAGAATGTAACTATTCCTGTCTTGGAAACCACAAAGGATATTATCAAAAGTGGTTTGCCTTATAAAATATCAATTCAGAAATTCAATAAGCATATAAAAGAAATTTGCAAACTTGCTGAAATTGATGAAATGATACAAGGCAGTAAAATAACCGTAACCGAAAAAGGCAAAGGCAACAAACAAAAACGTAAAATTAACGGTACATATAAAAAATGGGAATTGATGTCTTCACACGTTTGCCGTCGTTCTTTTGCAACTAATTTATACGGAACACTTCCGACACCTTTAATTATGCAAATAACTGCTCATTCATCAGAAAAAATGCTACTAAATTATATTGGCAAAAACTCGTTAGATTATGCTCAACAAATTGCAGACTTTTACACATTGCAAGCCTTAAAAGAAAAAAAAGAGAGCCACTTAAGTATAATAGACAAAAAGGTTTCTAATCAAAACTAAAAACATTTCAAATGAATAAAGTTAAAGATTTTTATAAAGAAATTGACAATTGGTTAGAAGATAAAAAGACCCGTAATCTTAACCAAATTGAAGAAACAAAAACTTATTTATTAAATCTTCCAATTCAATTAAATGTTAAATATAAAGAACACCTTAACTCTTTAGTGCCATTAAGAATATCTTCTTTGGAAACATCTGTTTATCAACTTGCTTATGCCAAAATAGCTATAAAACAGTTTTTAAACTCTAGTGATTATAATAAGGAAGCATCAACTTTTTTCCATTGCGCAAATGAATTGGATGCACTCGATAAGTTTTTTTGGAAACAATTGAGAAAGTTAGACAAAGAAATAGCAACTAATGAAAGGTTAATAAACACAAACCCATTCCCAAAGATTTTTACAGGTAATAATGAAAAAGCATACGAATTATGGGATAAAATTTATAATGAAAACCCTAGCAATGCAAGGTTCTTAAGTTTTATGTTTCATAAAATGAAAGATGACAAATATATTGATTGCTCAAACAAAGACTTTACCGCTTGGCTAAACCAAGAATATGAAAAACTAATTCAAATAAAATCTAAATATGTAGCAGAAACTAAAACTGTTGAGAATCGAAATAAACGCTATATAGATTTAAAAGATTCTATTTACAGACAAAAAAGTTAGCACGTACTTAAAATAATACCTTTTTGGATTAAATAAAATACACTTCTCAAAGAAATATTTGCCATAAATACAATTAGAAATGGCAAATATTCAATTCATTCAAGTTACCCCTGATGAACTTACAGAGGTTATAGTTAAGGGCGTTAAACACCAATTAGACGAACTTAAAAAAGAGTTCCAACCAAAGCAACCCACGGAATACCTTACTCGAAATGAGGTCGCAAAAATGCTATCTATTGATTTATCCACAGTTCACAATTGGTGTAAATCAAAAAAACTAAAGCCTTTAGGTATTGGGAATAGAGTATATTTTCGTAGAGTAGATGTAGAAGCTGCATTAGTTGAACTTAAATAACTAAAGCTATGCAGGTTCAATCAACGCAAAGCGCACATCTTATAAATGCGCTAAAATATTGCTTTCACAGCAAGCCAATACCAGCAAGGTTAATAATTAAACTGTCTGAAAAACTAAAGGTTAACCCAGAGTTATTAGCAGAACAATTATTGGACCAGGTAAAACAGCTTCCTGATGAAAATTCAGATTCCAGAAAGACAATCGAATTTCTCAATTCAGCACTATCACAATCATTTCCTATTTCAAACAAATTAAAAGAACGCATAGCCTTAAAAATGAAGGTTTCTGCTTCAGGAATTCATTAAATAAAATTAAACCAATAAATAAAATCAGTAATCATGAGTAAAAATCTAGCAACAAAATTCACTCCAAAATTTTTATACTGCGATGGAGATTTCATCAAAAAAAATCGCAAATACAACGAAGAAAAGATACCTTTTTTAAATGAATGCTTAATCGAGGTTCAAAAGCTATTCGATAAAGAATTAACCATTATAGAGAAAACCGAAATTCTACAATTTGGCTGGAAAAAGGTTACTGAAATGCTACGCAAAGATTCACAATTCCCAAATGCAAAAATACAGACCTTACTAGAACTTTTAGGCAAAGATGGCTCTTTGGCAGAAAAAACTCTAATTGAACACTCTTCAAAATTTCTTGATAATATCTTCATAATTAAAAAAACAGGTGTAGAGTTGAGCGATAAATATCTTAAGGATTTAGACGATAAGGGAACTTATTACACTACCAGTAAAGCTCAAAATCAGAAATTGGATATTATTACTAGAATAACTAATGATTTAAATGAAGCTATTGACAATGAGGTAATTTATAAAAATCAGATAAAAGATATTATAAAAAGTACAAATAAACTTTTAAGCTATGGTATAACCCCTTTGGACAATGAGGGTTTTCGACCTAATTATGAAAAAATAAGAAGACTATAAGTTTTGTTCTAGTTATTTATTATTGGATTAAGCACGATTTAGAAGTCGTGCTTTTTTCTACAATAAAACAAAAAAGAGAACCTTTTAAAGCCCTCTATTTTTTTGTTCAAATGTTAGTTTCAAACCTAGCAACAAGTTTCAAACCATTCCAAAACTACAAAAAATCTCTTTGCTATCATAGACGGTGTGAAAATACTATGTATTGGTACTACTCCCCATGATTGGGAGCATAACCCATTGCTACAATTTCAATCGAAGCTAAATGAAAATACAGGAGAAATAAGTGAGGCCAAATACGCCTTTTACAAGGGATTGTTTTTTAAAATAGTACCATCTACCGTTTCAAAGCACCATCATTTAATTATTCGTGGCTCATTAGCCAAATATTACAATAATGGAGAGCATAATGCATTTGACTTTGATATGAATATGCTTAAAGAAACTGTTAAAGAACTTCAAAACACATTTAAAGTTAATCCTAATAAAGCCATCTTACAAAACTTTGAATTAGGTGCTAATATAAAACCTGACAAACCCATTAAATCAATAATTAGAGGGATTAGAGCCTATCAAAATAGTTCTTTTGGGCAATTAAAAACCGAAGAAATATTTGATGGCAAACAACTCAAAAGACAGGAGTACAACGTTAAAGTTTATGATAAAGGTATTGCAACACCTAAAGACACTGAAAGCCTTTTAAGAATAGAGTTAGCTATCAAAAGCACTAAACTAGGCAGAAAACATAATATTAAAGTTTTAGCAGATATACTAAAACCTGAAAACCTAAACAGTATTAAACTATTATTGATTAGTGTGTGGCGTGATATGATATTTTATGATAAAGGCGCAAAACTTCGTAAAATGACACCTCGACAACGCCAAAAATGGCTTTTCCTATGTGATGCCACTAATTGGGAAACCTTTTCAAGAGCGCAACGATTCAAAGCAAAAAAAACATTTCATGAATTAAAGCATGAGTTTTGCACCTCTAATACCCAGGCAGACGTATTACAATTATTAGTACAAAAGCTAGAAGTTTTATCAGCTAATAACCGTCTTATAAATGGTAACGCATTACGGAACTTTTCAGAAAGTAAAAGTGAACGCTTTACGCATTTAGATAAAGACGTAAAACGTTACCTTTCTGATGATGTTAAAATACACAAAGAAATTGTCCCTAAAAAAGTGCCTATTAAACGACGTAAATGCGTGGTTTGTAAAACTAGCATCACAAAGAAAAGAGCCGGCACAAAGTACTGCAGTAAGTCATGTAATAATAGAAACAATTACGAAGCCCGGAAGAAGAAGTTAAAGAGAAACAAAAAAGGTACTGTAAAACTTTAGGCTTACCAATGGAATACGTTGCGCACTCCATTTTATTTTTGCATTACCCTTTTTTGACCAACTGTAACGCTAAGTGTAACACTGTAACGTTACACTTAAAAAAGCCGTTATTTTTAACAAAAGCCATCGTTTTCATTGTTTCTTTTCAATAACATTCGATTTATTTGAATCATGATGATTAAACAACCTAAAAACCAATAAAAATAATCTATCATTAGCGTTACACTGTAACCTTTTGTAACCAAAGTGTAACTACCAATAACCATTTCACTTTTTATTGATGTTATTTCGCACAGTTAAACTATTTTTATGTTCAAATCATTATGCAATGGAATCAAAAAAAATAGAATCAATATTTAAGGACTATCTAAATAAAAAACTAACCACTTATGCTTTGCTAATTAGTGGAAAATGGGGAAGCGGTAAAACTTATTTATGGAAAAATGTACTTGAAAAAAAGGCTACAGAATTAGGATTTAGACCAATTTATATTTCTCTTAATGGTATTGAAAGTATCAAAGATGCTGAAAGTCTTTTATTTAGTAGCATATTACCCATTTCGGATAAACTGCAGAATAAAGAAATTAAAAACACTATCAAGTTGTTACGAAATACAGCTAACGTTGTTGGTAAAATTTTTGCACGGGGAACACAATTAATCGACTTCACAAAAGGTATAAAAATCAATCTCGACGTGTCAAAAGTTGTATTGTGTTTCGATGATTTAGAAAGGTGCGCTGTAGCTCCTGAAAAAATTCTAGGTTTGATAAATGAATATACCGAACATAAAAATGCAAAAGTAATTATCTTTTCCGCAGAAGAAGAAATCAATAAGGAAAGTGACTATAACAGAATAAAGGAAAAAGTTATAGGTAGAATATTAAATTATACTGCTAATTATAATGAGCTATTTAATAGTTATATAAAAAATATTACTGATACAGAATTTCACGAATTTCTAGCTAGTAAGGAAAAAATCGTTATTCACTTCTTTAGAAGCCATAACATTGAAAATTTAAGGACTTTCGGATTCTATTTGGAGAATTTAAGTCAGCTGTATAACTACTATAAAGATGAAAACGATAGGGAAATTGATAGAATGCTTTTCTTCACCGCAATAATCAGTAATGAATTTAAAAATGGTGAATTAACAATTTCCAATTTAAAAGACAAGCAAGGTATTGATAATTTTTTGTTATTTATTGACCTAGATGATGATGACAAAATAGGCACACCGATAATTAAATCGAAAACAAAAGAGGAAAAAGAAAAAAGCTATAGAGATAAGTTTGCAGATAAATATTTAAGCAGTCAAAACGAAAAAGATATATATATATTTTCAGATTCTATTTATGAGTTTGTTTTAACAGGATTTCTTGATGTAGAAAAATTAAAAAATGAAATTAACTCCAGAAATGGAAAAATCAATAATACTGAAGAATATGAAGCGTTCAATACTCTTATGGGATATAACTTTAGAATTCTTGAAAATAATGAGCTAGACACTGCTCTTTCTAAAATTTTGAACTTCGCAGAACAAGGAAAATATACCATGTACTCTTACGAGACAATTTACAACAACCTTAAATATCATAGAGAAATTGGGTCTTTAAACATTACAGAAGAAGATTTGGTTTCTCTATTAACAAAAGGGTTGGATATTTCAAAACATACTTCTGAAATAAATACTAGTCAAATTGCTAACATTCTACATTTTAAAAAAGAAGAAGATTTAAATATTATCGAAAAGAAAATTCTTGAATTCCATAATGAAAAAAGAAGCAATGAGAAAAGTACGAAAGCGAATAAAATCTTTGAAGCAATAGATAAGGAATTGGTTGAATTCGATGATTTTTTTAGCGAAATATTGAGTTCTGAAAATAGTTTTTTCGAGTTTATTGACCCAAACGATTTTTTTGAAAAATTAAAAGGGTTAAAAAACAAAAACCTACTAGTATTTAGTAACTCCCTTTTTGATAGATATAAAGTTTATCATTTTGAATTTCCTGAAAACGAATTACCCTTTTTTACTACTCTACAGGAACTTATTACGGCTTACTGTAATGATAACGAATTGAAACACCCAAAAAAGATTATTATGACGGAACTTTTAGCTCGTATAGATGTTGTCATCAATGGTTTTAATGAAATTATTGAAAGAAAAAGAGAGCGATAACAACGTTAGAATTAATCTTTTTGCATTTTTAATATTTTAGTTAATACATCTTTAAAAAGGACAGAAATAAAAAGAATTTTTATCAAAAAAATTAAACTAGATTTAGCCTATCTTATCAGCACTTAAATATTAAATCATAAAAAAAATACTACGTAAAATATTAAATCGTTATATTATTAATATATTTACTGCCTAGAATGGAAAAGTTATTTATACTATATTATATCAGTATCTTTTTAGTCGAGTTTATGCTTTTCTATGTCCCATTATACCTAATATCATACGAGGTTTTTCATATAGAAAAAAAGATAGAAGACAAAAAATTAGTTTGGATTCTAATCATTAGCACTATTATTCTTTCCATTATCAGCTTCCCCATTTTCTATAGAATCATTAGCAACATCATTATTTAACTCATCATCCTTTTCATCAACCACTTTTACCTTTAAATTCTTCATACTATTTTTAAAGATTTCATATTCCATTTTTCTCTTTTGACTCGCATCTTTGAAATCAGAAATACTTTTTAATAGCCCATCGCCAGTCTTAAATTCAATCTTTTGTCCAGCAACTTCTGCCTTAAATTCATTATCATTTGATAGCAGAATGAGACTTGCAATACCAAATACACCACCATAAACAGCTGCTTTTAATGCTAATTTCCCTTTAGATTGTAATTTAATTTTTATTGTTAAATCTTCAACATCTATACCTTCTTCGGCACAAAATTCTTTGTAAAAAAACGTAATACTAGATAAAAAATCTTTAAGGTCAAAAGCGTTAATATCTTCATCCTGATTAACCTTGATGACAAGGTGCATTTTATCTTCTTTAATGTAAATACTCGAAATATGACCTTCAATTCCTTCTGAATATTTATTAACAAGTGTTATTGCTTGGTGGGTTGAAGTCATTCCTCTTAAATCAGCCCTTACGTCATGGCGACTGATTAATTTTTCCCATCTAACATCCCTTCTCTTGTCAGGGAATTTTTCATATTTCTTATTATGAAAAAAAGTAAGGTCTTCATTAACTTGATAAACTTCACTTTCTATTACACCAATATGAAAATAAGAGGAATTTTTATTTGGCACTATTACTAAATCCCCCTTTTTTGCTTTGTGTTGAAAATTTATTAGCTGGTTCGCCCATTTGGTAGCTTCGCCATCTTTATATGCAGTATTTTTTTCAATAAAATTTCTTATCCGATTATATGATTTGTTATCATCATCAGCTTCCTTATATTCATTTAGATACTCAAATGGCACTTCATTTAAACCAATTCCAACATATTTTCTTTGTACGAAATCTTGAAACATTTGACCGCCATACGACCTTATAAACCAATAATTTCTATCTGCATCAACCAATCTGACGTTCTCAATTGCCTTTTGTACTTCTATATTCATATAATGTTATTTAAATAAATATAATAATATAAACACAAAACAGTAAGAAAAGACTACGTAATAAAAATAAATTTTGAAGATTATTGACTAGATGTTGACTATTTATTAAACAAGAAAACCGCAAACAATTGATTAATAATCGTTTACGGTTTTTCTAAGTACTGAAGACGGGACTTGAACCCGTACGTCCTAATGGACATTGGATTTTAAGTCCAACGTGTCTACCAATTCCACCACTTCAGCTTGGTATGTTTTAAAGTATCAGAGCGAAAGACGGGATTTGAACCCGCGACCCCCACCTTGGCAAGGTGATGCTCTACCCCTGAGCTACTTTCGCAGTTTATAATGAACGTACAATATCGCTATTGCGGATGCAAATTTAAAATATTTCTACTAAAACCAAAGGCTTTTTTACAAAATAATACATTTAATTTTTATGCTCTTTTTTTCTTGACTAACATCCGCTTTATTTCATTCAATTTCATAAGCGCTTCAACCGGCGTAAGTGTATCAATATCAATATGTAAAATCTCTTCTTTTATATTTTCAAGCAACGGATCGTCTAAATTGAAAAAACTTAATTGCATCTCATCTTTAATTGATTTGACCCCATCTGTCAGCGCTTCACTAGAATGTGATTGCTCTAATTTCTTCAAAATAGCGTTAGCACGATGTAAAACTTGTTGAGGCATCCCCGCCATTTTAGCGACATGAATTCCAAAACTGTGCGCACTTCCGCCCTCAACCAATTTTCTTAAAAAAAGCACGTTATCTTTTAATTCCTTCACCGAAACATTAAAGTTTTTAATGCGATTAAAGGTTTCAGTCATTTCATTAAGCTCGTGATAATGCGTTGCAAAAAGTGTTTTTGGCTTTGCAGGGTGCTCATGTAAATATTCACTAATGGCCCAAGCAATGGAAATACCGTCATACGTACTTGTGCCTCGACCAATTTCATCAAGCAATACTAAACTTCTATCTGAAATATTATTCAAGATAGACGCTGTTTCATTCATTTCTACCATAAAGGTAGATTCCCCCATAGAAATATTATCACTGGCTCCGACTCGCGTAAAAATTTTATCTACCAAACCAATTCTCGCAGACTTGGCCGGCACAAAACTTCCCACTTGAGCCAGTAACACGATTAAAGCCGTTTGACGTAAAATAGCCGATTTACCAGACATGTTGGGTCCCGTAATCATGATGATTTGCTGGGTTGCTCGATCTAAATACACATCATTAGCAATATACGGCTCCCCAATAGGCAATTGTTTTTCGATAACGGGGTGGCGCCCGTTTTTAATATCTAATTTATGCGACTCGTCAATAAGCGGATAGACATAATTATTATCCTTTGCCAATTGTGCAAACCCACACAAACAATCTAATTGCCCAATTAAATAGGCGTTTTGCTGCACAGGTTTTATATATTGATGAAGCCACATCACCAACTCAGAAAACAGCTGCTGCTCAATGGCTTGAATACGGTCTTCAGCTCCTAAAATTTTGGCTTCGTATTCTTTAAGTTCTTCTGTAATGTAGCGCTCCGCATTTACCAAAGTTTGCTTTCTAATCCACTCTTCGGGCACTTTATCTTTATGGGTGTTACGTACTTCAATATAATATCCAAATACATTGTTGGATGCTATTTTAAGTGATGTAATCCCAGTGCGCTCACTTTCACGTTCGAGCATCCCATTTAGATAGTCTTTACCTGATTTGGACAAGCCTCTTAATTCATCTAATTCTGAAGAAAACCCAGCCACAATCGTATGCCCTTTTAATACGTTTACAGGCGCATCTTCATTAAGGGTTTCTTTAATTTTTTCACGGAGCACATCGCAACCCTGCAATTTGTCTCCAATAATTTTAAGGGATTCATTAGTACATTGAGTTGCCAATCCTTTTATGGGCACAATGGCTTCTAAGGAATTTTTAAGCTGAATCACTTCTCGCGGATTCACCTTTGCAGTGGCTACTTTAGAAATTAAACGCTCTAAATCGCCTATATGCTTTACATGATTTTGAATCTTTTGAAGCGTGGTGTTTTCACCTGTTAAAAAATCAACCACCTCATGACGCTCTTTTATTTTTTCAACGTTTTTTAAAGGCAATGCTAACCAGCGTTTTAACATCCTTCCGCCCATAGGCGAAATAGTTTTATCGATGACGTTTAATAGCGTTACCGCATTTTGATTGGTTGAATTGTAAAGCTCTAAATTCCTGATAGTAAACTTATCCATCCACACATAGGCATCTTCTGCGATTCTAGAAATAGATGTAATATGCTGCAACTTATGATGCTGGGTTTCGCCTAAATAATGCAAGATAGAGCCCGATGCAATAATGCCTTCATATAAATCTTCAATACCAAAGCCTTTTAATGTTTTTGTGTCGAAATGTTTTACTAAAGTCTCGTAGGCATAATCTGTTTGATACACCCAGTCTTCCATATAAAAGGTATGGAAATCGCTCCCAAAGGTCTCATTAAATGTGGTACGCTTTTGTTTTGATACTAATACTTCACTCGGATTAAAATTTTGAAGCAGTTTATCAATATATTCTGCGTTTCCTTGAGAGGTTAAAAATTCGCCCGTTGAAATGTCTAAAAACGAAATGCCAATATATTTTTTATCAAAATAGACGGAGCATAAAAAATTATTGGATTTTGATGTTAAAACCTCATCATTAAAAGCCACACCAGGGGTTACCAATTCAGTTACGCCACGTTTTACAATGGTTTTGGTTAGTTTTGGATCTTCAAGTTGGTCGCAAATAGCCACACGCTCACCTGCTTTGACCAATTTTGGCAAATAGGTGTTTAAGGAATGGTGTGGAAATCCTGCCAATTCAATTTCACTTTCGCTACCCGCGCCCCGTTTGGTTAAAATAATCCCTAAAATACCTGCTGTTTTAATAGCATCGGCACCAAAGGTCTCGTAGAAATCACCTACACGAAACAACAGCAGCGCATCAGGGTACTTGACCTTGATGGCATTATATTGTTTCATTAAAGGCGTTACTTTTTTTGTTTTTTTAGCCAATGAGAATGTGGATTTATTTAATGTTGAACTGGTTTAAACTTTTTGAATGGGCTGCAAAATGTTATTTTTCAATCACCTATTGTCTTTTTATTACTCCGTAGCGATGCTATGCAGTTCAAAAAAGCCTTCAATTGAGCAAAAAATCATTATTTTTCGCTTCAATAAAAAAAGTTTAAACTAGTTCATTATTTTTGTCAAAATTGTAGCATGCAATGTACCATAAATTTCATGTTTTATGAAGTTGATTTTTTAGAAGTTATCTACAATAGTATATAGATTTCAACAATGCAAACGTCATTTCTGAGGAAGAAGGACAAAAGTAATCTGTTTAATTGGAGCTAAAAACGAACAGATTGGTTCACTACGTTCGCAATGACGAAAACAAGAAACAATATGCGCAAACTAAAAAACAGCGAATTAGATAGATTAAGTGTTGATGGCTTTAAAGAAGCTAAAAAAACACCCATCATTATTATATTGGATAATATTAGGAGTTTAAATAATATTGGTTCGGTTTTTAGAACCAGTGATGCCTTTCTTATTGAAAAAATTTACCTCTGTGGCATTACGGCAACGCCACCGCACAAGGATATTCATAAAACCGCTTTGGGAAGTACCGATACTGTAAACTGGGAGCACGTTGAAAACACATTAGACCTTATTAAAAAACTAAAAGCTGATGACGTAAAAATCTGCGCTATTGAACAAGCTGAAAACGCCACCATGCTAAACGACTTCAAACCTAAACAACAAACAACTTACGCATTAGTATTTGGAAATGAAGTAAAAGGTGTGTCGCAAGATGTCGTAAATGCCAGTGATGTGGTGATTGAAATCCCGCAATTTGGCACCAAACATTCGTTGAATATCTCGGTGAGTTGCGGGGTAGTCGTTTGGGATGTGTTTAATAAGCTATCTGAATTCTGAAATAGGTGAGAAAAACTCCGAAGAAACCCTGGCCTACCAAAGCTGTGATGTACCAGATTTACGACATGCATCTTTGGGGTGGTGCAGCATTCGATTTTTATTCTGGGGTTGGATCCCACGACCCAAAAATCACCATACCATATCTACAAACTATAAAGGCCTTTTTAGAATCTCACAATAAATCCTTAGTCGTTTGCGATTTAGGCTGTGGCGATTTTAATATTGGAAAACATCTTACCAAACACTCCAAAAAATATATGGCTATGGATATTGTTGAAAACCTTATTGATAGGAACAAAACATTATACAAGGAACACAACTTAGAATTCCATTGCATAGATATTATAGAAGATGACCTTCCGCCAGCAGACTGCATTATATTAAGACAGGTGTTACAACATTTGTCTAATACGGACATAGAAAAAGTAACTAAGAAATTAGCCGCTTATAAATACATCATCCTAACCGAACACATTCCTTTGGGCAATTTTGAACCAAATAAAGACATAATTTCTGGCCAAGGCATTAGATTAAAACAAAACAGTGGGGTTAATATATTAGAACCGCCTTTTAATTTAAAAATTAAAGACCAAACACAATTGGGAGAGCATATTTTGGAAGACGGAAAAGGGCGTCTTGTGACGACGTTATTTAGGATGTTTTAATGTGTATCGTTTTATTATTATTAAGAAGGTATGGATGACAAATTTGTTTTTTTGAAAGTTTTTACAGATTATTTAACTTGATTCTAAACTTATAAAATTCTAACTTTGCTTATCAAACGATTTCAAATCATGATCGTTGGCTTTAATGCACGAAAAAATAGACTAAACAGACAAATTATTATGAAAAATATTTTTTTATCAACCTTTACAATATTTTTAATTTTAACTTCTTGTTCTTCTGATGATAATGAAGGAAGTATAATTGTTGTTCCTAAATTATTAACAAATACTACTTCTACATATAATGGAGAAAATAGTGTTGGCTATGAATTTGTTTATAATGAGGCAAAGAAATTAATTAAACAAAAAAGAACAGATGCATTAAACAATGAAGACGAATATGTTTATAATAATGAAAATGTTGTTCGGATTAATAGATCTTATGATGATAACGCTATAGTATCAATAGCATATACATTACTTGAATACGATGGTGAAAATAAAATTAAAAGGCTAACACAATACGACACCGATGACAATATAAGATATGATTTCTTATATACTTATAGTTCTGAAAATATACTTTTAACAAGAAATATTATTGGTATAGTTAATAATTCTAACCGGTTTTATGATTACGAATACAATGCTACTGAAAACTCTCTAAAAAGAACACAAAGGACGGTATCAGATGCATTTGAAATATATACATTTGACAATAAAAAGTCTCCATATACAAATATCCCTTACATTTTAAAAGAACTTACGGCTGCTGGTATGTCATTAAATGTTAATAATATTAGTAAAATCGAATATTATGAAAGTGGTGTCATTACAAGAACAATAAATTACTTAAATGATTATGATAACGATGACTTTTTAATTAAATCAACTTATACAGACATTAATAATAATACAAGAACATATACTTACATTTACAATAAATAAGATATAAAAAAAACATATTGAAAAATAGGCTTATTTATGATTTTTTTCTATCAAAGGAAATATACACAAATATTAAATTCTTAGAAAAGAATATCAAACCAGTTTCAATTTGAATTAGATATATAAATTGGGAATTTAAAATGAATTATTAAAAGGTAAAAGCACTAAAAGCCAAAACAGTATATAAAAAATTGCTAGTTTTAGCCTAACCAATGTAAGTTGCTTTGTTTGCTTGCATCCGATTTTCCTTCGGAAAATCCTCGCACACAAAACCGCACTATTCAAGATATACATAAACGATAAGCACAACCCAAAAATCACTCCCCACAAATCTCTCCCAAAACCCATAAATAATCTGCGCGATTATCTACAAAATCCCTGTCAGAGATATCAATAATTTTGACGTTAAAATCAGTTTGGGTTTTTAAAAACCCTAAATACCCTGTATTTATTTTTTCTAAATACTCATCGGCAATATTTTGTTCGTAATCGCGCCCACGTTTTTTTATATTTTCTTGAAGTTTTGTGGTATTTTGGTAGAGATATACATATAAATCTGGAGTACGCAAATCTTTATACATTTGGTAAAATAACTTGCGGTACAAATTAAACTCATCAGCAGACAAGGTGACTTTAGAAAAAATAAGCGATTTAAACACATCATAATCGCTTACAATAAAGTCTTTAAACAAATCCAATTGTGCTAAATCATCCGAAATTTGTTGATAACGATCTGCCAAAAACGACATTTCCAATGGAAACGCATACCGTTGGGCATCCTCATAAAACTTAGGCAAAAACGGATTGTCTGCAAAGCGTTCTAAAATGAGTTTGGCATTAAAGTCATGCGCAATTTTTGTAGCTAAACTGGTTTTTCCAGCACCAATATTCCCCTCAATGGCGATGTAACTGTATTTAGAAAAATCGCAGGACTTACTTGGGTTTTTTAGCCAAATATTTAAAGGTTCTAAAACCGAAGAATCATTACAATTTTCTAACAATGCCACCATGTCCTGCTTTAATACGGGGTGCTCCACTTTGGGCGCAATATCCTGTAGCGGCTGCAACACAAACCTACGCTTATGCATTTCAGGATGCGGAATTTGAAGGGGTGCTGTATCTATAATGGTATCTTCAGCTAAAAGTATATCCAAATCAATGGTTCTAGCCTCATAGGTATTATGGTATGTTCGGGTGCGTCCCATTTTAATTTCGATGTCCAAAAGTGTTTTTAAAAGCTGCTCAGGCTCTAAATGACTTTCAATACGAATACAGGCGTTATAAAAATCATCGCCCTTAAATCCGACTGCGGGGGCTTTATACACTCTCGAAATCGAGGTTATAGTACCCACATCTTGATGCAAGACCTCTAAGGCCTGCTGCAAGTTTTTAAATTTATCGCCTTTATTACTGCCTAAGGCAATGTGGAAAATTTTTGGGTGCATCATAAGTGAAAGCAAAATAATGAAAAGTAAATGGTTTACTTTATATTTACAACAAGCTATTTATTCACAATTTTAGTTCTTCATACTGTTTTAACTGGAACCGTGATACATATGCTGCCATTATTTAAATCTTTTACCGCCTCTATGACCATTAAAGACCAACTTGTTGCCCAACGTATCTATCTACTTTTGGGCTCGTTATTTATTACCTCCTTAGTGGTTTCTAATTTAATATTTCAAAAATTCTTTTACTGGTATCCTTTAGACATCGAATTGTTTGGGACGAAGCTTTTTGAACTTTCCGTGGGCATCTTGCCCTACCCCATTACCTTTTTAATTACAGATTTAATCAGCGAGATTTACGGTAAAAAACGCGCGAACCAAGTAGTGGTTGCTGGTATTTTTGCATCGCTTTTTTCATTATTGATTATTTCTGTATCAAATGCAGTACCCGCAACAGCATGGTCTCCCGTAACCGACAGCATGTTCTCTACCGTTTTTGGCAATACCATGCTTGCTGTTTTTGCCAGTATGATGGCCTATTTGTTTGCGCAGTTTGTCGATATTCAAATTTATCATTTCTGGAAACGACTTACCAAAGGCAAACACTTGTGGTTGCGCAATAACTTTTCAACCTTTTTATCTCAGTTTGTAGATACCTTTACCGTGCTCATTTTGTTGTGCGCCTTCAGCATTATAGCTTGGGATAAATTTTTAGGCCTGCTAATCGCTGGTTTTTTATTCAAAGTGCTTATTGCGGCCTGTGATACGCCATTTTTATACTTGGGGGTTTATCTATTCAGAAAACGGTTCAAACTAGCTATTAACGAAGAAATTGAGCTCATTTAGTTAAAGTATTCATAATGAGGCAATAAATAAATGTTATGAGTCATTCACTTTAAAGAATATTCATTTACTTAGACTTCGATTGTTCCACACATTTTAGCATAAAAATTCTCATGAAAAAAACATTAAAAATAACAAGCATCAGTATACTAATTATCATGGCGCTGTTATTGGTTATTCCGTTTGCGTTTCAAGGTCAAATTAAAACCATGGTCAAAAACTTTATAAACAATAACCTGAATGCGAACGTGGAGTTTAGCGATGTGAACTTAAGTTTTTTTAGGGATTTCCCAAACGCCCATATTAATGTGAGTAATTTGGTGATTACCAATTTTGAACCCTTTAAAGATGAAACATTAGCGACGGCTAAAGATATTGCCTTTAGCATGCCCGTAAAAGAGCTTTTTAAAACCAGTAGTGGCGACCCTATTGTTGTCAATGCCATTGAAATTAACGAGGCACTGCTAACGCTAAAAACCAATAAATTTGGCAACGATAACTATGACATCCTTATTGAAAAGGAAAATGCAGCGACCGACAGTACGTACTTTTCATTCGATTTAAAAAATTACGAGATCAACAAAAGCGCACTAACTTATATTGATGAAGCCTCAGACATTATAGTGCATATTTCAGAATTAAATCATCAAGGAAAAGGCCTCTTTTCTGCAAACCAGTCAGAATTACAGACCACTAGCGACGCCCACCTCAGTATTACCATAGACAGTACTAATTATTTAGATAATAATGCCGTTAAACTTGATGCGCTCATAGGATTGGATTTAACCAATTATAAGTATACCTTTAAAGAAAATAAAGGTTACATCAATCAATTACCTTTAGAGTTTACAGGCTATGTTCAAATGTTGGATGATGGTCAAGACATTGACATTTCGTTTGAAAATCCTTCGTCATCCTTTAAACATTTTTTGGCTGTTATTCCTGAAGCCTATTCAAAAAATATAGAAAACGTAGAGACCAGTGGCGATTTTAAAATTAAAGGTCTTATAAAAGGCCAGATGACCAATAACACGATTCCTACCTTAGATATCAACGTGACTTCAAATAATGCCTCATTTAAATACCCAGACCTTCCGAAACGTGTCGATAATATTTCTATAAACATGGGCATTAAAAACACAACAGGAAATGCCGATGACACCTATATAGATATTGAAACCTTAAATTTTAAAATTGATGAGGACGTTTTCAAATCGTCTGCTACATTGAGAAATTTAACAAAAAATATGCTGGTGGATGCGACGGTTGACGGCACATTGAATTTGGCCAATCTGAGCCAAGCCTACCCAATTGATTTAGAACAAAACTTGACAGGGATTTTAAAAGGAAAAATAAATACGGCTTTTGATATGAATGCCATTGAAACCAATGCCTATTCAAGAATTAAAAGTGATGGTTATGCCAACGTGAGTAATGTTACATTTGCTAACGACGCATTTAATATGCCGATGCAAATTTCTGAAGCGAATATGACTTTAAACGCAGGTAATGTCAATTTAAAATCCTTTAAAGCTAAAACCGGTGAAAGTGACATTAGCGCTACCGGAACCATTACAAACCTACTTGGCTTTATGTTTAGCGATAATACGCTAAAAGGTAATTTCACATTGAATTCTAACGTCTTTAAGGTGAGTGATTTTATGACAGAAGAAGAAGCTACTGGCGAAAACAAAGCAACTAATAAGACCTCGGAATCGCTTAAAATTCCAGCATTTCTGGATTGCACAGTGAGCGCCTATGCCAATACTGTAATTTATGATGATCTTAAATTGCAGGATGTTAAAGGCGTAATTTCCATTAAAGATGAACAAGTGGCACTCCGCGACGTCACCTCTAGCTTGTTTGACGGGACCTTAGCACTTGCGGGAGACGTTATCGCCAATAATGATGTTTCAAAGTTTAATTTAAACCTGGTCGCCGATCAATTTGATATTTCAAAATCGTTCAATGAATTGGAACTGCTTCAAAATTTGGCTCCCGTGGCTAGAATTCTTCAAGGAAAATTAAATACGAGCATTGGGCTTTCGGGTAATTTAAATGATGATTTTTCTTTAGATCTCAGTTCAGTGTCCGGAAAAGCCTTAGCCGAATTATTGACCACCAGTATTAGTGCCAATCAGAGTAAGGTGCTAAGTAAATTGGGTGGCGCTTTAAGCTTTATAGACTTTGATAGGTTGGATTTAAAGGATTTAAAAACACAATTGGAATTTTCTAACGGACAAGTAAGCGTTAAACCCTTTCAGTTTAAATATAAGGATATCGTTATTGATGTTTTTGGAACCCATGGTTTTGATAAGACCATGAACTATAATGCTGTATTTAATATTCCTGCGTCCTACTTGGGAAGTGAAGTGAACAGACTTATTGGTAAAATTGATACGGAAGAAGCAAATACCATTTCCATACCTGTGACGGCGATTATCTCTGGTACTTATAATAATCCCAATGTATCAACAGATTTAACCAGCGGGGTCGCTAATCTTACCAAGCAACTTATTGAAATCGAAAAACAAAAATTGATAGATCAAGGTAAAGATAAAGTGAAGGGCATGCTTGGTGATATTATTTCAGGTAATAAAAATAAAAGTGATTCTATTATGGATAAGGAAAAGCAGAATCCCATAAAAGAGGTTTTTGTGGATATTCTTAAAGGCAATAAGGCTCAGACAGATTCTACCCAAGTTAAAAAAGCAGATACCACAAGCGCTTCTACCCAAGAAGGTTTAAGAAAGGTTTTGGGTGCTTTAATTAGAAATAGAGCGAAAAAAGACACGATTAATTAAATAATTGTTCTTTTTTTCGTGTTTGGTAAAAATAATAACTAATTTATTAGGTTTTTGCAATAAAAACGTTAAGTTATGGATGTTCAACAATAAATCTTAAATATACTACATGCGCCAATTAAAAATTACGAAACAAGTTACCAATAGAGAATCCAAATCATTAGACAAATACCTCCAAGACATAAGTAGAATACCCTTAATAACGGCCAGCGAAGAAGTCGAATTGGCACAACGGATAAGAGAAGGAGACCAACAAGCTTTAGATAAACTTACCACCTCCAATTTACGTTTCGTAGTTTCTGTAGCAAAACAATATCAAAACCAAGGCTTAAAACTGCCAGATTTAATTAACGAAGGCAACGCTGGCTTAGTAAAAGCTGCGAAACGCTTTGATGAAACCAGAGGATTTAAATTTATATCCTATGCTGTTTGGTGGATTAGACAAGCAATTTTACAGGCACTTGCTGAACAATCTCGAATAGTTAGATTACCTTTGAACAAAATTGGTTCTATTAATAAAATTAATAAGGCCTATTCGTTCTTAGAGCAGACGCATGAAAGACCACCAAGTGCACAGGAAATTGCTAACAATTTAGACCTTAGTTTAAAGGAAGTTAAGCAATCTATGCGCATTTCGGGACGACACGTGTCCATGGACGCACCTTTTAAAGAAGGAGAAACGTCTAATTTATATGATGTTGTAAAGTCTAGTGAATCGCCCCGTCCAGATAAAGACCTTATGCAAGAATCGTTAAACGTAGAAGTTAACAGAGCATTAGACACCTTATCTGAAAAGGAAGCGGATGTATTAAAGTGGTATTACGGCATAAATAGAAAACGCCCGATGAGCCTGGAAGCGATTAGTGAAAATTTCGATTTGACTAGAGAGCGTGTAAGACAAATTAAAGAAAAAGCATTACGGCGCTTACGTCATACCTCAAAAAGTAAAGTATTACAAACTTATTTAGGATAGTCCTAAATATTTGACACTATAAAAAAGAACTATGATTAAAATTATTATAAAAGACGGCGAAAATATAGACCGTGCTTTAAAACGTTACAAACGTAAACACCGTAACGTAAAAATTATGCAAAACATAAGAGAATCTCAATTTTTCACAAAGCCGTCTATAAAAAGACGTAGAGAAATTCAGAAAGCTGAATATATTCAAAATATAAGAGATCAAGAAGATATTTAAATTGAACTCAAATTAGAGAAGTGGTTTAAACATTTTGCAGCCAATTGAAAAAAGTTTAAACCACTTCAGAATAAATCCCAATCTATATGGTTATAGATTGGGATTTTTTTATGTTATGGAAATATCGACGACCAAACCTTCGTTGGCGCGAATATTAAAAACCGTATTGTCTTCAAAAATAAGATACTGTCCTTTAATACCTGTCAGTTTTCCAGTGTAGTTCAACTCCTTTTTCAGGTTCAGACTTTTGGGTTTTTCTGGATACTTATGCACGGGGAATTCTAGATGCGTTTCTGAATTGTTCGCAATAAAGTAGACTTTAGCCTCATCAGGGATATAGGGCATTAAACGCTCGCGCCATACTACCAAATCTTCGTCAGCAATATCATTTTTAAGCATGGTACGCCAATTGGTTTTATCGGCAACATGATCCTTTAGAGCCAATTCAGTAATACCCGCTAAATACCGATTTGGCACTTCAACAATTTCAATAGCCTCATGTGCCCCTTGGTCAATCCAACGTGTTGGGATTTGGCTTTTTCTGGTCACGCCCACTTTCACATTGCTGGAATTTGCTAAATACACGATATGCGGTTGCAATTGCACTTTCTTTTCATAGTCCAGATCACGATCCTCTTTGTCTAGATGTGCCGTGCTTAATTCAGGTCGCATGATCCAATCGGCAGCCTGAGGGATTTCAAAAAAACAACTTTTGCAAAACCCTTGTCTGTAAATAGGTTTGTCCAATCCGCAGTTTAAACATTGAAATTTAACAAACCGAATACTGACCGTTTTATCCAGTAACTGATTCATATTCAGAAAATCATTTTCAAATACTAAATAGTATTGAATGGGCTGCGAAAACTCGGTTTGCATTTTTGTTAAAACACCATGGTAGGTCATAAAAAAAAGTATTATTTTTAAGCTCTTAAATATAAAATAAATATGCCAATTCCCTTAGTAAATTCTATTGCTTCTTGGTTTTTAAAAAAGCGATTTCACCAAATTGAATTGTTTTTAAAATACCCCAATGAAGTGCAGAACGAACTGCTTTTCAGCTTAATAGATTTTGCTAAGGACACTCAGGTTGGCAAGCAGTATGACTTTGCTTCGATAAAAACATACAAAACATTTTCGGAACGTATCCCCATTAGAAACTACGAAGAGCATCAGGACATGATTGAACGCTCCCGTAAAGGTGAAAATAATATTTTTTGGCCCACACCCATTAAGTGGTTTGCAAAATCCAGTGGTACCACCAGATCAAAGAGTAAATTTATTCCCGTGAGTGCAGAATCACTTGAAGACTGTCATTACGCTGCTGGAAAAGATTTGTTATGTATGTACCTCAATAATAATCCAGAATCTCAGTTATTTAATGGTAAAAGTTTACGTTTAGGAGGTAGTAAAGAACTCTACAAGGAGAATGGTACCGTATTTGGTGATTTATCTGCTATTCTAATCGATAATATGCCCTTTTGGGCCGAGTTTAGTAGCACGCCCAGTAACAAGGTGTCCTTAATGAGCGATTGGGAATTTAAAATGCAGGCCATTGTTGACGAAACCATCAATGAAAATGTCACCAGCCTTACGGGTGTCCCCTCATGGATGCTCGTACTCCTTAATAATGTATTGGAAACTACGGGTAAAACTAGTTTACATGATGTCTGGCCTAATTTAGAAGTCTATTTTCATGGCGGTGTCAGCTTTACGCCTTATGTGGATCAATACAAAAAAATCCTCCCAGCAAAAGATTTTAAGTACTATGAAATTTTTAATGCTTCGGAAGGTTTTTTTGCGATTCAAGATCAAAATGATTCAGATGAATTATTACTGATGCTGGACTACGGCATTTTCTATGAGTTTATCCCTATGAAAGTTTACGATACGCCAGAGGAAAAAGCCATCCCGCTAAGTGCTGTGGAACTTCATGAAAACTATGCCATTATTATTACCACAAATAGCGGCCTATGGCGTTATAAGGTTGGCGATACCGTCAGGTTTACATCGATAAGCCCTTATAGAGTTAAAGTTTCTGGTAGAACCAAATCCCATATCAATGTGTTTGGCGAGGAACTCATCATTGAAAATGCCGAAGATGCTTTGAAAAAAGTATGTCATCGCACCAATTCAGAAATTGTAGATTATACTGCCGCACCTATTTATATGAAGGACAAAGAAAAAGGGGCTCATGAATGGTTGATAGAATTTAAAACCCCTCCTCAGGATTTAAATTATTTTAATGAATTATTCGACAATGCTTTAAAATCTCTCAATTCTGATTATGAGGCTAAACGCTATAATAATATGACGCTTAACAAACCAAAAATTCATGTGGCTCGCCAACATTTATTTTACGATTGGCTTAAATCTAACAATAAATTAGGTGGGCAGCATAAAGTACCAAGGCTGTCTAACTCCCGCAGTTACTTAGAATCACTACTAAAACTTAACTCCTAGTCTAAGTAAAGCGACACCTCTTAAACAACACGAAAACAAAGACTTGACGAATTTAACGACTATTGAAGAAATTTTTCAACACTCTAGACACCTTCTATATTTATCTCATAATTAATCCTAACCCGCTTTTAAATGAGATGCGGGTATAGCATCTCTAACTTAGCACTATCTCAAAAACGTGCTGCGTCTGCCGTACACTATTTAATTAACAATGGCTGCTAAGGACAGGTTCAAAAACACAGGCCATGGTGAATCAAAGTCTTAGCAGATTGCAAGACGACCTGTTCTGATGACGATTTACAAGCTAATAGACGTGTGGAGTTTGTTATAGAAGATTGATTTAATATCGACCAAATACGTTGATAAAAGTTTTTAAACGAGTATTTCAACCGAGTGGTCTAAAATAGAAATAAACGCTTTGTGAGTTGATTAATTAGGTATACTTTTAACACAGAGAATAACAATTCTCATCCATAATGTCCTTTATTAATTAAATTAATCCATAAATAAAAAACCACGCGAGTTAGCGTGGTTTTTTTATGTAAACATCTTGAGTTCTGTTTTAAGAAACAGCCTTCAACTTCTTAATCGTTGTTTTTGTTAGTTTTTCTTCAGCATACATTTTAGTCACGTTCAATTTCTTTTCATCACCACTAGGAAGGTCGAACATAGCATCTGTTAAAATCTCCTCACATAGGGCACGTAAACCTCTCGCACCTAATTTATACTCAATGGCTTTGCCTACTATGAAATCGAGTGCACCGTCTGTAATGGTAAATTCAATATTATCCATTGAAAACAATTTCTTATATTGTTTAATAATGGCATTTTTTGGTTCGGTAAGAATGGCTCTTAAGGTATCGGCATCCAAAGGGTCCATATAGGTTAACACTGGAAGTCTCCCAATAATTTCTGGAATCAATCCGAAATCCTTTAAATCCTTAGGAATGATGTACTGAAGTAAATTATCTTGATCAACCACGTCATCAGACATCGATGCGCTATAACCTACGGCCTGCATATTCAATCGTTTTGAGATCACCCGATCGATCCCATCAAAAGCACCACCTGCGATGAACAAAATGTTTTCGGTATTGACTTCAATAAATTTCTGATCTGGATGTTTACGTCCGCCCTTAGGTGGCACATTAACAACCGTACCTTCTAAAAGCTTTAATAGCGCTTGTTGCACACCTTCACCAGAGACATCTCTAGTTATAGAAGGATTATCACTTTTACGGGCAATCTTATCAATTTCATCAATAAAAACAATCCCCTTTTCAGCTTTCTCTAAGCTATAATCTGCCGCCTGTAATAAGCGTGTTAAAATACTTTCTACATCTTCACCTACATAGCCCGCTTCTGTTAAAACCGTCGCATCAACAATAGCCAATGGGACGTTAAGCATTTTAGCGATGGTTTTTGCCATCAAGGTTTTACCGGTACCTGTTTGACCCACCATAATGATATTACTCTTTTGAATTTCAATATCGTCCTTGGTAACTGGCTGTAACAAACGCTTGTAGTGATTATATACGGCTACAGACATGACTTTTTTAGTCATATCTTGACCAATAATATACTCGTCAAGAAATTTTTTGATCTGTTGGGGTTTGCGAAGTTTTAATTCCGCCGATAAATCATTACTATCACTCTGCTTAGATTCTTCAATAACAATACCGTGCGCTTGCTCTATACACCTATCACATATATGCGCATCTAATCCTGCTATTAATAGGTTAGTCTCTGGTTTTTTTCTACCACAAAACGAACACTCCAATTCTTCTTTTGCCATTAATCGTTATCTTTTTATGAAGTAATTTATTCTAAATCCCTCTAAAACAATTTTTTAAAATTACAAATTATTATCTTAACTTCGTGTTAAAATTTCGTCAATCATGCCATATTCCTTGGCTTTGTCCGCTTTCATCCAGTAATCTCTATCACTGTCCTCATACACTTTGTCGTAATCTTGACCCGAATGCTTACTTATAATTTTATATAATTCTTCTTTCAAAGTTAAAATCTCACGCGCTGTAATTTCTATATCGCTCGCTTGCCCTTGCGCACCGCCTAAGGGTTGATGGATCATTACACGAGAATGTGTTAGACCGCTTCTTTTTCCTTTAGTACCCGCACACAACAACACGGCGCCCATAGAAGCTGCCATACCTGTACAAATAGTAGCCACATCTGGTTTAATAAACTGCATGGTATCGTAAATCCCTAAACCGGCATATACACTACCTCCAGGTGAATTGATGTAAATTTGAATGTCTTTAGAGGCATCTGTGCTTTCTAAGAACAATAATTGCGCCTGAATAATATTTGCCACTTGGTCGTTAATTCCGGTTCCCATAAAAATGATACGGTCCATCATTAAACGAGAAAATACGTCCATAGCTACAGCATTCATTTGACGCTCCTCTATAATATTGGGCGTTAAATTTGTTGGGTACATGCTACTTAAAATCTGGTTATAATATGTACTGCTAATCCCTTGGTCTTTTATTGCAAATTTTTCAAATTCCTTTGCGTAATTCATATTTTTTTATAATTATTTAAGTTAAAAACCTAATTATCAATCGACTATTCGTGATTCATTCTAAAGATGAATCTCTAATCATATTGAGCATTAAATCTTATAAATTAATTAGGCGCTTTTAACAGATATGTTAAGGCGCCTAAAGATAATAATAATTAAAAGAAGTGACTATTTTTTATCGCCATAAACTTCCTTTACGAAATTTTCATAGCTCATTTCCTTTAATTTTAAGTTTGCTTTTTCCTTATACAAACCAATTAATTTTTGACTGATAAGTTGTTCTGAAATACGGCGCGCTTCATCTTGATTTGACAATACTCGTGCAGCGATATCATCCAACTCTTTGTCTGAAGGATCCATTTGCCCAAACTGTGCCATTTGCCCTTTTATCATTTCCCTAGCATGATTTTTTATATCATCCATGGTCACTTGCACATCATTTTCTTCAATAAGTTTCCCTTCAATTAACTGGTAACGTAAACTTTTCTCAGATTTCTCGTACTCCTCCTTAGCTTCATCTTTGTCAAGTGGTTTTTCACCAGCCTGTTGCATCCATTTCTGTAAAAATTCTGCTGGCAAATCAAATTTCGTGTTCTCCACTAAATATTCTGTCACGTCATTTAAAAGTTTCTGATCTGCTTGTTGTACAAATTGTTTTTCAGCATCTTCCTTAATCTTCGCTCTTAGTTCTGTTACAGACGTTACAGCATCTTTACCAAACAATTTATCAAACAACTCTTGGTCTAAATCTGCCAGTTCGCGTTTGTTAATTTCGGTGATGGTAAAAGACACTTCAATATCCAAACCGTGAATAGCATCATGCTCTAACTTCAAGGCGTGCATCAGTTCATGATCATCCTCATATAACCCCTTTGTTTTTAGAACAATAACATCACCTACCTTTGCTCCTACAAATTGTTTTGCAGTTGCCTTTCCTTTAAATTTATCTAAGGTTACCGTTACTGTGTTATTTATTTCCTTTTCTTCATTTGCAAACACCCCTGTAATTTCACTATCTGACTCGACAGCTTCTTGCGATATGATTTTGCCATATTGCTTTTGAATGCGTTCAATTTGCTCATCTATCATTTTATCATCAGCTACAATAGTATATTGAGTGATGGCTTTTTTGCTCTTTAAATTTACATCAAATTCTGGTGCAAGCCCTAATTCAAATTCAAAGGTAAATCTATCAGCCTCCCAGTCAATTTCATCTTGAGTTTTTGGAAGCGGCTGCCCCAATACATCCAACTTTTCCTCAGTAAGATATTTGTTTAATGCATCTTGCAATAACTTATTGACCTCATCAACCAATACCGCTTTACCATATTGCTTTTTAACCATGCCCATAGGCACGTGCCCTTTTCTAAAACCGGGTATATTTGCCGTTTTACGGTAATCTGCTAAAATTTTCTCGACGGTGTCACTATAATCTTCTTTTGCAATATCCACTTTTACTACAGCGTTTAATGCATCAACGTTTTCTCTTGTAATGTTCATTTTTAAATGATATATAGCCTATTCTTAGGCATTTAACAAAAAAGGTCTCTTTTAAAAACCTA